>CAZNIL010000088.1:0-5485 GCA_964573085.1 uncultured Methanoregula sp.
GAGCTGGACAGGAAGATCGCCGACGGGCTCCCGGTGCGGTCCCTCACGCTCATCGAAGGCGAGAACGATACGGGCAAGAGCGTGATCACCCAGCAGATCATGTGGGGGGCGATGAAACAGGAGTTCTCCGTCGACCTCTTCACCACCGAGAACACCACGAAGAGTTTTATCAAGCAGATGGAGTCCATGAGTCTTGACATCTCGGAATACTTCGCGTGGGGATACCTGCGGGTCTTCCCCCTGCACGTGGTCGGGTTTGAATGGTCAAAGGGCGAGATGGAACATATCCTCGATGGGCTGGTCGCAAAGATCAAGCACAGCACCGCGCAGGTCGCAATCATCGATTCGCTCACGCTCTTCACGGAGTACGCAGACATCGACGCCATCGTCTCGTTCTTCACTGCCTGCAAATCGCTCGCGGACCGGGGAAAGACGATCCTCGTCACGCTCCACACGTATGCCTTTGAGGAAGACACCCTTGTGCGCATCAGGTCGATCTGCGACGCACATTTCACCATGAGAAAAGCCCTTGTGGGCGACAAGTATGTCATGGTGCTGGAAGTGATCAAAGTGAAAGGCGCGAAAAAATCGTCAGGAAACCTTGTAAGCTTTGAAGTCCATCCCGGTTATGGTATGAAGGTTATTCCGATGAGCATTGCAAAGGTGTGACCATGGGTACGCTTTCCGTAGAAGTCAACCTCCCCTTCAAACCGGAGCTGATTGCAGAAACGACCGACATCTATGGCGACCTCGAGACCAGCGCACTCTTCAAGATGCTCCCGGCAAATGCCAAGGAATATGTCCGGGCAAATCCCCACCTCCTCGAATACCTCTCCATCTTTCCGGTCAACACCTACGGGATACCGCTCTTCCTCTCCGAGCTCAAGCCCGAGCTCCGCACCATGAAGAGCCCGAACCTCATCTACCCGGTCAACGAGACGACCTTTGTCCACATCCTGCCGGATGCTGAAGACGTGCGGAGCTTTTACATCCCCATAGAGCCGTCATTCCTCCATTCCGTGTATGATCTCATGCCCGCAATCGAGTCCCGGCTGATCGAACTCATTGACGGTCTCGAAAATGACCCGCGGACTGATCAGGAGCGGGGAGATGCGCTGAGAGCGATGCTCGCAAATATCGCGATCATCAAGCCAAAAAATACCGATATTGCAACGCTCATTGGCGACGATAAGGAAACGAAGAAGGGCATCGGGTCAAGGATCACGAACTTTCTCAAGACCGATTTTACCGCACAGAAAGCGCACCGGAAGAAAGCGTCAACCCGGGCAATCCCGGTGACCCCGGAGGGAAAATTCATCCTCACACCCGAGGAGTACCGGGCAATCGAGTACCTGCTCATCCGCGACAAGATCGACATGGGGGCGTTAAAACCATTCCTCTCCGACCCCTATATCGAGGACGTCTCCTGCGACGGTGTCGGGCCGATCTTCATCGAGCACAAGATCTTCAAGGGGTTAAAATCCGTCATCGAGTTCAAGGTTTCGAGCGAGCTCGATGAGTTCGTCATCAAGATCGCCGAACGGATCAAGCGCCCCATCACCTACCGGAACCCTGTCGTCGATTCAACGCTGCCGGACGGCTCCCGTATCAACATCGTGTACGGGACGGACATCAGCAAGCACGGGAGCAACTTCACCATCAGGAAAGTCAACGAAGTCCCCCTTTCCATCCTCAATATCATCGAAAACGGCGGCATCGATTACATGGCAGCTGCCTATCTCTGGATCTGCATTGAGTACGGGATGTCGGTCTTTGTTTCAGGAGAAACGGCGAGCGGAAAGACCACGTTCTTAAATGCCATCACGACGTTTATCCCCCCCGAGAACAAGATCGTCAGCATCGAGGACACGCCCGAACTCAACCTCCCCCACCGGAACTGGGTGCGGGAAGTCGCGCTTGCAAAGGGAAGAGGCGAGAGCACGGGGACGAGCGGTGAGGTCACGATGTACGACCTGCTCAAGGCTGCCCTGCGCCAGCGCCCTAACCAGATCATCGTGGGTGAGATCCGAGGTGTCGAGGGATCCGTTGCATTCAGCGCAATGCAGACAGGCCACCCCGTCATGAGCACGTTTCACTCGGCATCCGTTGAAAAATTAGTCCAGCGTCTCTGCGGGGAACCGATCAATATTCCCAAGACCTACGTGGACAACTTAAACCTCATTGTCCTCACAAGCGCGGTAAAACGACCCGACGGGCAGACGGTCCGCCGGATGACCAGCTGCAACGAACTGGTCGGGTATAACCCCGAGACCGAAGGGTTCACGTTCGTCCAGATGTTTGCATGGGAACCGTTAACCGACACGTTCACATGGAGCGGCAAGGGCAGTTCCTACCTTCTCGAGAACAAGATCGCGACCATGCTGGGGATCCCCGAGAGCAAGAAGGCCGAGATTTACCTTGAGGTGGACCGCCGGGCAAAGATCCTCGAACGGCTGCACAAGGCCGGCTATGCACGGTTCTGGGACCTCTTCCACATGATCACCAAGATCAAGAAGCAGGGGCTCCTTGCCATCGGGTCCTGATCCCCATGTTTGAGAATATCAAGAACCGTCTCCGTTCAATGCAGGGAGGCAGTTCCCTTCCTTTCGAATCACAGGTTGCCGCATTCAAAGAGCGGATCGCCCAGGCAGCCGAGAACCGGAAGATGGGCGCAAACCTCCTGTTCATGATCACCTACATGGCATCGCTCGCCCTTGCCAATGTGTCCCGTCCCGAGATCTTTGCAAACACGTCAGAACGCAGTGAATATATCACGTCCCCGTATATCGCGCGTGTCGACAACTATGTCAAAAAGTGGAACTACAGCTATGCGGAGTCCTTAAGCTTCGTTGCAGAGCGCACGAAGAACGAGATGCTGCAGATGATGCTGCTCCGGTACTCAAACGCGATCAACTCCAATGTCCCCGACGAGGAGTTCCTCAACAACGAGATTGCCACCATCCGGAGCGCGTACCGGGGCCATTACGAGCAGGGATTCGAACTCCTGACCAAGTGGGGAGATGCCTATGTCGCCATGCTCCTTGCCGGTACCGTGATCGCAGTCACCATCATGATCTCGGTGGCGATCTACTCGCCGGTGGGCATGGAAGGGACCCTGAACATGTCGTATGGGATCATCTTACTCATCTGCACGGGCGGGATCGTCCTGATGTACCAGTCCGTGCCCGAAGACCCCAAAACGCACGGTCTCGCGGGACGGTCATCAAAGGAACAGAACACCATCCACGCACTGGAAAAGATCGTCGTGCCGGTCGCCGTCATTCTCACCCTGCTCCTCTGGTTCCTCGGAGTGCCGGTAGGGCTTCTCTTCATCCTTGTCGGAGTTATCCTTGCGCCGCTGGGCATCATCGGGTACATTGACGACCACAATATCACCCTGCGGGACAATGATTTCACCACCTTCATCAGGACGCTTGGGGCAGTGACCGGGGGCAAGGCAACGACAGCTGTCTACGCTTTGAGAGCAATCGACCATAAGTCATTCATGGCATTAGAACCGCTCATCAACTCGGTCTACTCCAAGATGAACCTCGGGCTTGACGAACGGCAGATATGGGACCGGTTCATCGGTGAGTCAGGAAGCGACCTGATCCACAAATACCTCAACATCTACCTCGATACCATACGGCTGGGGGGCCCGGCCGATCCCATTGGCAAGATTGTCGGGTCATCCATGCACGACCAGGTGCTGCTGCGCGAGAAAAAGGACATGCTCTCCCGGAGTTTTATCCTGATGTTGCTGCCGATGCATATCGTCATGGCGGGCATCTTCATCGCCCTTTTCCGGATCATGGTGGTGCTGACCGGCTCTGTCGGGTCCATGATGTCGCATTTCCAGGCAGCAAGCGTCGCCGGCGGAGCAGCTGCCTCAGGTGCGTCCATGAACTCCGCCATCTCCGGTTCCTTAAACATGTTCACCAATTTCCCCGAGCCCATCATGTACGCGTATGTCGCGATCATCCTTACGATCACGACGACGGCAAATATCATCGTGGCAAAGATCGTGGGAGGCGGGGACCGGTACATGTATTATTTCTACACGGCGATATTCTGTATATTGACCGGACTTATGTTTTTGATCGTGCCGATGGTCGTGGGCATATTCTTCAGTCCCGAGGCACTGACAAATATGGCAGGAACCCCCGTATGAAGAGGATGATGCAATGAACGATACGATCCGCCGCCTGCTCATCTTCATCATCATACTGGGTACAGGGACAGCGTTGATCATCTTTGACCTTCCCCTGCTCTTCATCCTCGTCCTCGAATCTTTCATCGGGTTTTTGCTCCTCGTCCTGCTCAGCCCGGGTTTCGGTGCGGAGATCAGGAGAACAACCTTTGACCTGCTGAAGATCTCATTTATCCGGAAGGACAATGGGAAAAAAACCTTGTTTAAGATCCCGGTTCCCAAAAAAACCGCACCAAAAAAACCGGAGCCGCTCTTTGTCATCGAAGAGGAAAAAGTAATTCCCTCTCCGAAAAGCCCGAGGGGTTCTTCATTCTGGGCGCTCTTTGACCGCTTCACATTACGGAAACCTGCTGGTACAAAAAAGCCGGTTACACCTGCCCGCCTCCCCGATACAACGGCAGGTAAAAATGGTGATATATCGGCACTGGCGCTCGCTGGAGAACTGGACGGGGATGCCGGAACCGGCAGGGGCGCCCGGGGCAAGGCTCCGTTACCGGTCGAAGACCCGTTCCTCTCGCTCTCCAGCGACGAGCTCGAGACCGGATTTCTTGACAACTTTGATACGGCGGAGCTGGAGACAAAAACAGTACCTGCACCTGAAAGCACGGCTCCTTTGCCGGACTCCCCGCCCATCATGGATGCCACGTCCGGCCTTACGATCGGGGAAGCAGATATCCCCCTTCCCCCGCAGGAAATACCAGCCGGACCTGCAGAGGGCGGGGAAGCCACCGGGCCGGAACCTGAAGAGTATTACGGGTTGGAAGGATCAGACATTATTGACAAGGACTTTGGCGAATTCGAAGATGCCGAAATCACCGGTATGGGACCGGACGAAACGGTTTCCCGCGAAGGTGCAGGGCCCGGTACTACGGTGCAGTCACCGCCCCTTGAACCCGTCGAGCCGGAGCCGGAAACGCCCGAACCAGCCCCGGCACCAGCCGCCGGAAGTCCCGCCCTTCTCTCCCCTGCCGGGGGAGCCCTGCCCGGCGAGCCACCTGCCGGACAGCAGGATATGGCAATATTTACCGCACCGGTATCTGCCGAAGATGAGATGGTCCGGTCATTGGCATCCGATGCCAAGACAACAAAAAAGGCAAAGGATTCGAGCCTGCTGCGTGAACTCAAGGATTTCAACGCGCCGGCAACGGATATCGAAGGGGAACTCAACGAGATATTTTCAGAATTAAATGCTGCAGCCGAAAAAAAGACAAAAACAAAAACGTCATAAAAAGCAATAACGGTTCTATTAAAAACGGCTCTCGTGAAATCCCTGTC
>CAZNIL010000089.1:0-5420 GCA_964573085.1 uncultured Methanoregula sp.
GAGATATCGTCATCGCGATGTCCAGTGGAAGCAAATCAGTCGTAGGAAAAGCTGCGCAATTAAATATTTATTGGGATGGGTCATTTGGTGCGTTTTGCGCTTGCTTCCGCCCTCAATCAAATACTATTAACAAAGAATTCATAGGATTCCTTTTTCAGACGAACGTCTATCGGGAATATATTGAAAAATCGGCGGGCGGTACCAACATTAAAAACCTTACAATACCGCACATAATAAATTATCCAATTCCCCTCCCCCCACTCCCTGAACAGCACGCCATCGCCCACGTCCTCCGCATCGTGCAGGAGGCAAAGGAGAAGACCAACGCGGTGATCGCGGCGACAAAGGCGCTCAAAGCGGCGATGATGAAGCACCTGTTCACGTATGGCCCTGTGCCGCCGGAAGAGGCGGAGAGAGTGGCGCTGAAGGAGACGGAGATCGGGCAGGTGCCGGAGGGGTGGGATCTTCAGCCTTTAGGTAATATATCAAAAATTGCTTCTGGGGGTACTCCGAGCAGAAATGAACCCACCTATTGGAATGGCGAAATCCCTTGGATTAGAACCGGTGAAATTAATTATTCGATAATTGACATGACTGAAGAAAAAATTACCAAAGCCGGACTAGAAAATTCTTCAGCTCGAATTGTTCCCAAAGGTACTCTCTTGATGGCAATGTACGGTGAAGGAGTTACTCGCGGTCGCGTTGGAATTACAGGAATTGATGCATCGATAAATCAAGCGGTGGCAGCAATATTTCCCTCAGAAAAAATGTTAACTCAATTTCTCTATTATTATCTCGAATTCAGTTACGAAAAAAATCGATTACTTGGACATGGTGCTCATCAGAGGAATTTAAGCGCCACGATTATTAAAACAATTTTAGTTCCAATTCCCACCAAAGAGACTCAGCATCATATTGTTGAAATCCTTTCATTCATCGACCAAAAACTCGCCGCCGAACAATCCCGCAAAGAAGCGCTCAACACCCTCTTCACCACGCTCCTGCATGATCTTATGACCGCGAAGATTCGGATAAATGCAATAATCGTATGAAATCTACATGTTTTACCGATATTGAAGGGATTACCCATTGTGCATTTTCAGATGAATCAGGTCATAATTTCGGTCGATATCGATCAATCGCCATGGTCAGTTTTCCTCACAGGAATCTGGATTCAATTGATGAGCAGATATTCTCAATTTTACAAGCAGCGAACATTCGCGAATTCAAATGGATGAAACTGAACGATGCGAAGTTGCGATTTTGTGCGATTGCACTTGTCAATCTGGTGATGGATCAAATTTTACAAAGTGAATTCCGAGTAGATACTCTAACCTGGGATATTGAGGATTCTCGACATAAAGTTCTGGGTCGCGACGATCAAGAGAATTTCAGACGAATGTATTATCATATTTTAAAAAATGTGTTCAGGCAGCGATGGGACGGCCCTTGCATCTGGCAGATGTTCCCCGATGAACACGGATCCGTGGATTGGAGAAGTCTTTATCAGTTCACCGAACGCGAATTGGATAAATTAAGAAATGAAACATCGATACCAGACAATGAATCCGGATTGAAAAATCTGAAAGGCCTCGTAAGGATCCAAGATGTGAAGTCCTCACAATGTTATCCGGTTCAAATCTGTGATCTGTTCGCTGGTATGGCTTCATATTCTTGGGCGAGTTATCCGAAATTCGATGAATGGCAGTTCTTATCAAGTGGACAGACAAGATTTTTTCAACCAGAGCCTCCGATATGTTTGACGAATCGCGATAAAGAACGGTGTAAAGTACTCAATCATTTCAATCGTTTATGCAAAAAAAATCGTCTTGGTGTCAGTCTGAAAACAAAGAAGGGGCTATGGACGCGTGACCCAAACTATCCCTTGAATTTTTGGTTATGGATTCCACAATCCGATATGGACAAAGCTCCTGTTAAAGCGCGATAATTTTCTGTCTCACTAAACGCGAGAAATCCGGGTTAAAAATATCGTGTGATACATACAATTCATCGTTTGACATATATCCTAGATGTTAGCATCACAAGAGGAGTGAACGATGGTTCTTGGCGGTGAACGGGGATCGGTGCAGAATCCGTTCATCTCCTATGCTGAATCTGTCGGGTGGAAGTACGTCCCGCCGGAACGTGCGGAGACATTGAGAGGCGGGACGACCGGGATCATCTTCCGGGAGACGTTCATCGATCAGGTTGTAGAGCTCAACATCGGGTTCATGACCCGGGAGTTGGCGGCCGAACTGATCAAACAGATCGAGCGGGTGCCGCCATCGATTCAGGGAAATCTGGTTGTCTGGGAATATCTCAAAGGTGCAAAGACCATCTTTGTCCCTGCCGAAAGGCGGGAACGCAATGTCCGGTTCATTGACACGGACAACCCGAAAGCCAACACTCTCCAGATCACGGATGAGTTCTCGTTCACCAACGGCACAAGGACAATCCGGGCCGATATCGTCTTCCTCATCAATGGGATCCCGGTCTTCTTTGTCGAGACAAAAGCGGCGCACAAAAAGGGAGGTATTGCAGAAGCCCTCGACCAGATCCGGCGCTATCACCGCGACTGCCCGGAACTGATGTCGGTTCTCCAGCTCTATACCCTGACACACATCATCCGGTATTATTACAGCGCCACGTGGAATACATCGAAAAAGACGCTCTTCAACTGGAAGGAAGAGACTCCGGGGAATTATGAGACACTGGTAAAATCGTTCTGCGATCCGGGCCGGCTGGTCCCACTCATTTCTGACGGGATTTTATTCACCCGGCAGGATGATGAACTCAAAAAAGTCGTACTCCGCCAGCACCAGATGCGGGCGGTGACAAAGATCGTTGAACGTTCTGCGGAAACGACACGGAAGCGGGGGCTTATCTGGCATACGCAGGGATCGGGGAAGACCTACACGATGATTGTTGCCGCCCAGAAGATCCTGACAGATCCGGCATTCCAGAACCCGACCGTGCTGATGCTGGTCGACCGGAACGAACTGGAGAGCCAGCTCTTCGGGAACCTGGATTCTGTCGGAATTAAAAACCTTGAAGTCGCGGAAAACAAGGTGCACCTGCAGGATCTGCTCTCAGGGGACCAGCGGGGGCTGATCGTTTCAACGATTCACAAGTTTGACGGGATGCCGGCATCGGTCAATACCCGGAAGAACATCGTTGTCCTTGTCGATGAGGCACATCGCACGACAACCGGCAAGCTGGGCACGTACCTCATGGCTGCACTCCCGAACGCGACCATCATCGGATTCACCGGCACCCCCATTGACCAGACCGCATACGGACAGGGGACATTCCTTACATTCGGGAAAGACGATCCCCCGAAAGGATACCTCGACAGGTACCGCATTGTCGAATCCATTCAGGATGGAACAACCGTTCCCCTCCATTACGCGCTCGCACCCAACGACCTCCTTGTTGACCGGCTGACACTGGAGAAAGAATTTCTCGACCTTGCAGCAACTGAAGGGGTCAATGATATTGCAGAACTCAACAAGGCACTTGAACGGGCGGTAACACTCCGCAACATGATGAAGAGCCCGGAACGGGTCCCGAAGGTGGCACAGTTTGTCGCGGATCATTTCAAAAACACCATCGAACCGTTGGGCTACAAAGCGTTCCTCGTCGCAGTCGACCGCGAAGCATGTGCTCTTTACAAAAAAGAGATCGACAAGATCCTGCCGAAAGAGTACAGCGAAGTTGTCTACAGTTCAAGATCAGACGACGAAGATGACCTGAGAGCAAATTACCATACGGAAGACGAGGAGAAACGGATCCGGAAAGCGTTCCGTTCACCCGAAAGCAACCCGAAGATCCTGATCGTCACAGAAAAACTCCTCACCGGGTTTGATGCCCCGATCTTATACTGTATGTACCTTGACAAGCCAATGCGGGATCACGTACTCTTACAGGCCATCGCCCGTGTGAACCGGCCATTCGAAGATGAATCCGGCAAGGCGAAGAAAGCCGGTTTTGTCTTGGACATTGTCGGAATCTTCGGCAACCTGAAAAAGGCGCTGGCGTTTGATTCCAGCGACATCGAAGGGATCATCGATGACCTTGATGTGCTCCGGGTCCGGTTCACCAGTTTAATGACCAAGGTACAGTCGGAATACCTGACTCTCTGGAAAGGAAAAACGCAGGATAAAGCAGTCGAGGCCGTGCTCGAATACTTCCTTGACGAAGAGAAACGGAAAACCTTCTACACAACCTTTTCAGAACTATCGGACATCTATGATATTCTCTCCCCGGATTCGTTTCTCCGGCCATACATAGATGATATGGAAGAACTGGTCAGGATGTACCGGATGGTTAAGGAGAATTTCGATCCCGCACTGCTCATCGACCGGGACTTCTCCAAGAAAGTTGCTCAGCTCGTCCAGCGCCATACCGGCAGCAGCGGGATCGGCGCTCCAACAAAGATCTATGAAATTGACGATAAGGTTCTCAGGCGAATCGATGAACGACCGGTTTCTGATATCGAGAAGGTGTTCAACCTTATCAAGATAATATCAGGACACATCCAACAGGACAAGGACGAATCCCCCTATCTCCTTTCAATCGGGGAAAAAGCAGATGCAGTAATCCAGCTCTACAAAGATCGCCAGAAGACGACACAGGACACACTTGAAGAATTAAAAAAGATCATTACCGAGATCCAGCAGGCCAGAATAGAACAGGAGAAGCGTAATATCTCCATAGAAGAATTCTCCATCTTCTGGCTGCTCCAGAAGAACGATGTGGAGGATCCGGAAAGCAAAGCCCGTTCGATGAATGATCTCCTGAAGAAATATCCTCACTGGCGCCAGAGCGAGCAGCAGGCAAGAGAAGTGAAAGGGGAAATGTATAAGATCCTCCTTCAGTCCGGATCTGCTGATATCCGGGCAACAAAGAAGATTGTTGACCAGATCCTCACAGTACTGCGAAGAGCCTCCTCATGATTTCACCCGAATTTTTCAAAAAATCAGTTCTCAGCTGGGCGCAAACATGTAGCGTTGAAGTAAAAGAACTCCATCTCCGTAAAATGAAAAATAAATGGGCTAGCTGTTCGAGCCGTGGCCGGCTTACATTCGATCGTTCGATCCTCCGGCAGCCAAAAGAGGAACGGATAAAAATTATCGTTCATGAATTATTGCACCTCAAATACCCAAATCACGGGAAAATGTTCCGGGCATTGTTGAAAGCATATACGGCATAAGAAAATTTTCAGCTAAAGAATCAAAATCTCTATTAAAGTAAATTACTCCGCTATCTCCCAAAGCATCGCGATCTTTTTGTAAAAACAATTGAAACACCTATAAATATCAGGTTACAAATAGTAGTATAATCAACCGTTTTGTAAACCAAATCGTTCTGGTGAATCCATGGGCATCGGGGAGAATATTAAATTACGAAGGGAGACGCTC
>CAZNIL010000090.1:0-5390 GCA_964573085.1 uncultured Methanoregula sp.
TGATCACCAAGCACGACCTGATCTCCCTGATCGCGTAATATCCTTGAGAGTAGGCGGCGGTAGCATACCTGCTACCCTGCGAAAAAAGATATTAGTAATTTTTGGTTTTTGATGCGGATATAATATTTAACCGGTTTTGATGGCTGTTTTTTGTGAATCCCAGCCTCGTCTGGTGGTTATCCCTGCAGGGATGGTTTTAGAGTTTTGAAACAAGGTCCCGTAAGATTGTTGCCGGTTCGGGTGCCTTTACAACACTCGACGCGAGTAACACACCGTCAGTCCCGAGGTCAACGGCAATCTTCACGCACTCCCCTGACTGGATGCCTGCTCCCGTGAGCACTTTCACGTTTTTGTTCACTGCATGTACGGCAGCAATGGACCGCCTGATAATCTCGGGGTTCGCTTTCGAGACCGAGACCCCGCTGCCGATCAGCTCCGGCGGCTCGATTGCGACATAGTCCGGTTCAAGCGCTGCTGCGCCTGCACTCGTCCTCTCGTTATTCGAGCAGACTACTGCTACAAGGTTCTGATCTTTGAGCGCCTGCACCGATGCTTCGATATCTGCAAGGCTCAGGCGGCGTTCGGAGTGGTTGACGAGCGAGCCGCTGGCGCCGGCAGCCCTGATAGCATGGGCGGTGATCTGCCCGGTATGGGCACCGGGCTGTGTCCCGTCAACATGCTGGGCATAGACCGGGATCAAAAAATGATGGGCGAGAGGATGGAGGTCAATATACGACGGGGCGATCCCAATGGAAACGCCACTTTCCTGTGCGACCATCTGCGCTGCAGTCGCGATTGCATGGGCGCGGGCACCCATCCCTTCCTTGTACGTTTTAAGGTTGACGAGGATCAGCGGTGAAGACATGGTTATGTTCTCCCTGACTTCTAATGGAGTGTTCCGGTTAAAAAAAGATGAAGATTTGGGAGCGATTTTGGGGGCTCTGTAGAAATCCCTGATCTCACATTAGTAATAGAGATCCAATTTGAACTGATTTTCCATGGATATCGCAAGGGGGGATATCTGTCGTGCTCGAAAGCAGGACAGATTCGAGAAAATATCGAAGATATTTTCGCTGTGCCACAGTGGCGGGAGTCAACTCGAAGATTTCCCGGAAGGAAATCTTCTCAAGTTTGCCCTTCCCTTTGGAAACGGCAGAAAGGTCGAAACCATTGATATAGTTTCTCCAATCAATCCTCGCTTTCCAGCGACGATTAATTCCCCCAAGAACGTTATAAAAATCGATGATTTTAACAGAGCTTTTTTTGTGGTTTTTATTACGATTCGTCAAGCCCCCGGACACTATGACCTGCAGTAATCCCGCCAAGGGAGATCGCATTCGCCTGCTCTTTGAGCTGCATGAGCCTCCCGGGGGAATCCGGACTGTCCTCTTGTGCGATCCGGATTGCTTCGCGGTAGAGCCCTGCCATCTCTTCTGCCCAGGCGGGTGTCCTGCCCCGCGCGTCAATGGCAACCGCACCGATACCCACCCGCACGAGTGACGGGATATGGTCGAGAAGACAGGTCTCGACTGCGTTGAATATACGGGTCCGGCATGACCCGTCAGTACGCACGGGGAATATCCTTCCGGTGCTGTCACGGATCCCATAAAAAATTCCCGGCGCGCTGCTGTCCCCCGCTCCTGCTTTGCAGAGAATGTGTGGCTGGAGCAGGCAGTCAGAAGAAACCATTGCTTCGGCATTTCCCTGAACAATCAGTTCAAATTCAGTGCTGCACCCCTCTTCCCGGGTACGCTTGACCAGCTCCCCAATCTCCGGTATGGAGAGTTCGGGGGATACCGTGAGCCGGAAAAACTGAGGTGCAAGGCTTTGTACGGTCATGTGATTGAAGATGTTGAGGCCGGCAGACCCTGCAATCTGCATTTTTGGCACCACGTCTCGTACTGCGGCTGCCGCCCCGGTACTGTCTGCCATGCACGCAGCCAGCCCCCTGTTCCGGAGTGGGGGGAGGAGTGCACGCACCTTGTCCAGCTCAGGCTTTGTGGTTATCCGTGGAAGTTTCCAGACCAGAGATATGTTTGCCTCATCGCAGATCGCAAGGACAGCGTGGAGTTGTTCTTCGACAAATTTGGGGAAGGCATTCCGGCAGCCTGGCGGGGTCACGCCTTCCGACCAGGGCTCAAAGACGATGGTGTCGCATCCTGCTGCACAAGCTGCCGTTGCTCCTTCAATGCTGTCACAATAAACGCTGAGTGCGAGGGGTTTTGGTGCATGGTGTCTGCGAGGGCTGTCTGGTGTGCTGAACCGGCGTGCAAGTTCGTCCATCCGGGCCCGTGCCCGCCCGATTTCGGTATCAGTGGGCCGTGACTCCCTGATGAGCGCCTCTTCTGCCATTACGAGGAATTCCCGGCGCATACGGTTGAGTTCTGCAACAGGTGCAAACATCCCCCCGCGATAATCAAGACTGAACCCTCGTACGACAAAGGGGGTTCCCCCGGTCTTTCTCATCCGGGCTTCGAACTGGTCTTTTGTCAGCGGACGGGTGCGTGCGGGGGATAACCTGACGTCCGGGGAGGACAACACCGGCACCTTCTTCTCACCACCGGCATCGATCATGCCATCAAGTGCCACAATGCCGTCTTCGCTCACCCGCACCGTAAGATCGATGGGGAACGGGTGCGGGAAAAACGATGGAGGAGTGGTCATGATGCGGTGCGCTTTTGCCGTGAGTGCAGTGCTCGATGTGAGGAAGACGAGCGCGCCGCGTTGTACCGGGCGGGGCACCGTGAGCCTGATGACACCTTTTTCCTGCCGTGGCAGGGTGTTGAGCGGGAACCCGATCTCGTCCTCAGGATGCCCGGGATTCCTGAAGACCAGCCCGTCACCCGGTAACAATCCGGCAGGCGCTGTCTGGTGAATGGTCACTTCCCTGCTGCGGGTATCGTATCCCGTGACGGTCCCGATCAGGAGCCCCCGGTTATCCGGCCGTTCCCTGCCCATCAGGGAGGCGTGACGCTCCCCGAACATGTATCCCCGGGTAAACCCGCGGTTGAATGCAAGCGCAAGGTCCCGGATATCCGGTTCCTCCGGTTTCCATCTGCCCTGTGCGATGGCATCGAGCGCCCTGCGGTATGTCGATACAACGATGGCAACGTATTCCGGTGATTTCATTCTCCCCTCGATCTTGAGGGAGATGACGGGGGATTGTACAAGACGCTCCAGTCCGGTGTACGTGCAGAGGTCTTTTGGAGAGAGGAGGTACCGGTCGGTCAGCGGAAGGTCAATTACGTCAGACGGGCGCCCGTAGTGGTCCGGTGTACCGGTCACCAGTGTGTAGGGTTTCCGGCAGGGCTGGGCGCACATCCCCCGGTTCCCGCTCCTCCCGCCAATGAGCGAAGAGAGGAGGCACTGCCCGGAATAACTGTAGCAGAGCGCCCCATGCGCAAATATTTCAAGCCCGATCCCGGTATGTTCTGTCGCACGTGAGATCTCCTGTATCTCTTCTAAAGAGAGCTCCCGGGCGAGGACGACACGTAAAAAGCCTCTCGCTGCTGCCCAGAGCACCCCCCCGGCATTATGGATCGTCATCTGGGTGGATGCATGGAGAGGAAGTCCCGGGACAATGGCAGAGGCAAGCGTTGCAACGCCGATATCCTGCACCAGGACTGCGTCCACACCGATGGAGTAGAGCCAGACAAGGTAATCCCCCACACCGGCAAGCTCGCGGTCATGGACAAGGGTATTGACGGTGACGTACACGCGGGCCCCCCGGAGGTGGGCGAACGCAACCGACCGTTCGATCTCGACGTTTGAAAAATTCCGGGCATACTTACGCGCGCCGAACTGTTGCCCGCTCAGGTAGACTGCATCAGCCCCGGCAGCGATCGCTGCAGAAAAAGCCTCCGGCGACCCTGCAGGAGCCAGAAGTTCCGGGAGTCTTTTGCCCTTTGGGTACGGAGATGTTAACGGCATATACGGTCAGGTGTTATCGGAGCAGGAGGTCGAAGATGCCCATCGAGATGAGGAGAGTCACAATCGAGATGGAGATGTACCCGGTCATGATCATGAAAATGGAGATGTCACGGCGCCAGCCAAAGACCCATGCGACGGGCGGGCAGGCGTAAAACCCCAGGGTCATGACACAGGGCACGAGGCCGTAGATCCCGTATTTTGACAGGATTTTCGATTGCCGGGCCTTTTTTCCCGCACTATCAAGGAACCGTGCGACCCGTTCTGAATGTTCCCCCATCATGTCAAAGATATCGAAAAGAAAGAGTGTCACACCCACTGCGATGCAGGTGAGCGTGAAGAGGACATAAAAAGGGTCCAGTCCCATCCCGATCCCGATGGGTGCAGCACCATACTCGATTACAAACGTGCTGGTCACGAGAGCAAGGACCGGGGAAAACGGCTCATTGAACATAATGACGGGGAGGAGCGGCAGGGCGATGGCGATCAGTACAAATTTCACCGTTGCACCGGCAAGATGTTCGAAATAGTGCGTAACCGGAACGTCCTCCATAGGCTTCGTTCAATAGGATATGAAAGGAATGGGATATACACTATCCCCTTACGGTGAAGGTGGACAGCGCGATGAAGGTTCACGGTGCGTATACACTTCCTGGTACCTCTGGCTGCGGGCACCGCGTTTTTAATAATCGCGTGCCAAGAGATCAGTACCAGCATGAGAATTGTGGCTTCGATTACCGATCCGGCACAGGTCATTGCAGCAGCAGCGGCAGGTGCCGATCTGATCGAACTCCGGCTCGACCTCATGGAGGGGAACTGCGCACTGGGTGTTGCAGAGTGCCGGCAGCAGACGCGGTTGCCGGTCATTGCGACGCTGCGGTCTGCCGATGAGGGGGGGAAGTTTGTCGGAGATGCCGGGGAATGGTTCCGGGCGATCCAGCCGGTCATCCCGCACGTGGATTTTATTGATATCGAGCAGCGGTTTTCCACCCATGCCGACACTATCCGGGCGCAGGATGTGACAATCATCGCATCCTTTCATACACAAGGCATGCCTTCGATTTTTGAACTCTTCGGGCAGGAGCGCGAGCTCCGTGCGTATGGCGATATCCCGAAAATTGTCGTGACTCCCCGGCACGAAGAGGACATCATCGAGATGATCGCATTTACCCATGCCGCGAGAAAACCGGTATGTACCGGTGTTATGGGTGAAGGGTTCCGGTACGCACGTCTCATCCTGCCGCTCTTTGGCTCTGAATTCATCTACTGTCATGCAGGTGCGCCTACCGCCGACGGCCAGTACTCAATTGGTGAGGCAAAGGCGGCAATGGAACTGCTGGGTGCAAAAAAAGACATGTAACGTTCAGGGAATGCACCCGTGTACTTTTCGTCCCGTACTAAAATGGTATAAAAAAAAGGAGACGTTACTGGTACTTCTTCTGCTCCAGCAGGCAGTCAAGGAT
>CAZNIL010000091.1:0-5327 GCA_964573085.1 uncultured Methanoregula sp.
ACGGGGGATTATAAGGGTTCAACAATAATTATCCCTGAAGCGGTTGTCGCAGAACTCGAAGCGCAGGCAAACCAGGGAAGAGAGATCGGATTTTCCGGATTGAACGAGCTCCAGTCACTCTGCAGGCTGGCAGAAGAGAAAGTAATCGAGCTCAAATTCTCCGGAGAACGCCCCACGCTTGAACAGGTGAAACTGGCAAGCGGCGGGGAAATCGACGCCATGATCCGCCAGATCGCGATTGAGAATGCTGCACAATTCATCACAAGCGACAGCGTGCAGGCGGAAGTCGCACGGGCAAAAGGGTTAAACGTCACGTATCTCAAACCCCAGATTACCGACTTTGTCCCGCTGGGCATCGACCAGTTCTTTGACGAACACACGATCGCCATTTACCTCAAAGAGCGTGTCTGCCCGGTCGCAAAGAAGGGGACTATCAGCGCGATGAAACTCGTCCAGATACGCGACCAGCCGACGACGGAGTATGAACTGCGGTCACTGGCGCAGGAAATCCTTGAGCGGGCAAAGAGGAGTCCCGACGGGTTCATCGAAGTGGAGAAGCGCGGGATCACCGTCGTGCAGATCGGGTCGATGCGGATCGCGATCGCGCGTCGGCCGTTTTCCGACGGCATGGAGATCACCGCAGTGCGTCCCATCGTCGATTTAACGCTTGCCGATTACTCGAAGGCAGACGTTATCAGGAAACGGCTTTCCGGTGAGAAACGCGGGATGATTATCGCGGGTGCACCCGGATCCGGGAAGACAACGCTTGCCCAGAGTGTTGCCACGTATCTGTGCGACAGCGGGTTTGTGGTCAAGACCATGGAAGCGCCACGGGAACTCCAGGTGCCCGACCAGATTACGCAGTATACCATGCTCGACGGGAGCATGCAGAACACTGCTGATATACTCATGCTCATCCGCCCTGATTTTGTCATCTTTGACGAGCTGCGCAAAAACGAGGACTTCAGGACATTTGCAGACATGCGGCTTGCAGGCATAGGGATGGTCGGTGTCGTCCATGCAACGGATGTACGGGACGCACTCCAGAGGTTTTCAGACCGGGTGGACTATGGCGTTCTCTCGCAGATCATCAATACGATCATCTTTGTCAAAGAGGGCATTATCACCAAGATCTACGATGTCGGGTTCACCATCAAGGTGCCGGACGGGATGGCAAATGAGATGCATATTCGCCCGGTAACGACGATAACCGAGTACGAGTCCCAGGAGCTTGCCTTTAACGTATTCCGGTATGATGGCGAGACTATCATCATACCCGTAACCGGTGCTGCCGAACAAACCGACATGCCGGTTAAACCGGTGCTACGGGCAATTCCCTCATTACCCCTGGCTCAGGCAGTCCCGCAGAGCCGGACTCCTGCTCCAGAGACGATGCCACGGGAAGAGGGCGACAAGCGGACGGGGTGGAAACTCTCTGAGAAGGAGATCCAGCGGGAGATCGGGCGATATACTGATGGAGAAATTGATGTGCAGATGATCAGCGACACCAAGGCGGTCGTGTATATCGATGACAAGGATGTCCCGGCTGCGATCGGGAAGGGCGGCAAGAACATCTCGGCTATTGTCAACAAGATCGGGATCGGGATCGACATCAAACCAAGGAATGAACAGGAGAGACAGAAAAAAGATGAGGAGGAGTTCAACCTTGGCGGGGGGGTGAAGATCCAAATCGATAAAAAACAGTTGACAATTGTCGCTCCTGAACATAACGGCAAGATCGTGGACGTCTTTGCGGGCAAGGAATACCTTTTTACCGCAACCGTAAACGAGAACGGCGAGATCCACCTTGCCAAGAACTCGAGCATTGCGCAGGAAATGATCCGTCGCTATACTGCAGGAGAAATCATCAAACTGCGCCCCGTGTGACCGGTTATTCAATGAGTGGTTCTTTATCAGGATGGTGAAACAACATTGAGCGGATTTGATCTGGGTGCATTTGAAAAAAAAGCACAGGGACAGTGGGCTCATGCATTCGAACCAGACCTTTCGGATAAAGAGAAATATTACCTGACCGTTGCGTATCCGTATCCGAGCGGCGCCATGCATGTTGGGCACGGGAGAACATATATCGTTCCTGATGTGATTGCACGGTTCTGGCGGATGCGGGGGCGGCAGGTCCTCTACCCGATGGCGTTCCACGTGACCGGTGCTCCGGTGATTGGGATCTCAAAAAGGATCGCAAGGAACGATGAAAAGACTATCAGACTCTACCGGGATCTCTACAAGGTCCCGCAGGATGTCCTTGCAAAATTCAACGAACCCCTGACGATTGTCAAACACTTTTCCGATGAATACCAGCGCGTAATGACTGCCTGCGGCCTTTCCATCGACTGGCGGCGCCGGTTTACGACGGTCGACCCGACCTATTCAAAATTCATCGAGTGGCAGTGGAAACACCTTTACGGGGCAGGGCATGTGATCAAAGGGGCACACCCGGTACGGTACTGCACGTATGACGACAACCCTGTCGGCGACCATGACCTCCTTGAAGGCGATAATGCAGAAGTGATCAAATTCACTCTTGTTATGTTCCAGTTCGGTGACGCAGTGATCCCGACTGCCACGCTGCGTCCCGAAACAATTCACGGTGTAACCAACCTCTGGGTGAACCCGGCAGTGACCTATGTGCGGGCATGTGTTGACAACAAACCATGGGTGATTTCCCGGGAAGCGGCAGAAAAACTTGCACTGCAGGACCATTCCGTGGTTGTGGAGAAAGAGATCCCCGGTAAAGATCTGGTCGATAAACTAGTTTCCCACCCGCTCTGCGGGGAGATCCCGGTCCTCCCGGCAGACTTTGTCGACCCGGATATGGCATCGGGCATGGTGATGAGCGTCCCTGCCCATGCACCGTTCGATTATATTGCATTACGAGACCTCCAGCGGCAGGGGAAATATACCACCATCAGACCCATTCCGTTAATAAAAGTTGAAGGATATGGCGAGGTTCCGGCGCAGGACGCAGTCGAGAGAGCAGGCATTACCAGCCAGCTTGATACCCGCATGGACGCGCTCACGCAGGAGATCTACTCTGCGGAATTTGCAAAAGGGAAACTCTTTGACCGGTACGGCGGGAAGCCGGTGCGGGAAGCCCGCGACGAGGTCGCAGCGCTCATGACCGACAAGTACGGGTCGGTGGTCATGTACGAGTTTGACACCCGTCCCGTGGTCTGCCGGTGCGGTAACCGGGTAATGGTGAAGATCCTCCACGACCAGTGGTTCCTGAAGTACAGTGACCCGGTATGGAAGAAGCAGGTGTCGGATCAGCTGCATGATATGGCGCTCGTCCCCCCGGAAGTCCGGCTTGAGTTTGACCGGACGGTGGACTGGCTCAAGGACTGGGCATGCACCCGCCGTGTCGGGCTCGGCACACGGTTCCCTTGGGACACGACCCAGCTCATCGAACCCCTCTCCGATTCGACCATCTACATGGCGTATTACACAATTGCCCACCGGATCAAAACGATGGACCCCAACGTCCTTTCACCCGATGTCTTCGATTACATATTCCTAGGAAAAGAGTCCCCCAACCTGCCACAAAGAGAGAAACTGGATGCCATGCGAAAGGAGTTTCTCTACTGGTACCCGTACAACTTCCGGTTCTCGGCAAAGGACCTTATCTCAAACCACCTCACCTTCCAGATCTTCCACCATGTCACTATCTTCCCAAAAGACAAGCTGCCCAAAGGGATGGTTGTCTTTGGCATGGGGCTGTTGAACGGCGCCAAGATGTCCTCATCCAAGGGCAATGTCTTTTTGCTCGAAGACGCGATCGGAGAATTTGGCGCCGATACGGTGCGGATGTTCCTGATGGGAAGCGCCGAGCCATGGCAGGACTTTGACTGGAGAAACGAACTGGTAATCTCCACAAAAAAGCAGATCGAGAGGTTCTATTATGCCATCCACGAGATGAAGGATGTGAGCGGCGAGCTAAAGGACATCGATATCTGGCTCACAAGCCGGCTGCAGGACCATATCGAAAAGACAACAGCAGCGCTCGACAACTTCCAGACCCGGCAGGCATTGCAGGAGTCGTTCTTTGGAATCGAGAACGACCTGAAGTGGTACCGCCGCCGACTGCCTAAAGAAAGCAACGGCAGTGGAATGCTCCGTTCACTGTGCTCTGCCTGGGTGCGCCTGCTCGCCCCGTTCATTCCCTTTACCTGCGAGAAACTCTGGGAAGATATTGGGGGGCAGGGGCTTGCCTCATTTGCAGACTGGCCGGTCGCTGACGAAAAACTCAAAAACCGCCGGATTGAACTTGCCGAGGAGCTGCTCCTGCGGACCGTTGAGGATATAGAGTCGATTAAAAAACTCATCCAAATCACGCCCAAATCCATCACCATCTCACTCGCCCCCGGCTGGAAACACGATGTCTTCACTACGATTGCCCGTGCACCGGACAAAAACCTCGCCATACGCGAGATCATGAAAGATGATGCTATGCGCAAACGCGGTAAAGAGGCAACCGATGCGGCAAAGCAGTGCACCACCCTCATTCACCGCCTCCCCCCGCAGATCGTGGAACTGATCGCAGGCGATGGTGTCAACGAGCGTGCAGTCTTTGAACAGGCACAATCATTCCTTGAAAAAGAGTTCGGTGTCGTGGTCCACATCACGGATGCGGAGAGCGCGACTCACGCAAAAGCGTCAATGGCGCTGCCGTTCAAACCGGCCATTATGATTGAGTAAATTCTCCCTTTTTTCCAAGATCCCCATAAAAAAGTTAAAAAAAATTTGAACCTCATACCACCTGCCGGGTTATACCCAAACGGCAGGTATACTTTTCCCACAGACCTGTCTGAGGAGGGCATTGAACCGTTCGTCCTCGCCAATCAAAAACTCGAATTTTCCCTCGATTGCAGTGATGGTGAGCCGACGGGAGCCCCGCACACCCCGCAGTACTTTGCTTCTGGACCCAGTGACTTGCCGCAGGAGGCGCAGGACGGGGCCGGAACTGTGACCGGTTCAGGCGACGGAACCAGTAATGTTGCTGATACCGGGGGAAGCGGGGGGGGCGGGAGCGGAGATGCGGGGGCTGCTACCGTTGCGCCACAGGAGCCACAGAATTTTTCCTTTCCGGAAAGGGGATTGCCGCAGGAAACGCAAACAAAGGAGGGTACCGGTGCAGGCACAGATAGGGTGACGACGGGAACGGGTCCTGATACAGGGAATACGGTTACGATTGGGGCGCCACAGGAGCCACAGAATTTCCTGTCAGGATTCAGCGGTGCGCCGCATGTAGAGCAGGACGGCGCCTGAACCTGAACCGGCGCAGCGGGTATCAGGTGCGGGGGAGGAGGGGG
>CAZNIL010000092.1:0-2487 GCA_964573085.1 uncultured Methanoregula sp.
GGCAAGGGAGCCGAGGCATCAAAGGATGCACTCTGTGAGCTTGTTGTCAAGGCAGTCACCATGGTTGCCGATGAGGATGGCACTGTTGACATCGAAAACATCAAGGTCGAGAAGAAGACCGGCGGATCCATCGACGACTCTGAGATTGTCGAGGGTGTACTGATTGACAAGGAACGTGTCCACCCCTCGATGCCAAAGAAGGTGACAAACGCGAAGATCCTGCTGCTCAACGCTGCAGTCGAGTTCAAGAAGACCGAAGTTGACGCTGAGATCAACATCACCAGTCCCGACCAGCTGCAGGCATTCCTCGATGAAGAGGAGCGGATGGTCAGAAACATTGTCGACAAGGTTGTCGCAAGCGGTGCAAACGTCCTCTTCTGTCAGAAGGGTATCGATGACATCGCCCAGCACTACCTTGCAAAGGCAGGTATCTTTGCCACACGCCGTGTGAAAAAGAGCGACATGGAGAAGCTCGCCCGCGCAACCGGCGCAAGCCTCGTTTCATCCATCGATGCAATCAGCAAGGATGAACTCGGGAAGGCAGGACTCGTCGAGGAGCGCAAGGTCAGCGGCGAAGAGATGACATTTGTCGAGAAGTGCAAGAACCCCAAGGCAGTATCCATCATCGTCAAGGGCGGGACAGAGCACGTTGTCGACGAGCTCGAACGTGCAATCCACGATGCACTCCGCGTTGTTGGGGTTGTCTTCGAAGATCACAAGGTTGTTGCCGGTGGCGGTGCACCCGAGACCGAGCTCTCGCTCCGTCTCCGCGAGTATGCCGCAACCGTAGGCGGAAGGGCACAGCTTGCTATCGAGGCGTTTGCAAGCGCACTTGAGATCATCCCGCGCACGCTCGCAGAGAACGCAGGCCTTGACCCGATTGACATGCTTGTGGAGATCCGTGCAGCCCATGAGAAGGGCAAGAAGACGTTTGGACTGGATGTATTTGCCGGTAAGGCGGCTGACATGCTGAAAGCAGGCGTAGTCGAACCGCTCCGCGTCAAGACGCAGGCAATCTCATCCGCTGCAGAAGCAGCAATTATGATCCTCCGCATTGACGATGTGATCGCATCGTCCAAGTCCCCCGCAGGACCCGAAGGCGGAATGCCTCCCGGTGGAATGGGCGGCATGGGCGGCGGAATGCCTCCCGGCATGGGCGATTATTAAAACAACCCCTCTCAACCTTTTTTCAACGTGTTTAAAAACGCTGTAGTTTTATTTTAGATGCTTTTTAAATCCCGCAGTAAAACCCGGTCAGGTTTTTATGGATGACAGCGACACTTTTTTAGCGATGATGTCCGAGGCCCTGCCAAAATTTTCCTCAGTACAGTAAAGGGCGATAGGGTTGAGCAGCTCCTTGCTGCTGATGTGTATTATTCTCTGGCGGGAATAGATCTTTACACTGCGCACATCCTGCCATGAGATAAAGTTCTCTTCCTGCGAGATCGCGATAAGGCTTGTGCCTGCCGCCGTGATCAAGCCGGACATGAGCGAGAGGATAAGAGTCCCATGGGAGATCTTTTTTGCGGGACTCCCCGCTTCATAGCCGACGCCGGCATTATTGACATAGAACTTGGCGGCAAGTCCTCCGCCAAGAGAACGTGATATAGCCACCATGACGATGAATGCGATGAGCAAAAAGATCAAAAAGAGCACACCAAACAACATCAACACTCTGAGGCGGTCAACGGCATTGGAAAAGAGAACCACGATGACTGCAATGACCAGTACGGGCAGGCCCAGAGCAAGGACAAGGTCGCGCCAGAGGACCATGTTTTTTACCAGCGGGATCGTGTACTCCCAACGAAGCCCCCCATCCCCGCGGCGGATCGCATCATGTTTCAGAGTGCACGCGGTGCAGCACCGGTGACCTTCTTTCTCGATCTCTTTGCCGCATTTCGGACACTTCGTCATAGTCTCATGCTGTTGTTATGCACACCGTATCCCAATATCGTGTCACACGTACCAACAACACTCCTCATTATAAGATAATGATTTCACCGTTTAAGGTTTCTTTCTGTTATCAGATTTTAACCCGAGTTCTGCAAGAACGACACTACAAGGGATGTGAAATGGAACCCGGCTCCTGTGCAACAAATTCATTACCCCTCGCGTGCACCTACCACACATGAGCGACCGGTTTATCTTTCTGACCTACCGTACTGACTGTTACCACTGCAAACAGGTAGCAGACCAGATCATCAAAGCCGTGCCATACAAAGCGCAGGTCGCGTGCGACAACTGCGGTGCAACCCGGGTCTTCATACCTCGTATCGAGGACGTGAGCCAGCCGGGCACGTACACAAAAATCGGGTGCTATGACATGTGGGAACTGGAAAGCGCTGCGCAGTGCCGGAACTGCCATGTGACCGGCCCCCACGATATCGTTATCGGCTGCAGGCATTTCACGGTCCGGTGCCGGAACTGCGGGTTCACCCACTTCTACAAATTCGACCTTGAGTTCATGGCAAAGGACGAGCTGAAGGT
>CAZNIL010000092.1:2587-5313 GCA_964573085.1 uncultured Methanoregula sp.
GCTTTCTTTGGGCACTCGTTGGCGCAGATGCCGCATCCTTTGCAGAAGTTGAGATCGACAACCAGATCCTCACCGATCGCTGCATCCGGGCAGTACATCTGGCACAACCCGCATTCGTTGCACTTCTCCTTGTCCACAACGGGCCTGAACACCCTCCACGACCCCGTTTTTCCCGCGGCGCCTTCTTTTGGGGTGCTCATCGCGAGGCGTTTTCGCTCGGAGATCATGCGACCATCTCCCGGTATGCCGCATCTGCGGCTTTGATATTCCGCTCATCGGAAAACATCTCGGTGATTGCCTTCTTTGCCGAATCTGCGGAAATAATGGCAAGTTTTGCCATTGCTCCAAGCACCGGGGTGTTTAAGATTGGACTTCCCGCGACGACGAGATTCTCTTTGAGCGCGATGCCGGTGAGGTCGACATTATACGTCCTGAACCCTGCGAAGTCTGGCTTGTGGGCGCTGTTGATCACAACCCTGCCGGATTTTTTAAGCCCGTGGAGCACGTCCACCGTGTCCATCACGCTGGCGTCAAGCACGACTACCATATCCGGCTCCCGGATCTGGCTGTAGACCTTGATGGGGTTGTCATCGATCCGGACAAACGACACAACCGGTGCCCCGCGCCGTTCAGCTCCGTAGAACGGGAAGGCAGTCGCATATTTCCCGTCGCGGATTGCAGCGATGGCGATAAGCCGGGCAGCAGTAACGCCGCCCTGTCCGCCCCGCGAATGGATGCGGATCTCAAACATTACCGCTCACCCCGAACCAGAACTCTGCGCCCATCCTGCGGTTCTTCACAAACCCGGCGATGTCATCATACGTGACCTCCTGGCCGCCGAGTCCGGCAATGACGCTGAAGACGTCGATCTTATTCTTTGCCTGCAGGGACTTTGCAAGCACACCGCCGAAACCGAACGAGTAATCGCGGTCGATGACCACGACATCACGACCCTTAAAATCCAGTTTCGGGAACGGGCGGAACCAGCGCAACCGCATGGAACCCGCTTTTACCCCCTCTTTCCGCAGGTTATCCACGGCAACCTCTGCCTCCTTGCCCAGCGTGCCCATCGAAACGATGATCACGTCCGCGTCCTCGCACCGGTAGTCCTCGGTAAATCCGTATGTCCTGCCAAACCGTTTGGCAAATTCTTTCTCTGTCGCCTCAATTACTCTCATCGAATCGCGCATCGAGCGCTCGATATCCCAGCGGAATTTGAAGTACTCGTCAGGACCGGTGAGGGTCCCGTAGCCCTTCGGGTTTTTTATGTCGATCGCGTGCGGCAGGTGAAGCGGAGGGATGAAGTCCCCGGGCTCGACCACATCGAGCGGCTGCATGATATGGGAGAGCAGGAAACCGTCGAGGTTGATCATTACCGGCAGAAGCACATTGTTGTCCTCGGCGATCCGGAATGCCATGAGCGTTGCATCGTATGCTTCCTGCACGGTGCTCACATATACCTGCAGCCAGCCGGTATCGCGTTCCTGCATCGCATCGGTATGCTCCGCCCAGATATTCCAGCCCGGCCCGAGCGCACGGTTCACGTTTGCCATAACGATGGGCAGGCGAGCGCCCGCTGCAAAGTTCGTCATCTCGTGCATGTACAGGAGCCCGTGCGAACTCGTGGCGGTAAACGTGCGCACGCCCGTTACACTTGCCCCGATGCATGCCGCCATTGCCGAATGCTCGCTTTCGACCGCGATGTAGCGTGCCGGCAGTTCGCCAGAAGAAACGTACTCTGCGATCTGCTCCACGATCTCGGTCTGGGGCGTGATCGGGTAGGCGGCAACAACAACGGGTTTTGCCTGTTTTACCGCAAGTGCAACCGCCTTGTTCCCCGTTGCTACCGTCAGCATACCCCCGCCTCCTCCTGCGCGAGCCGCTGCAGGTTCTTTGCGACCCGTTGTTTGAGGATGTCGAGCGTCTTTGCATCAATACCTTTGAACCTGCCCTGCGGGGCGAGGTAATCCTCCAGCGGGACTGGTTTTTTTATCGCTGCTTTTGATGGTGCGGTGATCGTGAGATTGCCAAACTCACGCTCGTACAGCACCCACATCCCGGACTTCACCGCGAGCTTTCCTATCTCGACTGACTTTTCCGTTGAATAGCGCCAGCCGGGAGGGCAGGGGGCAAGCACATGGATGAACGTCGGCCCGCGGATCGAGAGCGCCTTCTGCACTTTCTTAAAAAGGTCCTGTGGGTACGCGGCGCATGCGGTCGCCTGGTAAGGGGGTTCGTGGGCAGCGATAATCGCATCGATATCTTTTTTGACTTCAGTCTTGCCTGCGGGGGTTGTTGTTGTCTTTGCGCCCAGCGGGGTCCCGCTCGATCTCTGCATGCCGGTGTTGCCGTACGCCTCGTTATCATAGCAGATATAGAGGAAATCAGTACCGCGCTCAAATGCCCCGGAGAGCGCCTGGATCCCGATGTCGAGTGTCCCGCCGTCTCCTGCATAGACGATCACATTGGTCTTTTTGCCTTGGGCGCGGAACGCGTTGCTCATTCCTGAAGCCGATGCAGCAGCGGTTGCGAACGCAACATTATATACCGGCACATTTATTGCAGTGTTCGGGTAGATGCCCTGAATCACGCTCGTGCAGCATGCGGGCACTACGAGAACGGTGTCAGGTCCTGCGGCTTTCAGCACATACCGGAGCGAGAGCGAGGCGGAACAGCCAGCGCAGGCTGACGTGCACTTCAGGATGAATTCTTCTTTGGGTAGTTCG
>CAZNIL010000093.1:0-2418 GCA_964573085.1 uncultured Methanoregula sp.
TATGATGTGATCAACCAGGGACTCTGCATGGGATGCGGCAGCTGCGCAGCATCATGCCCCGTCCGGGCGATCACGATGGAGTTCGGCAAGCCCAATGTGAACCGTGAACTCTGTATCAAGTGCGGCGCCTGCTATGCACAGTGCCCGCGGAGTTTCTTCAACACGGATGTCATCAGTAATTATGAGGCGATCAACGAGGCCATAATGGCGGCACTCCAGTGAAGGTGATTGAAATGGGAACAGAACTCGGAAATTACAAATCATGCGTCTCAGCCCGGAGCACCAACAAGGAGATCCTCAAAGGCGCACAGGACGGCGGTATCGTAACCCAGCTGTTCGCGTTCGCACTCGATGAGGGCATCATTGACGGAGCCATCGTTGCAGGTGTCGGCGAGGAGCCCTGGAAACCAGAGCCCATCGTCGCTACAACACGGGCAGAACTGCTTGCGGCACGCGGCACAAAATACAACATCAGCCCAAACGTCTCCTTAATCAAGGAAGCCGTCCGGAGCTACGGTCTTGACAAGGTCGGTATTGTCGGTACTCCCTGCCAGATGCAAGCCGTACGGAAGATACAACTCTACCCCGTCGGCATGAGGGATGTCGGCGCGAGCATTGCGCTTGCCGTCGGTATCTTCTGCATGGAGAACTTCCCCTACCAGGGTATCCTCCAGCTCGTGGAAGACCACGCAGCGATGAAGATGGAAGCGGTCAAGAAGATGGAGATCGGCAAGGGCAAGTTCTGGGTCTACGGCAAGCGCGGACAGGTTGTCCAGCTGCCGCTCAAGGTGACCCACAAGTACGAGCAGCCCGGCTGCCACGTTTGCCTTGACTATGTAGCCAACCTCGGTGACATCTCCACCGGTTCCGTCGGCAGCCCCGATGGATGGAGCACCGTCTTTGTGCGCAGCAAGATCGGTGACAGTGTCTGGGCAAAGGCAGTCGCAGCAGGCTGCTTCGAGACCCAGCCGATCGAGAAAGTCAAGCCCGGCCTTGAACTCGTGTCCAAGCTCGCAAACGAGAAGATCACGAAGAACAAGACAACGCTCGAAGGCCGCAAGACCTTCGGGGTGGGCAAGGCTCTCCGCAACCCCTACATCTAAATTTTTTTTCGAGATTCGGTTTTTAGTTGGTATATTCTCGTGCATTACATGAATGAAAAATTTACATCTAAATAAAACAGGGAGAGAAAATTAGATCCCCCTAAAAAGAATCCCCGCCCCGCGCACTCCTGTATACTTTGCGCTCCTGCAGATCAACCCTGTATGCAGCAGGGTGTTCGAGCAGATCATCGATCTGAATTCTCATTTCCTTTAATTCCGAAAAGGTGAAGAGGTCTTGCTTCTCCGCTCTCTTTGCTGTTTCCAGCCATGCCACTTCGATCCCGGTCTCCCTTTCCACTACTCTGGTAATCCCATACATCGGGTTTGCTCTCTCAAAGAGGGGATATGAAAAATATGGACATTATGGAATACAAAAAAATTGTGACCCGGTAGCCCGTTCACATGGATTTTTTCACCACACGTACGGGATCGATCGTCGCATCGATTATCACGTCGAACTTCAATTCCGGCAGCCACCCGGCTTTCTCAAACATGTTCATGAAGCAGACTCCAACAACCTTCACGTCGCCATGCTTGTGGATGAGCGCCTGCACCTGTTCCTTTGTTACTGGCACATTGGGCATCGCAAGTCCTCCCATGATTATGAGGACTTTGGGCCGGAGCGTCGCAGCTTTTGCGCTCACCTGCATGCCCACATCATCAACGTTGTGGATGACCTTTGCCTTGGACTCATCGAGCAGCGGGACAAAGACCTGTTCGGGTTTAAGCCCACGGACTGCAACTGCGAGCAGTTCGACAAACGGCGTGCAGGTGCCAACGCACCCGTAGTACACGATCTGGTCGCCTTCCTCAAGGCCTGAGCTCTGGAGGTAGTCCTTAAAGGGGCGGAGGATCCCGGGGACCCCGCGCAGGGTTTCTGTCTGGGTCATAATATCAGGAGAATGTCCGGCACCCGGCATGATAAGCTTTGCTGGACGATGCGTGCTGAAAGGGTGCGCGTGTCGCTGGCGTTACAGGTCATACCATCGAGTCGGGATGACTTCGCAGCCGATCAGCCAGATTGCGTACAGGATCGAGAGGCTGGCGATCAGGAACAGGGGCGAGATGACCGATTCGCTTTTCGGGAGGAACTCAAGGCGGGACAGGTCAAAGACCACATACAAGGCAAACGTAAGGGCGATCCACCAGCCATAGAACTTCTTTCCTTTGGTGGCGAGCCTCACTCCTGCAAGAACAACAACGCATTCGATTAAAATTGAGAGGATTTGAAGAACGATATTCGTATCCATACGTTCTGATCGGTGCGTAGCGCCATAGTTCTTTGGATTGAAGTCCGAAAAGGGCTCCCCCATCA
>CAZNIL010000093.1:2518-5307 GCA_964573085.1 uncultured Methanoregula sp.
GGCTCCCCCATCATGTATTAGTGATACAACATCATACGGGTGATTACACAACATGTGCGACAATTTTCTTCTCCAACAGGAACTTTACGATGCTGCAAAGAACTGGCTCGCCATGGACGGGCTCTGGTTCCAGGGGATCGAACAGTCATATGGGATGAATGCAGCTCTTGAGATGGACAAAAAAGTCTGGGAACAGTTCTCGGTCATCGAAGCGGAACGGATAAAAAAACGGCTTTCGCTACCCGAACGCGGGGGTCTTGACGCGCTTGAGATTGCCCTGAACAACCGGCTGTATCACCTGCTTAACGACCAGGAAATCCGGCGGCCGGATACCACCACATTGTTCTTTACCATGAAGACCTGCCGGGTTCAGGCAGCACGGGAGCGAAAAGGGATGCAACTCTTTCCCTGCAAAACGATCGGGCTGGGGGAATATTCGGTCTTTGCCAAAACGATCGATCCCCGGATCAAAACCGAATGTGTTTCCTGTCCGCCACAACCTGTGCAAAAGATGAGATACTGTGCGTGGAAATTTGTGCTGGGTACTCCGGATACGGATAATTACGGTCCCGGACATTAGAATATTTTTGGGGGTAAACCGGAAGTCCCGTTAGAGTTCTCCTGCGAATGTTCACAGGTCTTCGAACCAAAGAATTAATAAAAAACCTCATATCCCCTTGAATCCTTATTGTTGTAAATAAAAGAGGTAGTAATTTACAACGTGGTTCTATGGAAAGCCTGTCTCTTGCCAGCGATGAGTCCATTATTCTGACGATACAGGATATTGTGGTCAACGGCGCCAGGAATGAGGTGATACTCACAAGTATTCGCCTTGTCCTTGTTGAAAGTGAAAAAGACCGTGTCCATCACGAGGATATCCGGCTTGATACCATCGGTTCGGTTGTCGCAGGAGAGAATAAATTCCATGAACCGACCATCACCCTCATCCTCTACCCAGATGAGGCGCAGAGCCGCGAGCTTGTCTTTTTCCAGCGACCCGGCTTCCAGAGGATTGGAGAACGGGACCATCTGATCGCAAAACTCAAGGAACACATCCCTCTTTCAAAGGTGCAGGCAGAAGTACCGGTGTTCCTTCGTCCCTCCTTTCAGGGTACGGAAACCGCTCCAAAAACCCCCGGTGAGGGAGAAACGGGCGGGAAACCGGGCGCGTCAGTACCCCCTCAGCCACCGCGCAGGGAGCAGGCAACCCCCGAATCATTGTATCCTCCAAAAGATTCGCCCGTTGTCACCGTTCTTGAACGGATACCGTTCAAGGCATTCCCCGCACTGCTCGTAATCTTTGTTGCGGTTGTTGGCGGTATGATCACGTATGTGGCGATCCTGCATGAAAACCCGGCTGCATTTTCAGGCCATGCGATGGTTCCCACTATCGCTCCGGGAGCATCTGCAACCCTTGCCCCCGTGGAATCAGCCCCATCAGCCACACCGACAGATTCACCACAGGTCACGGTACCCCCGCCTCCCCCGACAATTGCCATCCCCCAGTCCGGGGTCTGGGTACGGGTCCAGTCCCCGGGGACATTTATCGGGTCGGTCGGTGCAAAAGGGATCCTGCAACCGGTCAACGCAACCGGCGACAGGTTCTACCGGATTCTGGCAAATGACGGTATCATTGACATCGCCATTCAGAAGCAGGACGCCTCCGATGACCCGCTCGCCGTTGGGATCTATAAGAACGGTGCACTGGTACAACAGAGCAACACCTCGGTCCCCCGGGGCACTATCGACCTCCATACCAGCATTTAAGGATAACCCCCACTGCCACAACCGTTTTTTAAAAAATCTTTTTTCCCGGATCCCATCAGGAGACCCGTAACGGTTGGACTACACTATGGTGAAATTTTTTATCTTTTCAAAAAAAATGTCAGCGCTTCTGCCGGTTCTTTGTAGATTTTTTCGTGCTCTTTCCCGGTCGCGGGCGATCCACGGATGGAATCCATGTCTTGGTTTGATCTCAAAGGCTTAAGGTGGGCCATGTGCCGTGGGGGAAGCGCGGGTTTTTTCTGGGACTTGTGTTTTGGAACGGGATGGAAGTGTGCCATGGGCTGATGCCGGTCATCTTCCTGCTGACGCTTCTTATCCGGGCGGGTTTTGATTTTTACTATGGGTTTGGGATCATCAGGCTCACGATCAGGCCGAAGTCGGGATGTCATCAACAAGGTTTCGTTTTCCCATAATAAAATAATCCTGGTTTTTTCCAGACGATTGATATAAGGATTCCATGATATACTTAACAACACGATACACCACCGGCCACCATCATGCCTCCAGTTACCAGCGAGAACCAGAAAAACGTATGCGAACGGGAATCCGACAGGATCCAAAAATTTTTCATCCGCCCGTTTTTCCTGTCCTTTTCCATCGGGATCCCGTTCTGCATCTACAAGCTGCTCTTTGGGGTGACCGCAGTCCGCATCGGTTCAGCCACGTCACCATCCCTTGTTTTTTTTGGGTGGCTGGTTATCGCATGGGCTGGAACGGACCTCCTGATGAACACCGGGCGGGCACTTCTTGACCTCATCGGGATTCATGCGAAATGGGAATACTGCACGATCGCCCAAGCGGGACGAATCGTTGGGCAGCCCATGGTCTTTCTTGCCATCGACACTGTGCTGACATTTTCGATCATCTGTGCCATGCTCTGGTCAGGCTGGATCACTTACCTAACTCCGGTTGAAATGTACTTTTGGTATGCGGCAACGACGGCAAACCTGGTCAGCCTCTCGCTGGTTTCCCTGTACAACGAGATCCGGAAAGCCTGAATCCGT
>CAZNIL010000094.1:0-5280 GCA_964573085.1 uncultured Methanoregula sp.
CCACAACAAAAGCAACTCCCCTCCCGGTCTGGATCACCGGTACCGCGCTTGCAGCCGCGCTTATTTTCGTGGGGCTCCTCTCCCGCAATAAAGTATAAGAACCGCATCCGCTCCACAGTGAAGCAGGTGATGTTAGTGGAACCCGAAATCGTGCCCGAGGTAAACGACCTTGTTTGGGAGGCGATGGTGGAAAAGGCGACAAAACCGGTTGTGGTAATGTTTTTTTCGCCGACTTGCGCATTCTGCCATCAGATGGAACCGTACTTCAGGAACTATGCAGACGAGTATAAGGATGCGGTCCTGTTCGTTCGGCTCAACATTACCACAAACCCGTGGACTGCAGAACGCTACGGAGTGAAGAGTACCCCAACGTTCAAATTCTTCTGTGATAAAAAACCCGTTCAGGAGATGGTCGGCGCTGTCTATCCCGCACTCCTCAAACGGGCGGTTGACGAAGTACTGGTGCACGGGAAAGAATGTGCAAAAAATTCAACAACTATTGATTACGAGATCACCGGATATGGGTAATGGATAAATCCCTTTTTAAAGCCGCCTGCTGCACCCGCATTGTACTGCAGCATCCTGTACGGCGAGCGCGACCCTTTTGGTGACTTCCTTATCAAGAATATTAGGCATGATCCGGTCCCGCCGCGGTTTTGTGACGTACCCCGCGATGGCATGCGCCGCGGCGACCTTCATTTCATCGGTGATCCGAGTTGCGCAGGCGTCCAGTGCTCCACGAAAGATTCCGGGGAATGCAAGGACGTTGTTGATCTGGTTGGGATAATCGCTCCTGCCGGTCCCTACAACAGCAGCACCCGCGTGCCGGGCAATATCCGGCATAATCTCCGGTACCGGGTTTGCCATCGCAAAAATGATCGGGTCCGGGTTCATCTTTCTGATCATCTCTTCAGAAAGGACCCCCGGACCGGAAACCCCAATGAAGACATCGGCCCCATCCATTGCGTCCGTAAGCGACCCTTCCCTGCCTCCATGGTTTGTTTCATCTGCGAGAATAAACTTGTACTTGTTGCTGTAGAGCCCCTCCCGTCCACGGTGGATGATTCCTTTGGTGTCACAGACAACAATATCATGGACCATGGTGCACACGTTGGGGTCGTACCCAATACATTTCAAAAGCCTAGTAATCGCATATCCTGCGGCACCCGCACCGCAGACAACGATATTGAGGTTTTCATATCTCCTCCCGGTCACCCGGCAGGCATTGATCAGGGCAGCAAGCACGACCACTGCAGTCCCGTGCTGGTCATCGTGCATGACCGGAATACCAATTCCCTGCAGTGCATCCTCGACCTCAAAGCATTTCGGGGCAGCAATATCTTCAAGGTTGATGCCACCAAAGACTGGCGCGATGTTCTTTACCTGGTCGACAAAATCGGTTTCGTAGCTCTCAAAACAGATGGGGAATGCGTCCACCCCGGCAAATTCCTTGAAAAGGATCGCTTTTCCTTCCATGACGGGGATTGCCGCATAGCCACCAATATTGCCCAAACCCAGCACCGCGGAACCGTCGGTCACAATCGCGATAGTGTTAGCCTTGAGTGTGTATTTATACGCGAGGTTCTTATCCCGTACTATCTCACGGCAGACCGCAGCCACACCGGGGGTGTACGCCCGGGACAGGTCGTGCCGGGTCTTGAGCGGGACTTTTGACCGGATCTCGAGTTTTCCATGGTGCTTTGCATGAAGTGCCAGCGCGTCCCGGTTGATCTCTTCGCTTGGTTGCAGCAGCATCCCACTCTTCTCCTTATACCGTGTGAAGGCGATGAGAGGCAATGAAGTTTGTTGTTAAAAAACAAGCGTGAACAATGAAAAAGCTCCTGACACCCCCCGTGGTTATAAATCCAGTTTTATTGTGATCTCTGCCACGTACTTTCCCTGATACCGGGTACCGGAACGCTCGTTTTTTGAAAGCCACCTGTTCCCTCCAGGTATCCGGATAGAATAGAACGATAGGGGGTCATCCTTAATCTGTCAGAATACGCCAGAGTGATACAAGGATAATTCCCGGGAGTCAAGACCAGTTACGTTTTAATACATAGATGAACAGAATTATACATTAAGGTATAAAATAGTCAATTAATGGCTGATACTACCTTACACCCTGAAACATCCTGTTACCAGAGAATTAAAAAAATGTGATAACCATGAAGTCAAAAGATATTGCCATTGTCGGAATCCTGCTTGCCATCGGTGCGATCCTTCGCTATTTTCTGGCAATGCTCCACACGCCTCTCACGCCGAACATGATCATTGCGTTCTACTGTCTTGCGATCATCCTGATCCAGCCCAAAGTCTATGAAGCGCTCGGCATCGGGCTTGTTGCAGGACTGTTGTCCATGCTGATCTCCAGTTCGATGTTCCCGCCCGGCAACCTGATTAGTGAACCGGTCGGAGCACTCGTCTGCTTTGCGCTCTATGCAATTGCAATCAAATTAAGCTCAATAAAATCAGGAATAATGCAGTATAAGCCGCAACTTTCCGGAATTATCGTTTTTTGTATCGCTCTTTTTGTTATAGGTTATCTTTCAGTAATGACCCTCCCCCAGTATCTTCCAAGTACCAAAGGATATTTTGAGATCAAGATCATCATCGGGATTGTCATTGGGGCCATTGTTGGATATTTCACCTATACTGCAATAAAAAAAGGATCAGCTGTCGGACCAGCTTTTGTCACATTCCTCAGTACTCTTGCAAGCGGGTTCACCTTCGCAGCAATCGCGATCATCGCGATCGGGGCGACCTATCTTGCGAAGTACAACGGCGACATCATGGCGTTCGTTGCTATCTTTGTCCCAATTGTGGTCATAACGGCAGTCTTTAATGCGATCATCGTCCAGCTCCTCTACAAACCCTCCAACAGGGTGCTCCTTAGAGGACAGGAATGATTGAGCTCAGAAACGTCAGTTACACCTACCCCCACACGGTGCAGCCGGCCCTGCACCGGATCACCCTCACTCTTCCCAAAGGCCGGTGCATCATGGTTACCGGCCCCTCGGGGGCCGGGAAGACCTCCCTCTGCCTCGCGGCTTCCGGGATCCTGCACCACGAGTTCGGCGGGAAGAAAGAAGGCACTGTCATTGTCGGCAACAAAGACGTAGCGGAGTACAAAAGCCTCTCGGACCTTGCACAGAACGTCGGCGTCGTCTTCGATGATCCCGAAGCCCAGATGATCTTCACCACTGTCGAGGAAGAGATCCTCTCGGCGCTTGAGCACCGCGGGCTTCCTGCCGCAGTCGTCGAGGAACGCCTCGCCGAGATCATCAGGACAACTTACCTTGGCGACCTGAAAGACCGGTCTCCGCATAACCTCTCCGGCGGCCAGAAGCAGCGCGTCGCCCTTGCAGCGACCCTTGCGCTCGGGAACGATATCCTGATCCTCGATGAGCCGACCTCGGAGCTCGATGAGCACGCGACGAAACGGATCGCCGAGATCCTTGCAGGCCTCAAGGATCAGGGCAAGACCCTGCTCCTTATCGAGCACAAGTTCCGCCAGTTCCGGGACATGGTCGATACGCTCGTCGTCATGGAGGACGGGGCCATTACGGCGACCGGCAGCCCGGACGATGTCCTGAATGACGACCGGATCCGGGGCATGGTGGTACCGGATTTTTCAATGGTTGCCACGGCGAAACCTTCCGGCGAGGCAGTGGATCGCAGGTGCGAGCCGGTCATAGCTGTACGGCAACTTTCCCACTCGTATGGCCCGGTCCAAGCCCTTCGTGATGTGAACCTAGAGATCCGCAAAAGTGAATTCGTCGCCATTGTTGGCGAGAACGGTTCGGGAAAGACGACGCTTGTCAAGCACTTCAACCGGTTGCTCTCCCCGACAAGCGGGGACATCCTTATCAACGGAAAGAACACGAAGGACTGCAGCATCGCAACCCTTGCCCGCGATGTCGGCCTCGTCTTCCAGAACCCGGACCACATGTTCTTTGCCGATACCGTACGGGAAGAGATAGCATTCGGCCTGAAAAACCTCGGCATCGGCAATGGCGACGCCGTCATCGAAACCGTGCTCCGTGATGCAGGACTCTCCGGATCCGCCGAGCTATACCCCCGGTGGCTCTCGCGCGGGGAGCGCCAGCGACTTGCAATTGCCTGTGTCGTTGCCATGCAGCCCGGTATCATAGTTCTCGACGAACCGACCACGGGGCTGGACGGATACGAGGCGCTCCTTGTCATCGACATCCTCAAAAAGCTCCAGGCAAAGGGACACACGATCATCATCATCACGCATAACAGGGAGATCGCAGAGCACTGCGCCGATCGCGTGATTAAGATGGAGAACGGGTACATCGTTGCAGACACGGGAGGTGCCTAATCATGGCAGAGATCCTCCAGTACGTGCACAAGGACGCCTTCCTGCACCGGCTCCACCCGTACACCAAGATCGCGTTCATCATTGTCGTGAGCCTGATGTGCATCATCGCAACCGATCTCGCGTTTCTCACGCTCATGGTCATTGCCATGCTCGCCTTCGCCGCGTATGGTGATCTGCTTAGGGAATCGCTCCACCAGCTCAAGATGATCCTTGTCATGAGCATCGTGTTCATCCTCATCACCATCATCACGATGCCCAACGGGGAAACGCTGGGATATGTCATCCCGCAGGGCGTGCCAGTAATCGGCGGGGTCATCCCCGTTACCGCCGGGGCGCTCATGATTGGTCTTGTTCTCACACTCCGGTTCATGGTGCTCATCTTCGCCTTCCAGCTCTTCCTGATCTCGACGCAGCCGCGGGATCTCGTCCACGCGATGGAGAAGATCGGGCTGCCCATCGACTACATCCTGATGTTCATCATCGCGCTCCGGTTCATCCCGACGCTCCAAATCGAGGGGCAGCGCATCCATGAGGCGCAGCTGGCGAGGGGATACAACCCGGGGACCGGCTTCCTTGGCAAGATCCGCAGCGTTGCCCCTATCGTCATCCCGCTTGTCTCCAACGCGCTGCTTCGCTCCAATGTGCTAGGGCTGACTATCGATATGAGAGGGTACCGAACGGGAAAGAGGACATATGTCCGCGAGCGGGTCTTTATGAAGCGCGATTATGCAATCATGACAGTTTTGGCATTCGCGGGGTGCGGGTTCATTGCGCTCGTGCTGGCGCGGATGGTTTAATCCAGCGTGAAAACGTCTTGGTGTTTTCATCGGATGTATGGGAACATCATCCGACGTTCATACCTTTTTTCTTAAAAAAAGTCACGCCTCGGCCGGGATTTGAACCCGGGTCAAAAGCTCCGGAGGCTTCTAGGATGT
>CAZNIL010000095.1:0-5220 GCA_964573085.1 uncultured Methanoregula sp.
TCCTCACCATCGGGCAGACATTGCAGCCCAACATCTCACCAAAGCAGAAGAGGAACCGTTCGCGGATACTTTTTGGGAGCTGCTCTTCGGGAATCGGGGTGAAACCGAACGTCTTGTAAAAGGGGATGAGCACAATCGTCGAGTGGATGTGGATCGTCTCTGAACCGCACACCCGGATTAGCTCCTGCACGGCATCCCGTGCATATCCTTTCCCACGGAACTTCTCAGGGACAAAGACACAGTCCATCTCGTTACCGTCCGGGTGCCGGGTGGAGCGGGCCGTTGCCGCAACTTCGCCGTCCACAAAAACACTAAAGATCCGCTCGTGCACCGGGTCCGCTTTCTGGCCCCGGTACTGCTCCCACAATTTCTCTGCCAGATAAAATTCTTCGTGTTTCAGCTCTCGGATTTCAGTTGTCATAACGTCCTCCACCACCTTACTTCAGCATGTAATGCCCCCACTTCTCGAGCGCTCCTTTCTCCTCCTGATCAGGTATTTATAGAATTCATGGGCTGCAAACAGGATAACCGGGAACGGCACGAGCAGCAGGAGATAGTGTGGCGGGATGGACGCGGTATTGAAAACGAGCTGGACTGCGTTGACATTCAGGAGTGCCCAGATCCAGATCAGCTCCACAATGATGGCGATGATGAGGAGCTTGTTTTTCAAAAGGCCCGGCTTCAGCGCGGAGGACTCCCATGACCTGAGTGTCCAGACATTGGCAAGCTGGCAGGTGACTGCACCCAGGAGCGTCATGGTCATTGCCTGGTAGTGGAGTTCCGTGTTGGTGACGGAGAGGTCCCCGTATATCCAGCCATTGAGGAACAGGAATCCCAAGAAGGCGGCCATTGCCGCTGCTGCCTCGATAATGCCAAGGAAAAAGTAGCCCCGCCTGAAAACTTCCCGGTCCAGTATCCGCTCGTTTTTTCCTACGGGAGGCTGTTTCATGATATCCACTTCAGGCCGTTCGCAGCCGAGGGCAAGGCCCGGGAGCATGTCAGACCCGAGATCGATGGAAAGGATCTGGATGACCGAGAGCGGGAGCGGGATCCTTAAGAAAAACTGGAGGATATAGGGCACGATCTCCGGGACATTTGAGGATAAGATGTAGGTCACGAATTTTTTTATGTTGAAGTAGACCGCCCGACCCTCCTCAACCGCTGCCACGATCGATGCAAAATTGTCGTCAATGAGGATCATGTCGGCCGCCTCTTTTGCCACCTCGGTCCCCCGCTCCCCCATTGCAATCCCGATGTCTGCTTTCCTGAGTGCCGGTGCATCGTTGACTCCGTCCCCGGTCATAGCAACGATCTCGCCGTTCTCCTGCAGGATCGTGGCAATCCTCAGCTTCTGGTCGGGGTGCATCCGTGCAAAGAGGATATCTTCTGTTTTTAAAAGGCGGGCCAGTTCATCATCAGGAATATGCCGCAGTTCATCGCCAATAATAGTCCGGTCCACACGCAGGCCGATCCTCTTTGCCACTGCATTGGCCGTAATCGGGTTGTCCCCGGTCAGGACCATAACACGGATACCAGCAGTATAGCAGGTCTTTACTGCACCCTCCACTTCTGAACGCGGGAGGTCCATGAAGGCAAAGAGCCCCAGCATGACAAGGTTCCGCTCCTCATCCCCCTCACGGAACGCAACCGCAAGGACCCGGTATGCCTCGCGTTCCAGCTGCTCGGCTTTTTGTACAAGTTCTTCTTTTCCGGCAGCATCCAGCGGCACGACCTGGTCTTGGGCATTAATATAGCTCACCGACAGGGGCAGGAGCACCTCAGGCGCTCCTTTTGTATAAATAAATATCCGCCCGTCCTTTCTGATGAGGGTGGACATCATCTTACGGTCGCTCGTGAAGGGTATCTCCCCGGTCTTTTCATGGCAGAGGGCTTCAATACCGGCATGGCGTGCTGCGGCAATAATCGCTATCTCGGTCGGGTCTCCAAAGACATTTGGCTCCTCGATTTTTGCACGGCAATTCACCATCCCCTTCTCCAGAAAGAAAGCCAGCCGGTCACGGGATCCCGTTGTCTCGTTTTTTATGACAAATTCCCGTTCATTGAAATACCCTTCACCCGTTAAGGAGATCTCCTCCCCGCTCGTGAGGTAAACTTCCTTTACGGTCATCTGGTTCCGTGTTAACGTCCCGGTCTTATCCGTGCAGATCACGGTTGCGCTGCCCAGCGTCTGGACGGAGTCAAGGTTTTTTATCAGGGCATTTCGTTTTGCCATGTTCTGGCTGGCTAACGACAGGGAAAGGGTGATGGTCGGCAACATCCCTTCCGGCACGTTTGCAACGATCAACGAGAGCGCAAAGATGGCGGCGACAAGGTAACCTTTTCCTGAAAGAAACCCAAGGATAAAAAAGATCGCGCCAACAGAAAGAGCAGCGAGGGTGAGGATGCGGGTTATACGGATAACTTCAAGCTGCATGGGTGTCAGCCGTTTTTTCACGTCCGTTGCAAGGCGTGCGATCCTGCCAAATTCCGTGTCGGTACCGGTGGCAAATACCACAGCAACGCCATTCCCTGATACCACTGTTGTACCGGCATACACGATGTTTTTGGCATCAGGATAGTCCGGTTGCATGCCGGGCCCGGAGGTTCTCCTGACCGGCACGGATTCCCCTGTCAGGGTTGCCATGTCAACATAGAGCGAATTCTCCTCAAGAATGACTGCATCAGCAGCTATCCTGTCCCCCTCTTCCAGAACAAGGATGTCCCCCCGCGTCACGAGCCGGGCATCGATCTTTAGCATCTTCCCCCCTCGCCGCACCTTCACCTGGACCGGCATAAGGTTCAAAAGGGCTTCAACGGTTTTGTCCGCCTTGTATTCCTGCCAGAATGCAAACGAAGCATTGATCACGACCGCGCCGAAAATCGCCATGCCGAGAAGGCCATATCCCTCATGGGGCGAATAATAGTCTGCAACAAAAGAGAGGAGTGCTGCAACTTCAAGAAGAACTGCGAAAAACCGGGTATATTGGGAGATATATTCGTTCAGGTAGGATTTCTTCTTCCGCTTCTCCAGCTCGTTTGGCCCGTACCGGCCCAGCCGCTCTTCTGCTTCAGTGTCTGACAGACCGCTGGTACGGGAATCGAGCGAACGGAGAAGTTCATCTGTTTCCTGAGTAAATGCAGTCATCCCTTGAGCCCGTACCTGGATTCATTCTGTGGTGATGATGTCCTGTTATCCTTCTTTTCCCAATAAAACCTCGCTTTCCGGGAGAGGGTAAGGCACTATTATCCGTGTTGTGGATTGGACCTGCCGGGGCCGGTCTGGTTTGGGGCCAGCGAGAAAAGTAAAAAAGAGAGAGAAGGAGATCCGGCACCCGGCCGGCTCACTTCGGATTGTAATGCCCCCACTTCTCCAGTGCTCCTTTGAGTTCCTTTGCCTTTTTCGCCTTTTCCTCAAGCGTGACGCCGTCCTGCCATGCCTCGATCGCCTGCATAGTCGCCCTTGCCCCGGCCCGGGTGCCCTTCGGGTGACCGTGGATGCCGCCGGAGACGAGCAGCACGAGTTCCGTCCCGTAAATATCCATCACATCAGGCACGAGGCCGGGGTGCAGCCCGCCCGATGAAACCGGGAACGCAGACTTGATCTTCCCCCAGTCCTGTGCAAGGCACATGTGATCAACGGCTGGCATGTTCTTCTCCCGCAAAAGGTTGGCAAGGAGCAGGGATTCCTTCTTTGTCCCGGTCAGCTTGCCAACCGCTGTTCCCGTGTGGATCTGGGAGACGCCTATGAGACGCATCAGCTTGGCGAGGAAATACATCGTTATCCCGTGCTTCCGGTTCCGGTCGAACGCCGCATGCATAGCCCGGTGGGCGTGAATCGCGAGGCCGAGATCGGAACAATAGTCCCGGAGTGTTATGACGCCGGCCGTGCCGGCCACGACCACATCGATCATCGCGTAGTTCCAACCGTACTCTGCGAGCAGGTCAGCACGCTTCTTCATTGTCTCGACATCGGCCGTGATGTTGATGAACGCGGACTTCTTCTCACCGGTCTCCTTCTCTGCCTTCTCCCTTTTGCGGGTCATCAGGTTTACCCGGTCCTCGAACCGGTTGAATGACGTGGAGGTCAGGTTCTCATCGTCTTTCACAAAGTCGAACCCGCCCATCCACGTTTCGTATCCAATTTCCGCGTGCTCCTTTGCGGTAAATCCGATCTTGGGTTTGGGAACTGCCCCGGTGAGCGGACGCTTATGGATCTTCATCATCTTCCGGATCCCGTCGTTGCCAAAGTGCGGCCCTTTGAAGTGCTTCAGGTACTCCGGTGGCAACGAGGCGTCGATGAGGCGGAGGTTTTTTAATGCCTTCATCCCGAAGATGTTACCAGCAATCCCGCTGAGGAGCTGGACCGCATTTCCCTCCTCCCAGAGCGCAAGCGGGTACGCGATCTTCACATAATTTCCCTCAATTTCAAACGCGGTTGCCTGCAGTTTCTTCATTCGCGGCGGCAAGGTAAAGAGCGTCGTCCATGTCCCGGTCGAACTCTCGGATGCGATCCGGCCGACCGCCTCCTCCGTGCCGATGCCGGCTGCCGGTTCAAAATAAAACAGGCAGACAAGTTCGTCTCGTGCCGGGGTGTAATTCAGGTCGACAAATTCGTTATACCAGTCAATTGTCATTGATATCCCTGTACCATTACAGGACAGGATTAGTAAAAAAGGTAAGGGCTGGATAAAAAGACCACAATATCCAATACCCGCGAAAAACAACAATCGTCTGCTAAAGGAACACCAGGAGCATTATGTTGAGACATAGGATTTTGGGATCTCTTATCCTCGTGATGGTCTGTTGTGCCATTGTTGCTATGATTCCCATTGCATCAGCCGAGGACACGCTGACACGGGGGAGCGGTTTTACTATCACGATCACCGGCAAGCCGAACACCGCGTACTATGTCTGGGTCGCCCGGACGTTTTCCATGAGTGGTGAGCCGGGCGACCAGCCCCCGGTCATTCTCGGCGGCCAGATGAACGTGGTGCAGGATCCTTCAGAAGGCCCCTACGTGATCGGCTTGTACCAGTACAACAATGGCAACGGGAGGACAATTCTTGATGATGTTGCGCCATCGTCTGCCACCTCTTCAAACACCCGGTATTACGCACAGGTGACGACTGATATTGACGGAGTCGCCATCGTCGGGTTCCGTACATCGTCTGCCACGGCAGACAAGAAATTCTCCATTGTCGCACAAAACCCGCAGTCTCC
>CAZNIL010000096.1:0-5211 GCA_964573085.1 uncultured Methanoregula sp.
AGCCGGATCTCGAGCGCCTTTTCCAGTTTTCTGCGCACACCCTCTTCAGGGATCAGTTCCGCGTTCTCGATCTTTTTTATCAGGTGCTCTTTTTCTTTCATCTGCATCGCAAGGTCTTTCTGGGAGAGGCCCTTGTCCATCCGTGCCTTCCGGATCCGGACTGCGTAATCATCGACAATCTCGCCCTCCATATAGTCAAAGAGGTCCCGCTTGCGGCGGACCGGAGGGGGGGCTGCAGGCCTCACCGCTGATACCGGGCCGGCAACCGGACGGCGGATATCAGTCCGTTTCGGTTGCTGCACCTCGGTGCCATATTTTTCGCACCTGCCGCAGACCTGCAGTTCGGCCCCCTCGACCCGGACAAGTTTTGCCATACCGCGGATCGTTTCCCCACACATTTCGCATTGCATAAAAGCTCAGAAACTCTTTATATGCTTTTCCCTAAATATCTAATTGATACGAATATGGGAGACATCCTGCAAACGGCACAGGACCCCCAGAGCCCCGAAGACCTGTACCGTTTCTACCGTTCACTGTCTGAACAGCTCCGTGACCAGCTGGTGCAGATCGAGAACGAAAAACACGATTTCGAAGAGCAGCTGAACAAGCGGGTCCTCGACCTCGAAGCCCGGAACATGGAACTGCGCGAGCAGCTCCGGCAGACCGATGCAGACCGGCGCTATATCGAGACCCAGAAGGTCCGGTTCGAACGGGAAGTGCGCAAGCTCAAGAGCGAGAGCGAGCAACTGCGGAGCCCGCCGCTTATCATCGGGACCATCACCGATGTCATCGATGCGAACCGGGTGATTGTGCGGAGCAGTGCCGGGCCGCGTTTCCTTGTGCGCAGCTCCCAGAACATTACCGCAGATGAATTAAAACCCGGTGTCCGGTGCACCCTCAACCAGCAGTCTCTGGCCATCGTCGAACTCCTGCCGACCAGTTTCGATGCCCAGGTGTACGGGATGGAACTGGTGGAGTCCCCGCAGGAGACCTATGCGGATATCGGGGGGCTTGAAGCCCAGATCACCGAGATCAAGGAAGCCGTGGAACTCCCGCTCAAGCGCCCCGACCTCTTCCTGCGGATCGGCATCGACCCGCCCAAGGGGGTGCTCCTCTACGGGCCGCCGGGTACCGGAAAGACGCTCCTTGCAAAAGCGGTGGCACACGAGACCAACGCGAATTTCATGCGGGTTGTCGGGTCAGAGCTTGTCCAGAAATATATCGGGGAGGGTGCCCGGCTCGTGCGCGAACTCTTCGACCTTGCAAAGAAGAAATCCCCGACGATCATCTTCATCGATGAGATCGATGCGGTCGGGGCATCCCGCACCGAGGCAAATACGAGCGGGGACCGGGAGGTGCAGCGCACGCTGATGCAGCTCCTTGCCGGCATGGACGGGTTTGAGAACCGGGGCGACGTGAAGATCATCGGTGCGACGAACCGGATCGACATTCTCGACCGTGCGCTCCTGCGTCCCGGCCGGTTCGACCGGATCATCGAGATCCCGCTCCCGGAGGTGAAGGGACGGCTCTCGATTTTGAAAGTCCATACCCGCGCCCTCACCATGGACGAGAGCGTGGACCTCGATGAGATCGCCGCGTTCACCGACGGAAAGAACGGCGCGGACTTAAAAGCGATCTGCATGGAAGCCGGCATGTTTGCGATCCGGAAGGAACGCACCTCCATCAGCCAGCAGGACTTCCTGTCAGCGATCGAGAAGGTTGCCGCGGACTTCAACCGCAACCGGCTCGTTGATGTTGAAGGCGCAATGTTTGCGTAACGATCCCCCCAATCCCTTTTTTTTCTGGTAAAATCTCCCTGATACCTTCCTGTGGGTGTATACCCCTTTTTCACTTACTTCCTGTCCCTTCACGTTTATGATCGAACGGGGAGCCATCAACAAGGTCCCCGTACCGCCGGTAAAACCATTTTTTTGTCAGCTCAACGAGGACCAGGTACCCGATCACAAGGCCGATCAGCACCGCAAAGAACGGTGCCGGTGGGGGAACAAACCCGAAGATCGCCCCGAGCACGGTAAATGGCAGGGTGCATGCGATGACAATCACCGCCAGTGTGCTGGCAATAAGGTACTTACTCGGCCGGCTCGTGTAGAACGGCACCCTCTTTGTCCGGATTACAAAGATGACGGCGACCTGGGTGCAGATCGACTCGATGAACCACGCTGTCTGGAACAGGGCGCCGGTTGCCTGGAAGACATACAGCATGATAAAAAAGGTCAGGAAGTCAAAGAGCGAGCTGATTGGGCCAAAGATACTGATGAACCTGTGGATAAAAACGATATTGAGGTGCTTGGGGCGAATTGCGTACTCATCGTCAACAGCGTCCGTCGGGATCGTTGTCTGGGAAAAATCATACAACAGGTTATTGAGCAGGATCTGGATGGGGAGCATCGGGAGGAACGGGAGGAAGAGGGAAGCTCCCGCGACGGAAAACATGTTGCCGAAGTTGGAACTTGTCCCCATCATGATGTATTTTAACGTGTTGCCAAACGTTTTGCGCCCTTCGATCACCCCGTCCTGGAGGACGCGGAGGTCGTTTTTTAAGAGAATGATGTCTGCAGATTCCTTGGCAATGTCAACGGCATTGTCCACCGATATCCCGATATCGGCGGTCCGGATCGACGGGGCATCGTTGATCCCGTCCCCCAGAAACCCGACGACGTGGCCGTTCCTTTTTAAGGCATTGATGATCCGGTCCTTCTGGATCGGGGTTACCCGCGTGAAGATGTTGTTCTGCTCCACGACCCGGGCCAGCGCTTCGTTATCCATCTCTGCAATTTCTTGTCCGGTCAATACGCCTTTGATGGAGTAACCAAGAGATTCGCAGGTTATGCGGGTGACCAGTTCGTTGTCACCGGTCAGGATCTTGACATCGATCCCCGAACTTTTGATAAGAAGCAGGGATTCTGCGGCAGTCATCTTGGGGGGGTCGATAAAGGCGACATACCCTAAAAAGATCATGTCGGTTTCCTCGTCCGCAGCATACCGGTTCCGACCGGCCTGAACTGGCCGGTATGCCACCCCGAGCGTGCGGAACCCGTCCCCGCTCAGTTCCGTGTACAGCCGGGTGATCATGTCTTTTAACTCATCCGTCAGCGGGACAATGTCGCTTCCCCTGTCGCAGGAATCGCAGACCCGTATGATCTCCTCAGGCGCACCTTTGGTGATGAGAATGGTATCCGTACCGGTTGATACAACAATTGAAGCGCGTTTCCGGATAAAATCGAACGGGATCTCATCGATCTTTTCATACATGCGGATGTCAAGTTCCCGGAACCGGAGTATGGCATTGTCAAGGGGACTTTTCAGGCCAGTCTGGTAGTAACTGTTCAGGAATGAATACAACAGCACCCGGTCGCTGCCGGCCCCGTCAACATCAACATGTTTTATTAACGAGATCCGGTTCTCGGTCAGGGTGCCGGTCTTGTCCGTACACAGGACGTCCATGCTCCCGAAATTCTGGATTGATGCAAGGTGCTTGACGATCGCACCTTTCTTTGACATCGCAATCGCGCCGTTGGACAGGTTGATGGAGAGGATCATGGGGAGGAGTTCCGGGGTCATCCCGACCGCAAGGGCAACGGCAAAGAGGAGCGAATCCAAAATCCCGTGGTGCAGCAGGGCGTTGACAAAAAAGACAAAGATGACCAGGAAAAATACGAGCCGCATCATGAGCGACCCGAAGCTGGCAAGGCCCCGTTCGAACTCTGTTTCCGGCGGACGCTGCGTGAGCATCTGGGCAATTTTGCCATACTCCGTTGCGGATCCTGTCCGTGTCACGATCGCGGTTGCCGAACCGCTGACAACCGAGGTGCCTAAGAAGACAGCGTCTTCACGGTCGGCTGGTTGATCGGAGGGTTTGGACGGGGCATTCGTTTTTTCGACCGGGAATGGTTCACCGGTCAGTGCTGACTGGTTGATAAAAAAATCCCGGGACGTGATAATCCGGGCATCTCCCGGGACAATGTCTCCGGCAGAGAGGCTGATGAGGTCACCGGGGACCAGCTGGTGTAACGGGATCTCCTGCCGTTTCCCGTCACGGGTGACCGTTGCTGTTGTGGTAATCTTCTGCCTGAGGAGTTCAGCAGCGTTTCCTGCCCGGTATTCCTGGTAAAAATCCAAAATGACGCTTGCAAGGACAATAAATATGATGATGCAGGCATTGGTGATCTCACCGACAATTATGGATATTGCAGCGGCGATGAGGAGGATGATGACCAGCGGATTTTTGAACAGGGCAAGGATCTCAAGGGCAGGATGGGGACGGACCCGTGAGACTTCGTTCGTACCGTATTCTATAAGCCGGCGTTCTGCCTCGTCTGCGTTCAGGCCGTTGATTGACGTCTTCAGTTCAGCCAGCAGTTCGTCCTGTGTGACAGTATAGAGTGGGTCTATGATGTCACCTCCCTTCGTATGAACATGACAGGATCTGGTCTGGATAAGGGCTGATGACACCCCCTCTCCTGCATATCCTTCCTATTGTGTTGGAAGGGGTTTTTCCGTAATGAATCTTTTGAGATGGTTACCGGTATAAAGGAGCAGGGAAGTTCCCCACGAAGAATTGGATGAAATATAAAAACGAGTGAAGACCGAAGGTGAAAATTGGGGGGTGCTCCTGCGATTCTGTTGGCGTTTCTCTGCACCGACGAACGTCTGATATGTTACGAGTATCTTTTTATTTTATGACAAAAAATGGAAATCAACCAAACAAATTTCTCCTTGCAGAAGAAAGTTGGATCCTATTATGAGAAAACATACAATCACGTTGATGAGAATTCTGATGACATTTTTAATTATCCTCTCTGTAGGTATTGCAGGATGTTCATCGCAAGCACCACCTGAATCATCAGTAACCCAACCCACAACACCTCCAGCAACGACGGCTGCGCCAACGGTTGCATCGACAGCAATTAAAACCACTGTTGCACCCACGGTGGTTGCAACTACGGTACAACCCGCCCCGGTAAATACTACTGCAGAACCAACAGCGACGCCGACACCTCAGGTCGTAGTTACCATTAAACTGACCAATTATAATACCGTTGATCCCTCCGGCACGGTTGTTATCCAGAAAGGAACCAAGGTCGTATGGGAAAACCAGATGATGTCACGCGACGATATGATAAAAGTCGAAGGTTTGTTCACATCCCCGACGATTTACTCGGGAGGCTCGTTCAGTTATACATTTGACAA
>CAZNIL010000097.1:0-5170 GCA_964573085.1 uncultured Methanoregula sp.
AGCGGGTGTGCCGGATGTGTTGTTGCTTCCTGATCTCGGAAATTATCGCGAGATATAATTTAATAAGCCCGGATGCACTATCACCTGTTCGTGAGAACCCATGGCGAAAAAAACCCTTACGACAAATCAGGGGGTCCCGGTTGCGGATAACCAGAACTCCCTGACCGCAGGACAACGCGGCCCGGTCCTTTTGCAGGACGTCCCCCTCATCGAGAAACTGGCGCACTTCGACCGGGAACGGATCCCCGAACGGGTCGTCCACGCAAAAGGTGCCGGCGCCCACGGGTACTTCAAGGTCTACAGGAGCATGGAGGACTGCACAAAGGCAGCGTTCCTTCAGGATCCCAAGAAAAAGACCCCGGTCTTTGTCCGGTTCTCGACCGTTGTTGGCGCACGCGGTTCTGCGGATTCGGTACGGGATCCCCGCGGGTTCGCCGTCAAGTTCTATACCGAAGAAGGGAACTATGACCTTGTCGGGAACAACCTGCCCGTCTTTTTTATCCGGGACGCGATCAAGTTCCCCGACATGGTGCATTCCTTCAAACCCGCACCGGATACCAATATCCCGGTCAGTTCCTCCGCCAATAGCCGGTTCTGGGACTTCATCTCCTTATCTCCGGAATCAACCCACATGATCACGTGGCTCTTCTCGGATCGCGGCACCGTGAAAAGCTTCCGGAAGATGGAGGGGTTCGGCGTCAATACCTACATCTGGGTGAACGCGAAAGGCAAGGGTGTCTACGTTAAGTACCACTGGAAACCCGCAGCAGGTATCGAGACGATCGACCGGCACGAGTCCACCCGTCTCGCCGGCGAAGACCCGGATGTCGCCACCCGCGACCTCTACGACTGGATCGCGTCAGGAAAGACGGTCGAGTACGAGCTCAACGTCCAGCTGATGGAATTTGACGATGAGTTCAAACTGGACTTCGATCCCCTCGATGCAACAAAGACGTGGCCGGAGGACAAGTACCTGCTCCTGCCCGTTGGAAAGATGGTGCTCGATAAAAACCCGCAGAATTATTTTGCGGAAGTCGAGCAGGCTGCATTCTGTCCCGCGTCGCTCGTGCCGGGGATCGAACCCTCCGCAGACAAACTCCTGCAGGGCAGGCTCTTCTCGTACGCCGACACCCAGCGGCACCGGCTCGGGCCCAATTACCTGCAGATCCCCATCAACCGGCCGAAGGTTGCAGTTAACAACAACCAACGGGACGGCGCGATGCAATCCGGCGCCGGCTTTGCCGGAACCGTCAACTACGAGCCCAACAGCTTCGGGGGCGGGATGCCGCAGCAATCCGGCGATATGACATTTGGAGGACGCCCGTTCGACGGGGGAGAAGTGCGCAAAAAGATCTCCCTCACCAACGATTTCCAGCAGGCCGGGGAGCGGTACCAGTCACTGTCAAAGAAAGATCAGGACCATCTAGTCGACAACATCGTCGACCCACTCAGCCATGCAAAACCGGAGATCCAGAAGAGGATGGTGGAGAACCTCAAAAAAGCGGATGCCGGACTCGGGAAACGCGTGGAAAAAGGACTGAAGCTTTGAATGGTGCAACGGGCGCACCCCGCATCATCTCGTGGAACATCACGCTCCGGTGTCCCCTGAAATGCACCCACTGTTACGTAGACGCGGGCGAACGCGAAGCAGAGCGGGTGCTCACAACGGACGAGTCGTTCGCCGTCATCGACCAGATCCGCACGACCGGACGACCGGTTGTCGTGCTGAGCGGGGGAGAGCCACTGCTGAGGGAGGATGTTTATGCCATCGCGCAGTACGGCACAGAGCAGGGGCTCCCGATGGTCATGGGGACCAGCGGGTACCTGCTGGACCAGGCAGCGGCGGCAAAGCTCAGGGATGCGGGGATCCGGGCGGTGGCCATCAGCATAGATTCGGCAGACCCGGCAGCCCATGACGCATTCCGTGGCGTAAACGGGGTGTGGGAACGGGCGGTGCAGGGGATCTCTTACTGCCAGGACGAAGGGATTGACGTCCAGATTAACATGTCCGTCATGCAGCCGGATATCGGGGAGATCAAAGCGGTGATCGAAACCGGCATGGCGCTGGGGGTGCATGATTACCAGATCTTCTTCCCGGTACCGACCGGAAGGATGCAGGAAACAGGCCTCCAAAGCCCGCGGGAATACGAAGACCTGATCCGTCAGGTACTCATTCGGTACCGTAACCGTGACCTGAATATCCGTCCGACCTGCGCCCCGCAGTTCCGGCGCATCGCCGACAGCCTTGGGATCAAAAACCCGTCATGGGGCCGGGGCTGCATCGCCGGCATCAGCTACTGCCGGATCTTCGCAAACGGCGATGTGACCCCCTGCCCGTACCTGCCGGTGAGCGCCGGTAATGTGCGGGAAACCCCATTCCCTGAAATCTGGCAGAATTCCCCGGTCTTTGCCGCGCTCCGCGACACGGAAAGGCTCGCGGGAAAATGCGGGCGTTGCAGCTATAAGACCATCTGCGGAGGATGCCGGGGCCGGGCGTACCGTGGGAGCGCTGCGGTCTCCCCCCGCTGGTGTGATGGCCTTGAGAGACCGGAGACTCTGGAGGGGGAGATCTGCGCCGAGGACCCGTGGTGTGCCTACGAACCGGAGGATGTGGGACGATGAACGGCAGCCCCCTGCCCGACCAGGCCGATATCGCACTGCTTGACGCCCTTCAGGACGACATCCCGCTCGTGCCCCGCCCGTGGAAAGCAATCGCCGGCCGGCTGGGCATGGCGGAAGACGATCTGCTTGTACGCGTGAAACGGCTGCACGATGCCGGCATCATACGGGGGATCTCTCCGGTCCTCGATTCGCGTTCGATGGGGCTGCATGCTGCCACACTTGTCGCCCTCCAAGTCCCCGAGGAACGACTGCAGGAGACTGCTGCCATAATCAGCAGCTTCCCGGAAGTGTCCCATAATTTCCGGCGCGACCATCCCTACCCGCTCTGGTTCACCATCTCGGCAGGAAGCGAGGAAAGGATCCGGCAGGTTCTTGCAAGGATCCTGCACCGGGCTGGGATACCGGATGAGGATGTCCTGAACCTTCCCACGGTACGGAAGTTCAAGGCCGATGTGCGGTTTTCTTTTGGGCCTTGCAGGGATGAAGAGGGCAGACATGGACCCGGTTGACCTGCACCTGCTTGAAAAACTTGAGAACGGGCTGCCATTCGTCCCCGCACCGTTCGATGAGATCGGCAGGCAGCTGGGCATAACGGGAGATGAGGTAACGGAGCGGATCCGGAACCTGAAAGAAGCAGGAGTGATCCGGAAAGTGCGGGCCCGGATCGACCAGAGAAAGCTCGGCATATCCGCAAACGCGCTCGTGGCGTGGAAGACTCCGGGTTCATTGGATGGCAAAGCGGGATTTCTGCTTGCATCGTTTCCCTGCGTCACCCACTGCTACGAACGGCTGCCGGTACCAGGCAGGTGGGAGTATACCCTGTATACCGTACACCACGGGTGTAGCCGGGACGCTGTCCTCGATGAGGTCCGGATGATCGCACACAAGGCCGGAGTTTCGGAGTATGCCGTCCTGTTCAGCACGGAAGAGTTCAAGCGTGTCCCAAACGTACGGATACAGGCGACCGGAGGGCAAAGGGCATGAACCGGATCACCCAGTGCCTGCACGGGAAAGGAACGGTGAGCTCATTGATGCGGCACCGGCACAAGCCGCAGGCAGAAGTCCCGGGCAGGTACCTCGCATTCTCCGGCATGGAGCGGCCGGTGGTCTTCTGGAACATAACAGACCGGTGCAACCTCTCCTGCATCCATTGTTACAGCCGGTCCGGCCCCGGGCAAACAACGGACGGAGAACTCTCAACAGGGGAGGCACGCGCCCTCATCGATGACCTCGCCAGCTTCGGCGTCCCGCTCATTATCTTTACGGGTGGCGAGCCCCTGCTGCGGCAGGACATCTGGGAACTTGCCCTCCATGCAGCCCGCCGGGGGATCCGGATGGCGCTCAGCACCAACGGGACCCTGATCACTGCGGCGGCTGCCCGTACAATAAAGGAGTGCGGGATTGGGTATGCCGGCATCTCCCTTGACGGCGCAACTGCAGAGACCCATGACCGGTTCCGGAATGCACCGGGCGCATTTATTAAAGCGGTTGCGGCCTTCTCCAGCTGCCGCGAGGCCGGGCTACGGTGCGGGATGCGGGTCACGCTGACAAAAGAGAACATCTCGGAGCTTGACGCACTCGTCGATCTCGCGCGCTCTCTTGGCGCATCCCGGTTCTGCCTGTACTGGCTCGTCCCCTGTGGCAGGGGGATCGAGACCTATGAACAGCTCCAGCTCGAAGGCAATGAGGTGACACAAGCCTTAAACCTCCTGTACCGTAAGACGAAGGTGACTCCCGCAGAGTCCATGGAGTTTTTGACCGTCGATGCCCCGCAGGACTGCATCCACCTGCTCGCCTCCATGGAGCGGGACAATTCACCGAACCTTGCCGATACACAGGAACTCCTCCGGTCGCTGAACGGCGGGTGCAGTGCCGGGACAAAAGTGGCAAACATCGACCCGCAGGGAAATGTCTATCCATGCCAGTTCGCCCGTTTCAAAGAATTCCTTGCGGGCAACATCAGGGAACGGCCATTCAGCAGGATCTGGGCTGACGCGGAAAATACGGTACTCAACCGGTTCCGGAAGAAGATGGAAAATATCGGGGGAAGATGCAGGGCATGCACCTACTTCAAGCTCTGCGGCGGGGGGTGCCGGGTCCGTGCTTTTGCCGCCTCAGGGGATTTCTCAGCCGAAGATCCGTTCTGCTTTGTCATTGACGAAAACGGTACCGGTAAAAGCTAACCGGTACCATGTTTTTTTTGACCTCATCCCGATCACTAATTCTCTGAACATATTCCACCGATATCGCCTTGCAGGGGATACCCACGCGGCGGGGAATTAATCGTCGCCAGCGAAGAGAGCCATATGGCTCTCTTCTCGTGTTCCTTCGTCACACAGCGAGGATTGATTGGAAAAAAATTCATCGGGATTCTTTGACTGTGGAGCCGAAGGCGCAGCCCCCAAGAGCGTAACACTGAAATTATTTTAAGGAGTTGTACCATCACAGACAGTTGCAGTCCTCTTTTTCATTCACCATTTTTTCCAGATGTCCGCCCTAACCTTTATCATCAGCACGGCAGAATTAGATAAGGAGTTTAATTATGGGT
>CAZNIL010000098.1:0-4935 GCA_964573085.1 uncultured Methanoregula sp.
GCAAAACACTTCGCAATGCCCCCGGAACAGGCATGGTTTGGGGCAGCAGATCACCTTGACGGGCTGGTGGTACCGGATCGGTTCAAGGGGACCGAGATTGACGAGTTGGTGACATTGCTGCGGAAAAAAGTGGTCTGGCACCAGCCGGGCACGATGGACAAGGAAGATGCACGGGATGTGATCGCAACACTCAACCGGCTCGTACTCGCGATTGACTGTGAACTGGGAATCAAGGAACCGGATATCGGGACGTACCACTGAAAAAACAGGATCTTTTTTAGTGCCAAAGATGCTCAATCATAAAAAGGTGCTGTAATCAGTGTGTTTTTGTAATAAATCCTGAATTATTCCTGATTTAATTCCTGATTTTGTCCGATATTTTACGTCGGTGCAACATGCTTTTATTCTATTAAAACCAATATGTATTGTGAAACGCACAGGTATTTGCGCGGCTTTTTTGAAACAAAGCCAGAATTTTCTTAAAGGAGGTTTTCTTTGAACGATACGTACGATGCGTCCCACATTACCATACTCGAGGGTCTTGCACCGGTGCGGGAGCGGCCTGCCATGTTTATCGGGAGCACCGATACCCGCGGGCTCCACCACCTCGTCTATGAAGTGGTCGACAACTCCATCGATGAAGCCCTTGCCGGGTTCTGCACCCTGATCTCGGTCGTGATCAACAGCGATGGTTCGATCACGGTTGATGACAACGGGCGCGGGATCCCCATTGACCGGATGGAAAAGAACGGGAAGTCAGCCCTCGAAGTGGTGCTGACTGTCCTGCATGCAGGTGGCAAGTTCGACAAGGCGACCTACCAGGTCTCGGGAGGTCTCCACGGTGTCGGTGTCTCGGTGGTCAACGCGCTTTCGGCATCGCTTACCGCCCGGGTCTTCCGGGACGGCAATATCTATGACATGCGGTTTGCACAGGGGAAGCCGGTAACATCGATCTCGCAGCGCGAAGAGACGTTTGACGAACTCCTCGCCCGGTACCAGTACTGGTATGGCAGCCCGGCCCCGTTCTCGCGCACCGCGCCAAAAGGTACCACTCCCGGTCAGCAGGAAGTCACGAAGATCCCTGCAACCTCTGATGAGATCGAACGGGAGAACCGGCGCCGTTTCATAACAGAATTCGGGTACCGGATGACCGGGACACGGGTCACGTTCCTTCCTGACAATACAATTTTTGAGACAACCCAGTTTGATTACGACACGCTCGCCCACCGGCTCCGGGAGCTCGCGTTTTTAAATGCCGGTGTAACGATACGGATAAACGATGACCGGTCCGGCGACCGTACCGCGTACTGCTATGCGGGCGGGCTTTCCGAATTCGTGAAATATTTAAACGAGGGTGCCGATTGTCTCCATCCCGACCCGATCGATATCACGAAAAAAGATGACGATAACAAAATCGAGATCGAAGTTGCGATGCAGTACACCACGGGCTATGACGAGAAGATATACTCGTATGTGAACTCGGTCAACACCCGCGAGGGCGGGACACATCTTGAAGGGTTCCGCAGCGCGATCACCAGGTCCATCAACGCGATGGCAAAGCGCAACGGCATCATCAAGGAGAACTCTCCGCTCGCACTACGTGGTGAGGATACACGGGAAGGGCTCACATCCGTCATTTCCGTAAAAATGGCAAGCCCGCAGTTTGAGGGGCAGACCAAGATGCGCCTTGGTAACAGTAATGTGAAAGGGATCGTTGACTCGCTCGTATATGCGGCGCTCACCGAATACTTTGACGAGAACCCCAAGGTCCTCCAGATCATCGTGGAAAAAGCGATGTCAGCGGCAAAAGCCCGCGAGGCGGCACGGAACGCCCGCGAGCTCGCCCGCCGGAAAAGCTCCCTTGAGAGCAGCGGGCTTCCCGGCAAACTCGCCGATTGCTCGGAGCGTGACCCGGCAAAGAGCGAGATCTATATCGTGGAAGGGGACTCAGCAGGCGGTTCGGCTAAGGGGGGCCGGGACCGGAAATTCCAGGCCATCCTCCCCTTGCGGGGCAAGATCCTCAACGTGGAGAAAGCAGGCGAGCACCAGATCTTAAAAAACGCCGAGATCCAGACGCTCATCTCCGCCATCGGGACTGGCATTGGTGAAAAATTTGATGCCGAACGGGCACGCTACCACCACATCGTCATCATGACCGATGCCGATGTTGACGGGGCCCACATCCGCACGCTGCTGTTGACGTTCTTCTACCGGTACATGCTGAAACTGATCGAGGCGGGGTATGTGTACATCGCCCAGCCTCCCCTCTTCCGCATTGCGAAGGGGAAGGAGGAGAAATACGTGTACAGGGAAGAGGAGATGCAGAAGGTATCTGCCGCCATGGGGGAGAAGGGAGTCACCATCCAGCGGTACAAGGGTCTTGGTGAGATGAACGCCCAGCAGCTGTGGGACACGACCATGGACCCCGCCAACCGTATTTTCCGGCAGGTTACGATTGAGGATGCTCTCGAGGCAAACGAGATCTTCAAGACCCTGATGGGAAAGGACGTGGAGATCCGGAAAAATTTCATCATGCGCCATGCAAAGGAGGTGACGAACCTTGACATCTGATAAGACCCCCCCGGCAAGCGGCCCCCTGACACACCGGGTCGAGCCGATCAGCATCGAGCACGAGATGAAGACCTCGTACATCAACTATGCGATGAGTGTCATCATCGGCCGGGCAATCCCGGACGTCCGGGACGGCCTCAAGCCGGTTCACCGCAAGTCGCTCTTTGCGATGTGGGAGATGGGCAACACCAGCGACAAGCCCACCAAGAAGAGCGCGAGGGTGGTTGGTGAAGTGATGGGTAAGTATCACCCTCATGGGGACGCGTCCATCTACGATACGATCGTCAAGATGGCCCAGCCATTCTCGTACCGGCACATGCTCGTGCAGGGGCAGGGCAACTTCGGGTCTGTGGATGGGGACGCTGCGGCTGCGAGCAGGTACACCGAGGTCAGGCTCTTCCCGTACGCCGAAGCGCTTCTTGAGGATCTCAACAAGGAGACCGTGAAGTTCATCCCGAACTACGATGAGTCGCTGCAGGAACCCACTGTGCTCCCGGCAAAGATCCCGAACCTGCTCGTCAACGGGACGGACGGTATCGCGGTCGGTATGGCAACGAAGATGCCCCCGCACAACCTGCGGGAAGTCTGTGACGCGGTGACCCGGTATCTCGACAACCCACAGGTTACCGTCGAAGACCTGATGCAGGTCATGCCGGCCCCCGACTTCCCGACCGGAGGTCTCCTGATGGGCACAGAAGGCGCCCGGAACGTATACTCCACCGGGCAGGGCAAACTGGTCGTCCGTGGTGTCGCGAATATCGAAGAGTCTGAGGGAGGAAACCGGGGCGACCGGATCATCGTCACCGAGCTCCCGTACCAGGTGAACAAGGCGCAGTGGATCACGACGATTGCCGAGATGGTCAAGGATAAGAAGATCGACGGCATCAGCGATATCCGCGATGAGTCCGACAAGGATGGCATACGGGTCGTCTTCGAGCTCCGCAAGGGCACGATGTCCCCGGTCATCTTAAACAACCTCTACAAGAACACGGCGCTTGAGTCCAGCTTCTGGGCATCCAATCTTGCCATCGTAGATGGCCAGCCGAAGATCCTCAACCTGCACGCCCTGCTCGGCCACTTTGTCCAGCACCGGATCGAAGTGATCCGGCGCAGGTCCGAATTCGATCTCAGGAAGGCACAGGAAAAAGTCCACATCTTAAACGGGCTGCTTATTGCGCTCTCAAAGATTGACCAGATCATCAAAGCCATCCGTGCATCCGACACGGTGGACAATGCAAGGAACGCCCTTATTGCCCAGTTCGGGCTCGACGAACCGCAGGCCAATGCGATCCTCCAGATGCAGCTCCGCCGGCTCGCGGCGCTTGAGCAGCAGAAGATCACCGATGAGAAGAAAGGACTCGAAACGGAGATCATACGACTTGAAACCATCCTTGCGAGCGAAAGTAACCTCAAGGACGAAATCCGGCGCGAGACAGACGAGATTGCAAAAAAGTTCGGGGATAAGCGACGGACCCAGATTGCGCTCGATACGAGCGACCTCTCCAACGAGGACTTAATCGAGGACAAAACGGTGCTCGTCTCGCTTACGACGTCAAACTACATCAAACGCACTGACCTTGACACCTATCGCAACCAGAGGCGCGGCGGGCACGGCATCACCGGCATGGCAACCAAGGAAGAGGACCTTGTCGATTCGGTTTTTGTCGCGGGTATGAAGGACTACCTGCTCTGCTTCACCAACATCGGGCGGGTATACTGGCTCAAGGTCTACCAGATCCCCGAGAGCTCGCGGGTTGCAAAAGGCAAACCGATTGTCAATTTACTCAACTTAAAGGACGAGGTGGTGACCACAGTCATCCCGATCCGCGAGTTCCGGCACGACCACTACCTGCTCTTTGCGACGAAATTCGGGCAGGTCATCAAGATACGGCAGGACGAATTCAATAACCCGAGGTCTGTGGGGACAAACGCGATAAGACTCCGTGAAAACGACCAGCTGGTGAGTGTCATACAGACCGATGGCACCAAGGAGATTGTCATGACGACGCGCTTTGGGAGAAGCCTCCGGTTCCATGAAGAGACGGTGAGGATCGTGGCACGAACCGCAGTGGGTGTACGGGGTATGAAGCTGCGGGGTGAAGATACCATTGTGGCAGTAACCCTCCTGGAAAAAGACCATCTCCTCACAATCTCCGATGTCGGGTTTGGCAAGCGGACGGAGTTTGATGAGTTTCGGGGACATGGGCGGGGAACCCTTGGCGTTAAAAACATGCTGCTCGAACGTGATGACAATGCCGTTGTCATCGAGTCACGGGCGGTCTCAGCGGGCGATCAGATTGTCGTGATGACCGCATCCGGTGTCGTAATCCGGATCCGGGTCGATGAGATACGGATCATCGGGCG
>CAZNIL010000099.1:0-4723 GCA_964573085.1 uncultured Methanoregula sp.
CCTCACCCCCCGGATTTCAGAGGTCATAATTCGTGAAAAACGCGGAACCGGGCCGGAATAATTGGGAGATCTCCGGCGGGAACGGGTGCGGTCGTATTTAGCAATGTTACCGGGGCCGAAAGCAGGAGGGGATGTGGTTTTGGATGGGGGGTACTGGCAGGAGGGATTTCCAGCCCCAGAATCGCCTTCCGGGAACATGCCCCCGTCGGAGAGACAAAAGCCGCACCCGCCCGGAGGGATGCCTCGCTCTCAGGCAGTCATGGGGCCTCCACAGGAAACGGTGGTGTAAATAACTCCCGCCGCCGGAATCGTCCGGGCGTAAATTTTTTCGCAGAGACTTACAACTTCCCGACAGCAGCAGGGTGGCACCCCCACCTCCGGCCATGGGGTATACCCCGCTCGCGGATGAAAGAAGGGATACCTCGCCTGCAAAAAGATGATGAATGCAAAGCACATACTATGATGCAGAAAGGATCGTGAACGGTGACCTCTCTTTACAACGTGAAGGGAAAAGATGCAGTCCGGGCATTTGTCAGGGAGGGAGGAACCGTCCGAGCGGGAAAAGGCGATCATGTCAATATCAAGATGCCGGACGGTCAGTTGATCACAATCCCTATATCGGGAACCGTAAAAATCGGACTCCTGAAAGCTGCTGTCAGGAAGGCGGGACTTTCTTATGAGGAATTTGAAAAATTGCTCTGAGTGATCGTTATGGAATATACAATCCTGATCCACAAAGCTGAAGAAGGCGGGTTCTGGGCCGAAGTCCCGGCACTTCCGGGATGCTTCTCCCAAGGTGAAACTGTCGAGGAAACGATTGCCAATACCAAAGAGGCGATCGGACTTCATCTCTCCTGCTTAAAGGAAGACAAGGAAGAGATTCCGGTCGATGACGAGATTATTATCAGCAGGGTACGTGTGGAAATGGTTGCGGTCTGACTATCTTAAGGGAATTCAGCTCATAATCTGACCTGCCCAATGATCTTTTCTCTCACCCCGCCTCCCTCGCATCCATCACAACGTTCGCCCGGCACCGCGGGCACCGGGCCTTGACCGGCCGTCGCGATCGCCCGGGGCTCGCGAGCCACGTGCCCATGTACACCCACAGATGCCGGCAACGGCGGCAAAAGACTATTGAAGTGTCAGGACAGAGATCATGGTGCTGTCCATGTCGAAAAAAGTCAAAGGCCAGACCAATCCAAAAGGAAAATCCGGTTCCCTGTTTTACACCAACGGATCCCAATCAGAATCCCCCTCAGGTGTCCACGAATCCTCCCCAAAGTCAGCAAGCGGCCGAAAAATCGAGACGCTTCTCTCCGATATCGTCACACGGCTTGACCGGATCGAGGAGAAGATCGATGAGAATGTCTATCCCCCTGAGTCGGCCATCAGACCCGAGATGATCCGGAAGATCAGGAAGGCTCATGCAGACATCAAAAAAGGAAAGGGAAAAACGTACAATTCCGTCGACGATTTTTTTTTAGGAAATTGAAGCATGAGCTACCGGGTTGTCGTCCATCCGGATCTGGAATCCGACTGTAAGAAGATCCGGAAGAAAGATCCCAGACAATACAGACAGCTCAGGAAAAAGATCCGGTTCCTTGTCGAGAATCCTGAATCGGGTAAGCCCATGCGCCCGCCGCTCAAGGGCCAGTGGCGGGTTCATATCGGGCATTTTATCCTGTTCTATGAGATCGATTTTAAGGCCAATGCCATAATTTTCCTACGATTTGTCCATCATGACGAAGCGTATCATTGAATAAAAATTACGGTTTTCACCAATTATTTTTGTGTTGCCACAAGACTATCTTCCAGTGTAAGACTTTTGGCTGAACCTGAACTTTTCGGGATTGGAATATCGACAGTTGCGAACTTTGGAGTTGCCCTCGGAACTGTTCTTCTTGCTTATTTCACATACAAATCGGTCAAGGCATCGGAAGAACAGGTAAAACTCGCCAGAAATACTATCGAGAAACCCAGGATTCTAGAAAAGACCCGTGAGACTTTGAACGGTATTAAAAACGAGATGCAGCTGGACCTGAGAGAGATCCAGAGAATGGAAGCTATCTGGTGCCTCTGTAGCACTTGCGGATGGTATGGCTTACGGCCTAAGAACGGTACACCGGAGATTCGCGATGAAAAAAACCGGGAAATCTACGGCAGGATTTTTTTAAAAAATCCGGCAGCGGATCTTCTGTCAAAGAAATTTTCCGGTAAAAAATATCTGAAAATCTCCTGACACACGAAACTGGGAACGATCACGAAAAAAAAGTAAGCCCGTTGCCGCAACAACTCTTACCGTTTCTGCTGTTCAAGCAGGATCCGGATCTTCTTTTGCTCGTCCACAAAAGAGGAAAAAACAATTTTTTAAATTGGTACTTTTTTTTCCAAAAACCTTATTCATTTATTTCCTTAAGATTACTTATGCAGTCGATAGATGGGTATATCGGGTATACGCGTCGGGAATATTGTAATGATGTGAAATGCCCGATACAATTGCTCCTGAATAAAGAAGTGGAAAAATCTCATGAATATGAAGAAATCCGGGCGATTTGTGCATCCAATTGTCTCCATAGCACCCATGAATTTCACCACTGGTTGACAGGGAAGGGATACCTCGTCGTCAGGCCGGAGCACAAATAACCCCAGTTTTTTATACAGGTGTGTATCATTAATTCTCGTGAAGTGTCCCCATGGTACATGCATATCCTGATATCGGAATCCAGAGCCGGATGAACCGGATAATCAATCCGAAAGATAACCGTGTAGTGATGCTTGCGATAGACCATCCCTATTTCCAGGGGCCGACAACGGGCCTGCGCAACATGAGCAACACAATAACAACACTCCTTCCCTGGTGCGACTGCCTGATGACGACACGCGGGGCAGTGCGGGCCAATATTGCGCCCGAAGATGTCGGGTCAAAACCTATCATGTTACGTGTTACCGGGGGAAACAGCGTTTTATTCGAAGAGTTAAGTGATGAAAAGCTCACGGTTACGATTAAAGAAGCCATCCGGATGGATGCGGCCGGTGTCGCGGTCAGTGTGTTTATCGGCTCTGCCAACCAGCAACAGACGATTCTCAATCTCACCGACATGATCAACCAGGCCGAAGAATACGGCATTCCCGTGTTGGCAGTAACAGCTGTCGGGAAAAACATGGCCCGGGATTTGCGCTATTTAGCGCTTGCATCCCGTATCTGCCAGGATGCCGGGGCCCGGATCATCAAGACCTATTATTGTGAGGAATTTTCCAAACTGGTTGACTGGGTTTCTCCAACTGCTGTCGTCGTTGCAGGAGGTAAGTATACCAGTCCTCCTGACGCTCTCCAGATGGCCTGCAACTCTGTCCAGGCTGGTGCAGTGGGAGTTGATTTCGGACGAAATATTTTCCAGGATGACAATCCTATCGGCATGATCAAAGGAATTCGTGCAATTGTCCATGAAGATCATACGGTAAAGGAAGCCCTGGATATCTACAATGCAAATTTACCCGGTGCATGCAAGCTCGACTGAATTTTTTTATCTCTTATAAATTTACTTTCCATTCGTGAACACAATGAAAGCAGCGGTCTATTATAAGAACAGTGACATCCGCACCGAGGATGTTGAAGATCCAACAGTCGGGCCAGGAGAAATCAAAGTCAAAATCATGGCGTGCGGAGTGTGCGGGTCGGATGTCATGGAATGGTACCGGATTAAGCGTGCGGGAAGGCCCGGTGGGATCGGGGCCTTTGGACATGAATGCACAGGAATTATTGCAGAAGCCGGTCCCGTCGCAGACCCGAAATGGAACGCGGGAGACCGGGTCGTGGTCACCCATCATGTCGCATGTAACACGTGTAACGCGTGTATACGCGGGCATACGACCGCATGTGACACGCTGCAAAAAACTAAATTTAAAAATGCGTATGGGGCGTTTGCAGAATATGTGGTGTTGCCCTCGATCAACGTGGACCGGGGTATGGTACGCCTTCCCGAATCGGTTTCTTTTGATGCGGGAACCTTTGTTGAACCCCTTGGATGCGTGGTGCGTGGGCAGCAATGGGCTCCGACCTCAGATGGCCGGTCAGTCCTGATCATTGGCGCCGGGATAACCGGATTGTTGCATATTCAGGTGGCCCGGTTGAATGGTGCGGGATTTATTGCGGTTTCCGATATTAATCCCGATCGATTGGAGCTCGCCCAACAATTCGGCGCTGATGCAACCATTCTGGCAACTGAAGATGTTCCCAAAAAGTTTAAAGAATTCAATGGCGGATTGGGCGCAGACACCGTCATTATGACCGCACCGGTTCCCGTTTGTGTGAAACAGTCACTTGACGCAGTCGGACCCGGGGGTACGATCTTATTTTTTGCCCCCACAAATCCTGAAATCCAATCCGAAATCAATCTCTGGAACCTGTGGCAAAAAGAGATTACGATTACCCATTCATATGCTGCCGATTTCCATAATCTAAGAACGGCCCTGAAATGGATTCAGTATAACAGGATCAATGTGACAGATATGATAACCCATGTGTTTCCATTACAAGAAACGGTCCAGGGTTTTCTCTTGACTGCCCAACCGCGGGATGGGAGCCTGAAAGTTATCATTCATCCACAGGAATAACATTTTTTCCTCAATTATTTGCATTGAAGTCTTGATATGTCTGGATCTTTCCTATCCCCCTTCACACCACCTGCTCCATAACGGTAACATTCCCCGCATGCCAGTATAC
>CAZNIL010000100.1:0-4697 GCA_964573085.1 uncultured Methanoregula sp.
CACGAGAGTATTCAAAATGCAATGCCACGCACATCGAGTTAAAACTCTTTGTGGTCATTCTAAAATTGGTCTGTACTTGATTAAAAGGTTTCGAAACAAAATTCCTCAAATCACAGTTAAATTTGCCCGTTTTATAAAAGAAGCAAAAATTGCAGGATTTTACGCATATAAATTTACTTTAACGAAAAAAAAGTTGAGTTGATATTACGTTGACATCATCTTATGCATTAATGCCATGACTTTTAGTCTGGCCCCCTTCTTTGGTTTTGACAAAAAACCCATCTCCATTATGGGGGACTCACACATCTCCTTATTGAGCCGTTCGGTTATCTCGTCAAAGATCCTCTTATAGGCAACACAGTGGGGGTCAACGCCTTGTATTTTGCCGTCAGTCGGCGCAATGGCATTGTAGGGGCAGCCGCCCCGGCAATACCTGATATGTTTGCATTCCCCGCATGTCGTGTCAACATACTCCTTATACTCAAACATCAGTTTCCATGCATCGGATTTGGCAAGATCGTCAACGGTGGGATGGTTATACACGTTGCCCATTACGTATTCCGGCATGCCGACGAACCGGTAACAGGGATAGATGCTCCCGTCAGGTCCGACCGCAAAGGTATTTCCCATGCAGTCGGCAAACGTGCAGACGTTCCCCCTCCGGGTAAATACACACCGGAACAGGTCGTTGATATTCATCACATCGATTTCCTGCAGGTGTTCAAGCGATTTATCAAGAAGATATACCAGCAGGTCACCATATTCTTCGGGTTCCAGCGCCCACCGGCGGGGATTTTCCGACCGCAGCGATGGCAGTGCGGGATGGAGCTTCATGGTAAACCCGTTTTTTAAAAAAAAGGAAAAGATCTCTTCACGGGACTTGACGGACTGGTTGGTAAACGTGCAGATAAACCTCACGTTCAGACCATGAGCCTTTGCAATCTCATAGCCCCGCATGGTCTTCTCGAAGTACCCGTTGCCTCTCTGCAGGTCATTGATCTCTTTTGGGCCGTCAATACTGGAGCCGATCGGCACATGATACTCAGCGAGGACCTGGGCGATTTCTGGGGTCATTCTCCAGAGATTGGACTGCAGGGCAAATTCCGGGTTAAGCTGGGGCAACCCACGGCAGAGCAGCGGCAGAGCCTGACGGTAAAATTCAGCCCCGGCAAGGAGGGGTTCCCCCCCGTGAAAGGTGAAGGTGACCCGGTCAGTCCGGAAATCCTTGAGCCATGCGACCACTTCTTTGATGGTTTCAATGCTCATTATCGGAGATCCTTCTTCAGAACTCCAGCAATAGCTGCACTTGGAAGGACAGCCTAACGTCGGAATGAGCATGACATGAAAAGGATTTTTCATTACACAGATTTACCCCTCTTTTCCGTATATTTGTTTTCCTTTTACCCCCGAATCGCCGCAAACAATGAAAACCCGGCAGGTTTACAAAAAAGATCTCATGAGATATCCATACACCGGCTCCAATCGGAAATACGGGATAGCAATTCTTCGCAGATTTTTTCATTATCAGATATAAAAAATTTTACGACCAGGTACCCGATGGTTATGCCGTACTGTCCCGTTCCTTAGGGGTAAGACTCGCAAGAACATCAGCAGTCTTACCCATCTGAATAATTTTCCCGCCACGCATGAGTGCAATCCTGTCACAGATGTCCTTTACAAATTCTAGATCATGCGAGACGACGATAAATGTCTCGTCCATCTCATCACGGGCGTTCCGGATCGAGTATTTCACATCCTGTTTTGTGATCGGGTCCATCGTGCCGGTAGGCTCATCGAGTATAATGAGGCGAGGCTCGTGAATGAGCACCTGTGCCAGTGCAACCCGGTGCCGCTCGCCATCGGACAGTTCGCCCGGAAGCCGGTTGAGGATCTCTTTTGCTTTTTCTTTGGTAAATCCTGCCATGCCCAGCGTGATGAGGGCTTTTCTCATCGCGAGCTCTTTGGGGAATTCTAACCCGATTGCATCGGTCAGGTTGTCGAGCACAGTACGGTGGGGATAGAGATCATATTCCTGGTGCAACAGCCCGATATACTCTTTCGCCCTGCCACGCTGGTCGATGCCGGGTTTGGTCATATCTACCCAGTCATCACCGATACGGATGTTCATCTCTCCGCTCGTGGGTTCGATGATACCGGCGATTATTCGTGAGAGCGTTGTCTTACCTGCCCCGCTCTTGCCGATGATGCCGAAGATCTCCTTCTTTGCAACATCGAACGTAACGACGTTGACCGCTTTGACCACACCGCGATCGACCGAGAAGTAGTGTTTGGTCACGTCGCGTGCAGCAAGAACCTTCTCACCGAACTGCTGCGGGATCTCGTACTCTTCTTCGTGATGATCCTTGACGAATAACCGGATCACATCTTTTGGAGTACCGATTTTCGCAACCTCGCCATCCACGAGGAGAATGGCACGGTTTGCCATGTCCTCGATGACATGCGAGAAGTGCGAAGTCACAACCATCCCCATTCTGTTCTTCTTCGCCGCTTTAGTAAGCATCGCATGCACCAGCCGTGCCGTTTCCGGATCGAGCGTACCTGTCGGTTCATCTGCAAAGAGCATGGCCGGGTTCTTGGCGAGTTGCCGGGCGAGCACGACCCGTTGTTTCTCGCCGCCGGAAAGATCACGGGCAATATGCATCATCCGGTGCGAAAGCCTCACCTGATCGATCAAGTCAGCAGCCCGCGTGATGGCCTTCTCCTGAGGATAATTGATGTCATCTAATGCATGGAGCACATTCTCGATCACCCGATCATCGCCATACAGGGCGAACGTGCGCTGGAACATGATTGCGGTCCGGCGCATCACCCGGGATTTCATCCCATCGCTTTTCTTGTCCCAGAGATCGACATCCGCTGCGACGAGGTGACCCCCGCACTCCGGGCATGTCCTGCCCGCTCTGCTCTGAACTTCCATATGCCCGCAGGTGTCGCAGGCAGCCACATGGTACATGATCGAGCCGGAGGTTGGGGGGTCATCGATGCCCCGGAGCAGGTGCATGAGCACGCTCTTTCCCGCACCGCTCCTGCCGATAACTCCAACGATCTCCCCTTCCGGGATCTCAAAGGAAATATTGTTCAATACTTTTTTTCCTTCGAACTCCATGCAGAGATGATCAACAGAAAGAAATGGGATGGTCATGGTATCGCCCGCTATCAGGTATTTGTTTTCTCTATCTCATCTTCTGGTGCATCCTTCCTTTGGCACATTAAGTGGTCGTTGCCTTTTTTGCAGGCCCCCATTCCCCTGCCTATAACCCGCCCGTATTTGAGCGGCCCGATTCCGTCAAAGGTCGGCATACCAGTTCCTCATGATCTTCGCAGGGAATTATTACACATATGAGCATAAAGATTTAAGGATCGGGGTCCAACAAAAAACGTACGCGGGGGCGCTGCCGTTCGTGCATCTCCCGGAGGTCATTCAGGCGCCGGCGCGTCAGGCATCGCTCTTCCGCCAAGTTTCACTATCCTGGGATTTTTTTATTTTGAACGGGTGCACTTTCCACAATTTTAAGGGTGGGAGGGTTCTTCACGGTGGCACTTCGGGCACCGGCCTTCTGCTGCTTTTGTGCAGCCGGCCATCTCGATCCCTTTCCCGTTCACCAGTGCATCGGCAATCTTGCGGCGGGCTTCGTGCAGGTCGCGCCATGCGGTTTTGCGCGAGACCCCGAGTTTTTCTGCGGCTTCTTCCTGTTCAAGTCCATCCAGATCGATAAGCCGTATCAGTTCGATCTCCTCTGGCTGCAACGAGATACCTGTGCCTTCCTCTTCAGGACAGCAGTAGGGTTTGTAGCAGCGTGATTCTCCGACTCCTTCAATGATGCGCCGGACGCGGGGCCTTCCCCGCCGTGGACATGGGGGAATTTCTGTCTTTTCGCTGTCCGTCATGCATCCTTCTCCTGTGATCAATCATTCTCTTATCAGGAGAATTAAGGTTCTTACTGCTGTATGAACGGCCGGGTATGGCTGGATCGGGTGGCCTGTTTTTCCCCAGGCTCGGGTTTTCGTATGATGAGATAGCGCTTGGTCGTCCGTCTCTGCGGGGTAGTCACGATCAATTTTTCAATTCTTGCCACCCTGTACGGGCAGGTGAGGAATGACCCTTGGGAGAGCCTGCGGAAAAATCCTGATATTACCGGTGCAGAAAATTCATCCAGCTGAAAATAGGTGCGGAACTCCTGCACCGTAATCCATTGTTCCGACCCGCCATAGTGCTCCATGTACTGTTCAAGGAGTTCAGGAATCTCACTTTTGCGCGCCATAATTTCTATCTCCTGATGTTTCTGTTACTTGGGCTGTCGTGAAGCGGATAATTCCGGGTGATGACTAAAATAATTGCTGATACTGCTAGTTCTCGTTCTTACCGTTCCCCGTCGCGGATCCCCCGACTTTCGCTCCGCCGCTGTTGTACAGTGGTACATACCCGCAGTTTCAGGAGGTATCGGTACTTTTTCGGATCGGACGGGTTTTCACCCTCTTCTCGCGCAATCTTAGCCACGATGAAGGGAAACCTGCCGAACGGCCCGACATTCAGCCGCCGCAGGAATGCGGATACTGTGTTGCTCTGGTAGCGCGTCAGTCCGAACCGGTCGCGGAGTTCGTGCACGGTGATCCACCGCTCATCGGCTGCATTCTCCTCCATGTATGCTTCGAGCAGTTCCGGGATACCGGGATAT
>CAZNIL010000101.1:0-4696 GCA_964573085.1 uncultured Methanoregula sp.
ATTTCGCAAAACACCAGGAGATCATGAGGAGGGGAATAACTCTTCAACTGGAGCAGAGCCTGTTTTGTTGAGGAATTCGTCTTCACTGGACCTGTTGTGTTTTGATCTCACGGAGGATCCTGCGGATCCGCCCGAGGTTTATATCGGGGCTTGTCAGGATGCAGAGATATTCGTCAAAGAACGGGGCGATGATCACGTTCCCGCTGGGGATCTGGATGGTCATCTGGACAAATGATCCCCACTCAGTAACAGCGTCAAGCTGACTGACCGTCATGAGCATATCTTCCGCAGAGGTCACGAGAGCATCGAGATTACCGTCCCCGATCGAGAGAAAGTGCATGTCCTTATTGAATATCAGGACGGCGTTCACGCCTGGCAGGGTCTTGATCCTGCCCAGCATGATCTGGGCGATCATCCGCAGGTCTGCATCCGGGAGCCATTCTTCTGCAGGCGATTCTGACAGATCCGGTTCAGCCAGGGGTTGCTCAAGGGAGATTTTTTCATCGATACGGTCTATGGCACCAGGAGCCGGGGGTACTGCAGACGTATCCCCTTCCACCAGCCCCTGCTCCCCGGAAGAGACACTCTCCTGCACAGGTGGAGAAACCAGTTCTTCAGAATGTTTTGGAATTTCGGGAGGTCCGGTACTGGGAGATGGAGAGGTCGTTTGTGGTGAACCGGGTGCGGACAGAGCTGCAGGTACCGGCTTTGATATGGCGGCCCCGGGTTCCGGTACTTGTGCGGCCTGAGATAAAATGACCGGAGCTGCCGGCAGGGAGGGTTCTGCCTTCGGTTCATCTGCACCAGCAGCTGCCCCTTCTGTACCCGTGATAATCAGGGCGGAGGAGAACTCTTCCGGCGTGTGCTTGTACATACTGAAATGGATGAGCGGTTGTGAACTGAAATAATCCTGTGCAGCGTGACCCGTAAGGACACGCTGGCCGTGCCTGAAATAGTAGCTCCGGACTTTTCCCTTCTCGATCAGGAGGAAGCCTTCCCCGTCCTGGATGGTTATCCGTACAACTCCGACGAATCTCGCGGTATGGGAAAATATCCACGGCAGCGGCGCTTCAATCGTACCAATGAGTGTACCTTTCGGAATTTTGTCGATCATAGTCCCGCAATTATCTGGTTTTTGTATTTTTTCATCTCGAGGTTGATCTGCCCGATATTGGCGTCCGTCTTTGCGACGATAGCCAGGAATTTATCTTCAGTGAGCGAGCCCGCGATCAGGACGTAGTCGGCAAATTCGATGACGACCATCAGGAGTTCTCCCTTCCCAATCTGGTGTGCTACCGTATACGATTCAGCCATAACAAATGACATTGCAGCAGCGATGGCTTCGGGTGTCGACAGGCCGGATTTTACGCTGGCAATGATATCCCCTTTCTTTCCGATCACGAGCGCTGCGGTGACTCCGGTTAAGATGACGAATTTGTTGAGTATCTCCGTGACCATGTTCTCTCCGTGATGTGATCCTGCAGGCACTGTGAGGTCATTACCGGGGTCTCTTGTGCGGCACCAAGACTCTCCTGCAGGACGCGAGATTTGTTGAGACTGTGTTGATGAAATTTTACTGGAATTCCTCTCTTATAAGGTTATTGCAGGGAAAACCGCGTCCTGTCTGTATAACCCGGTTGCGGACCTTATTCCGTTTCTTCCCGTGAGAGGGTATCGAGGATCTTGTACGTGTTGATCATCTTGTTGAATGCTGTTATCAGCTCACCGATCTCGTCATTGCTCATGAACTGGATCTCCGATATTTTCAGTTCCCCCTTGCTGATGTTTGTGGCAATCTCAGAGAGCTGGACTATGGGTTTTGTGATATGGGCAGCAAGGAAGAAGCTCCACATCATGATGATGATGAGCGTTACGACCGTGATGATGAAGATTACGGTCTGGATCCCGAGCGCGCTGATAAGGTTCTGGGTTTCTCCCATGGACACTATGCCAAGGAGGAGAACCGGGAGCATTGCAACAAAGAGCATGCTGACCATGAGCTTGTAGAATATTGGGATCTGCAGCTGGAACGATAAACCCCTCATGCTGATCTTCTGCTGTTCGTTTGCGACCATGGATGAATATAACTTAGATGTTATATAAAAAAATTTCCCTTTCGATAAATCTCGATTACATTGGTTTTTCAGAAATTCGGAGTCTAAATGCCAGAATTTGAGGGCAAATTGCGTAGGATATGGGGATAAAAGACAATTATCCGGGACCCTCTGATTTGCCGCGCCGTTATGCCCGGTGCCGCTTCACTACCCTGCACAATCAAAACCCGGTAAAGAAAATTCTTATCCTTTGCTACGAAAAATAAAATCGAAACGTTAAAAATAACGCAAAGGAACATCAGAATAAGGACTCTGTATGACCATTGACAGTGAGCTCTCCCGCATCGGCATTTCGTTGCCAAAACATCTCCTTGACCAGTTCGACCAGATCATCAACTACCGTGGCTATTCATCACGCTCCGAGGGGATCCGGGACGCGATCCGGAGCTACATCCAGTATTACAAATGGATGGCGGATGTCAAGGGCGAGCGGCAGGGGGTCATCACGATGATCTACGACCACGACCAGCGGGGGCTGCTCGTCATGCTCACCGATATCCAGCACGAGTTCAAGGGCATTATACAGGCTTCGCTCCACTCCCACGTGACCGAGTCGCGCTGCCTTGAAGTGATCCTGCTGCGGGGCGATGGGACGCAGCTCAAATCGCTGGCCGAGCGGCTGATGTCCCAGAAAGGAGTGGAATCGGTCAAACTGACAACGATCGGGCTCGAGGACTAACCCCCCCCCTCACAGCTCTGGTCAATATTCTTAAGCGCGTCCTGCAGTCCGCTGCCGGCAGCAAACTCCCGTTCGCGTTCGATTGTCTTTTTTGCGTCCTCGACAAATGTTGTTTTCACCTTCTCAGTGCCGACGGCTGGCAACAGCTGGTCAATACGATAGAGAAGGTGCGTGCTGTCCAGTTCGGCAAAAGAATCCCCCCGCACCGTCTCGATGCGCTGGACAATGCCGGTGGTTCCCGTCCGCGGGTACCGCACCCGCATACCTGCCACGACTTCGCCTGCGTGCATACCTGAACGTAAGAGACCTGAATTATTAAAATCCTTTGGCAGGGAACAAAAAAGCAGCAGATCAGATGACCAGCCTTTTGAGCACGGACACGATCTCCTTGGTACTCTCGCGGGGCAAAACGTCACCAGGTTCGGGGACCGGGTCATCGGCTGCGAGTGCAGAAAATATCCGGCGGATCGCCTCCCCGTGGGAAGGGCCATAACCCCCTTCAAGGACAAGAGCAAGGGGCGTGCTGACGCTCGTTTTAAGCAGGGTGGTAAGAACACCAAAATCAGAAGGCACCAGCCGCATCCCGCTCTTCGGGTCGTCGGAAAGGGGGTCCTGGCCTGCAGATACGATGAGTACCCCCGGGTTGTACTGCCTGATTGCCGGCAGGAACACATGCTCAAATACATACCGGTAATCTGCAAGGGTCCCCCCGGCACGGAGCGGGGCGTTGATGGTGCAGCCCCTCCCGGCCCCCTCCCCGATCTCATCGACCCAGCCCGTGCGGGGAAATGTGTTCCCCTGGTGGACTGAGCAGAAGAGGACGCTCTCGCTCTCATAGAATATCTTCTGGGTCCCGTTCCCGTGATGGAGGTCCCAGTCAACGATCGCCACACGTTTGACACGGTCCAGGGCTACGGATGCGGCGACTGCGGCGTTATTGAACAGGCAAAACCCCATCGCCCGGTCCGGTTCGGCATGGTGGCCCGGCGGGCGGACAAGGGCAAAACAATGCTCGCCGTCAAGGGCGCCGTTCACCGCCCCGATGGCAGCCCCCGCCGCGCAGGATGCCACTTCGAACGACCGGGCGGTGATATAGGTGTTATGGTCGATAAAGTGCTGGCCCCCGTGCGTGCAGAGCTCACGGATCATGCGGATGTGCGACGGAGAATGGACGCGCAGAAGGTCATCAACGGACGCTGCTCGCGGCTCCTGCATTTCAACGCCGGAAGGGACGCCCAGCAGTGCTTCGCGGAGCCGGATGCCGGACTCGTCATGCATCTCCAGATCATGCTCGGAGAAGATGGTCCCCGATATCGCCCTGCACCCGGTCATGATATGCTGAATTTCTATTGGCCTGCCTGCTATCTTTAGCATTTGGTAGATGCAAAAGAGAAAATCCGGGGATGATCGGTCCGGCAGGGAACGCTGGTACCGAAGGCTGGACAGGGATTCTTAAGAGAGCGGGCTATGTTGTAATTCGGCAGAGACAGCTGATGAAAATTCCATAGGGATTTTCATACCAGCCAAATTTTTTTTAAAAAGAGAGTCAGTTTATAGTAAGTCCCTGCATCACGGCATTCTCCGGCACATCAAATTCCCGTGTCGTCCCGGCGATCCGGTATTTGCCGGTTGCCATCACGCCATAGGGGTTGCCGCTCGTGGAGTAGGGGACGATGAATTCGCCATTGACTGACGGCTGCCGGTAGGTAAATGTGCGGCCGGTGTTGGACACAAGGGGGACCTCGATGACGCCCGTTCCTTTGATATGGGCTCCTTTCACGTACTCGAAGACTTTGACGTATTTGACGTCAAGTGTTTTTGTGCTGTACACATTAGTCGGGGACTCGTGGACGAGCCGGTAGTGCCGTAGTGCCGGTACCGTGTCAACGGGGACCACGATCGC
>CAZNIL010000102.1:0-4696 GCA_964573085.1 uncultured Methanoregula sp.
GTTCTCGGCCAAAAGACCATCAGGGAGGCAGTCGCGGGATCGTTTGCCATGATGAGAAAGACCTGGGTTGAGGTGTCTGGCTGCGCCGTCTTCCTTGGAGCTATCGTATTTGGTGTGTTCCTTATGTACCTGCTCATCCAGGGAGCACACGGGATGGTCACACCACTCGCAACCTACTACCGTCCCACCGACACATGGATTGCTCTTGGCCTCCTCTATGATCTCGCACTGTTCAGCGTTGCGTTTGTCGTGGCAACAATTGGAGGAATCGCAGCGCTGGACATCTACGCATCTGCAAAGAGCAGGCAGATCACCGGATCTCCAGAACCAGAACCCCACCCATAACTTTTTCCGGTCCATCCTTGTTGGTAATCCCGGTGAAATGATGCTGCCAAAATACAAATGGGGTAGTTTTATATTGTAAATATCCATACATTTACATATGTCCAAACAAGCCAGCAACAACCCGTTCGGGTCCTGGAAGATGGTCCTGCTGCTCATCATGGCAGGTGCAATCGTATTGTCGATATCTCCCGTATCTGCAGAGAAGCCGTACGTTACTATTGTCGCGAAAGGCGATCAGTCCTATTATATGGGAGAAGAAGTGGTCTTCAGCGGGATGAATACTGATTCAGATTCCACGTACCTCTTTATGACCGGACCCAACCTTCCGGATGGTGGTGGAAAACTTTCTTCGCCGTATCAAAAACCGGTCAGTGGAGATCCCGGTTCATTCACCATGGTGAAAACAAAACCGGATAAAACCTGGGAATATACCTGGTATACGTATAATGGTAAGCTGGATGCCGGGACGTATACCATTTATGCAGTGAGCAAGCCAGAAACGAAAGACCAGTTCAACGATTTAACAACATATGGTTCTGTCAGTATAATATACAAAAAACCCTTCATCACTGCAGAGATCTCTCCAGCAACAATTTCAAAAGGAGTGCCCTTTACGGTTTCCGGAGTTGCGGAAGGAATCCCCGAAACGGTCCAGGTCTGGATCCTCGGTAAGAACTACTACTCCAAGTCAATTGTATCTGTCAACTCTGATGCCTCGTACAATTATGTAGTCCCTCAGGAGGTCCCCCGTCACCTTGAAAGCGGCCAGTACTTCGTGATTGTCCAGCACCCGATGGCAGACAATCAGTTCGACTTCGTTGTCAGTGGGGATTATGTCCGCAACCTGAAACTGAACAACGGCACGAATGTCTTCAAGCTCACCGGCCCGGGAAGCCTGCAGGGCAGCGATGCGGCAGACGCACTCATCGCCGCAATCAGCGATCAGGAGGCAAACGATCACACGCTTACCAATGACACGTATACCATAGTCCCGTTCCAGGTCACTGATGCAGGAAGTCCGACGCCCCAGGCAACAGCTGCTACAACCGCTCCGGTCCAGCGGACGACCCAGCACGCCCCGCTCCAGTACGCTCTGCTCGGGGCAATCGTCGTGGCAGCGGGAATTGTAATCTGGAAGAGGCATTAAGATCATTTTTGAACGGATGACCCTGTCATCCTTTTTTTATACATGTCACGTGAGGCCTGCGGATCCTTGCCGGTATCCGAAAAAACGATACGATGACATCGGTTCATAGGCTGGAGCATTCGCTCTTTAATGTTACATTATAAGAAGACCGTGAAAGAAGGAAGGTGATAGCAGCTTACCATGCTTCCCGGGGACTCGCGTACCTCAGTACAACATGATACGTGTGCCGGCTTAACTGCTGGGTTCGGGATGAGACCGGGTGTTTCCTGACAGCTGTGGCCGCAATCGCCACGTGTTGTTTTTTTGTTTCTGACCGGAGGGCGGATCACTTCTCCGAATCGAAGATTTTCTTTAAAGAAAATCTTCTCATCATTCGAAGTGCTGACGCACTTCTCCGAAAGCCAAGGTCCGGATTTGAACCGGAGTGTAGTTGATCTGCAGTCAACCGTGTGGCCACTCTTCTCTCACGAACAGAACCTCATCACTGCGGTAGAAGAGACCCCCCTTTGTGATCCTCTACTCAAGCCGGCACGGTATCCCCCCACAACCATTAGTGCGGCCGGTCGGGATCGGGGTGTCCCGGTCAGGACATTCTCTGCAATTCAGGCTCTGATGATCCTCATAACGACTGCTAATCATTACGAGTGGTGATCGCTCGACCTTTTGGTCTGGCCAGACCAGTTAAACGTGGAATTCCGGGAACGTTGCTGTGAACCGTCCGGAACATCATTTTCGGGCATGACGGATATTCCCGATTATCATGAGAGACCCCATTCATTAGTCAATCAAAGAGGTACGGAAGAAAAGAGATCCCGAGTCCTCTCTCATAACGCTCCTCAGCTCTCCGGCGTCATCTTTTTTTCGGGCTTATTCGTCCCCTCCTCTTTCTGCGGGACCGGTCTGCTTTCTTCCTTCTTTGGTTTCATTTCTTGGGTCAGCACCTTCGCAAGGGATACTGTGCCCGTCATATCCCCAAGCGTCATCGTATTCAGCACCGTGGATGGGACAATAACGATGGTCGCCTTCTCCTTCAGCCCTTCATAGAGCATGTTCATTGCACGTAGGTGGAGGGCGGTCGGATTGTTCTGGTAGGTCTTTGCCGCCTCTTCGAACTTCTCGGCGACCTGCCGTTCCGAATCCCCGAGGATCACGCGGGCCTGCCGTTCGCGTTCGGCCTGCGCCTGCATCGACATCGCGTCCTGGAGCTCATTTGGGATCAGCACGTCCCGGATCTCAACCGAACTGACATGGACCCCCCAGTCGGTTGTCCTCCGGTCGATGATCTTCTGGAGTTCGATGTCCAGCTTCTCCCGCCCTTCCAGCATGTCAGAGAGGAACGACTTGCCAATCACTTCCCGGAGCGCCGTCTGGGAAGCCAGGCTGATCGCAGACCGGTAGTCCTCCACCTGCAGTGCCGCCTTCTCAGCATCAAGTACCTTCCAGAACAGGATCGCCTCAACGTCGACAGGAACCGTGTCTTTTGTCAGGGTCTTCTCGGCCTTGAAGGTGGTCGTGATGATCCTGGTATCGATCCAGTAGGCAACATTTTCGACAAGGGGGTTGATCCGGAAGAAACCCGGTCCCTTCAGCCCGGTATAGTTGCCGAGCCGTAATACCACTGCCTTCTCCCACTGGTCGGCGATCTTCACCGAAGCGGCGAAAAAGGTGGCGATAATGATCCATACCGCCGCAGCAATGAGGTGGAGTAGCAGGTCCGGTCCGGTGAATGCGACATAAAGCAGCCAGATTACCGGGACCAATAAGGCTGCCAGGATTATGTAGGGCAGCGGGTTCTGTTGTGACATACACTTATACTGCTCGTTTCTCACCATATAGATATAGATCGAGAAAACCGGGAACGAATCACTGGATACTGCAGGCGGGTATGGCTTTACCAATAAAGACCCCGACATTGACCCCCATTCCCCTGCAGGTTCAGCCGAGCGCGACGTCGAGGATCATCATTACCAGAAAACCGATCAAAAAACCCATGGTTGCAGATCCTTCGTTCCCGTTTACCTGGGATTCCGGGATCACTTCCTCGACCACGACAAAGACCATTGCCCCGGCTGCAAACGCGAGCGCATACGGAAGCATGGGGCGTGTCATGATGACCAATGCCGCCCCGAACACCGCCGCGAGGGGCTCGATGACCGCCGAGAGCTGGCCAAACCAGAAACTCCGCAGCTTTGACATTCCATCCCGCCGCAGCGGCATCGAGATCGCGAGACCCTCCGGGAAGTTCTGGATCCCGATCCCGATGGTAAGCGCAACTGCCCCCGCCAGTACAGCAGAGGGCAGACCTGCCGCAACAGCGCCGAAAGCCACACCGATCGCCAGTCCTTCGGGGATATTATGGAGCGTGATTGCCATCACAAGAAGTGTGGTCCGGTGAAACGAGGTTTTCGGGCCCTCAGCCTTATCGAGCGGGAACCCGATGTGGAGGTGAGGGATTCCACGGTCGAGCACCCAGAGAAAGACCCATCCTGCCGTAAACCCCGCGGCAGCAGGGAGCCAAGGGACAGCACCTGCTTCCTCCGACATACGGATTGCGGGGATGAGAAGCGACCAGAAGCTGGCGGCGATCATCACCCCGGCCGCAAAACCCATCATTCCGTCAAGGAGCCGCTGGTTGACAGTTCTCGAGAGAAAAACAACTGATGCACCGAGCGCGGTGATCGACCATGTGAAACAGCCGGCGAGGAGTGCCTGCAGGACAGGATGTAGTGAGAAAAAGAAGTCCAGCATCGCATTCATTCTCCTGCCGGCGGTTCCGGTTCTTTGTTCCCGCTAAATCGGCCGGTTAGTTGATTGGCGATGCCCTGATATAACGGTTTTTCCCGTACCGGTCATAAAAAGAGGGGGATGATCCCGGCCTCATTACCTGAGAAACTTCGACAAAAACATGGTCTGGACACCTGTGGTACATACAGCACGTCATGTCCTTGTTCAGGATCTGTTGTCAGTGCAAAACCAACGACGAAAGACACGGTTGAACATAATTAATGTACCCAGAAATGTTGGGAAAATATCATTCAGGCTGTGAACCTGACATTGTCGCATTACTGACAGGATGACACGATTTTTTTTATAAAAAACCGCTTCGCTCTTAACAGTAAATTTTCATAAAAACAGTTGCCGTGTAAAGGAAGGAAGGTGATAGCAGCTCACCATGCTTCCCGAGGACTCGCGTACCTCAGTACA
>CAZNIL010000103.1:0-4604 GCA_964573085.1 uncultured Methanoregula sp.
GACGTTGCGGATCCCCGTGGGAGACCGACAGCGGTCATGCCCGTTGATCCGCCTTTGGCATTCCTAACAGCAGGGTGGAGCCTCTTCCTGAGTCTGTCCACAGCAGGAACCGTCGTCTCCACCGCAGCTGCATTCGCCGCTGTCCATATCCTTTCCCCTCAGGGCGGCTGCAATCATCGCCCATGCACACCCGACACCACTCTGGACCTCGATTGCCTGCACCGGGCAGTTGAGGGCGCAGGCGCCGCACTCCATGCAGGCGGCAGGATTGGCGAGCTCGACGCGTTCCGATCCTCCGGCAAAGACACCGTGGGGGCATACCTGCGTGCAGCGTTTGCAGTTGATACACCGGTTGGGATAGTAGCGGAGGGTATTTTCGGTGTACGAGTTGATCATCGTCAGATCATCCCCATAAACCTGCTCACACCAAGAATGATTCCAGCGACGGCTCCTGCACCTGCCATAAGTGCCATGACCGGGACATACCGGAAAATTTCTTTTTTCACTCCTGTCCGTGACGTGAAGGTCGTGCACCCGGTAAAGTTAAGGGCAAGGTACGCGGTCACTGCAGGTATAAGCAGCAGCGCTGTTGCCGCTGCCAGTACGTTTGCCCAGAAAGGCAGTACGGGATTTGTCCCGAATGAGACTGCAAAGGGGATGGCGACAACTGTTCCCAGTATCAGCCCTTTTGTGGAAAAGTCCTGTGTCGGGATAAACGGCAGCAGTGCGGGGAAGAGCACGGTCCCGGTGAGGACTGCGGATAGTGCCGCAAGTGCTGCAACCGGGCCTGCAAGGAACCAGAGGATTGCTGTTGCAACGAACATTGGCAGTGCTACATGGGCAAATTCCACCGGAGTTAAGACAATCCTGTCCCAGAGCGGGAACTGCACCTGCCGCATCTTCGGTGTCGCCGTGTGGGTTTTCCGGTACTCGGGAAGATCCCGTGCCCGTACCGGGCCGTACTCGACGGTGAACCCGGACTTCCGTAATACTTCAGGCCACGAGACCCCCGGGGCCCCGAGCTGGGGGACAACGATCTTCCGGTGGCTGACCACGCCGGCAAGACCCGTAGAGTGTATCCGGCTGACCAGCTCGGCAGTCCCGAACGTCCCTTTACCTGCAGCGCACCAAACGTTGATCCCTTGGGTGTCCAGTACAAGGATCCAGGCATCAATACCTTCGAGTGAAGACCGCACCGCGTCGAAACTGAGCGTGTAGTTGGCCGATGCAAAGACCGGGGAGTCCGGCGCCGGGTTTCCGAGCCGGTACAGACCGGGCTCTACCCGGTGCTTCCCCCGCTTCCAGCCCCAGCGGGCGAGGATGTGGTTGAGGGAATCAGCGAATGTGATTGTGCTGTCTGTACTCCGGATGACCTTTACAGATTCTGCGTGAGCAGGAGGGCAACACGATCCTGTTATTGAAGTGTTGCTGCACGAGCAGCACCCGGGTGAAGGAGTATCTACATCCGCTCTGCTGATTTTACGGCCTTGTTGTTTTGCCATCGTGTTATCCCATAATGAAATTGAACAGGTATCCTGTCAGCGTGAAGGATACGAACAGGATCACCGCATAGATTACGAGCAGCTTGATCTTAATCACCTTGCGCAGGATAATCATTTCCGGCAGTGAGAGCCCGATCACCGCCATCATAAATGCGAGCGCCGTTCCTATCGCCATCCCTTTTGCGGTAAGCACTTCCATGATCGGGATCATTCCCGCTGCATTGGAGTAAAGCGGGATGCCCATCAGGACTGCTATCGGGACGGCGAACGGGTTGTCCGGCCCTGCAATAGTCGCGAGGAAATCTGCCGGGGCATAGCCATGAATGACGGCACCGATTGCAATGCCAGCCAGGATATAGGGCAGTACTTTTAACGTGATAGCCTTTGATTCGTTCTTTGCATACGTGAGCCGGTCGTTCCATGTCATCACTTTTTCAGCGGCATCGGGGATTTTACACTTGTATACGAATTCCTCGACCTCGTTTTCAAGGTGGAGGCGCCCGAGGATAACGCCGGCGACGATCGCAATGATAAGACCGGATACAATATAGATAAGCGCGATCTGCCACCCGAACATGGCAAGCAGCATTGCTGCGGCAACCTCGTTGATGAGCGGCGATGCGATCAGGAACGAAAACGTGATACCAAGCGGGACGCCGGATTCCACGAACCCGATGAAGAGCGGCACTGCCGAGCACGAGCAGAACGGTGTGGGGATGCCAAGGACTGCGGCTACCACGTTGCCCACTCCTTCCGTGCGTCCCGCCACCCATTTCTTCACTTTCTGCGGGGTGATATAGGTCCGTATAACAGCGACGCCAAATACAACCACGGCGAGCATGAGCGTGACCTTGATTGAATCGTAGATGAAGAAGTCCACGGATGAACCGAGGGGGCTGTTCTGCACGAGTCCGAGAATCGAATACGTCAGCCAGTCGGCGAAAAGTTGTAAAAAGTCCTGCAAGGTCTTACACTCCGTTTATTTTCTGGTCAACAGCAGCGAGCACCTTCACAACGTCATCCCATTGCACGTCAGCCAGCCCGTCCTTTTTGACCCCGAGCTCTGTTGCGACGATATGGATGTCCGCAGTGACACCCCCCAATCCGCATTTTTTTGTTGCGCAGTGATCGGAACACCCGTCGATGACGATGATCTGGTCCGCATCAGTTGTGACATCCGCGATCAGGCGCTCTCCCTTATGTGCCCGAACCCATGCAATAGCCCCCGGGCTGCGGGATACCAGCATCATCGCTGCCTGAGTTGTGAGCCTGCCCGTGTTAGAAAGACCGGAACAGGTGATCAGTGCTTTCATCCAGGTACCTCGCAAGGGCGCGTTGAGGGAAGGTCACCGAGACAGATTCTTTACGGCATCAATCACGGTGTGCACATCGCTTTCTTTAAAAGCGGGGCCGGGTGTTTTTGGGATGTCGAGATCCGTTATGAGGATGTAGTGGTCAATCGACAGGTCTTTGTCGTCCATGATCTTCTTTGCGCACGCGACTGGGCAACCGTCAATCACGATTCGCTCATCAGCCGATTTTCCCAGGCCGACCAGCTTCTCAATACCTCCTCCGACACCGGCGATGCACGAGCCGCCGCCGAATCCTTCACTTGCCAGCCGGCACGCAGCGGCATTAGCGAGTTGTCCGACATTCGATCCCACACCAGAGCAGGAATAGATAATCCGGTTTTTCCCCTCGCTCACACAGGTGCACGATGATCTCTGTTCGTTCATTCTCCACACAGCATTTCAAATTTTATTGAAACATTGTGAGCATGGCAAGGTTATATATCTTTTCATTTCATATTATTTTGAAATGGCATGCAAGATAGGTTCCTGCTGCGGTAAAACATCCAAGATTACCCATAAAAAACAGATAGAAATCCCCCCATCGATCCGGGAGGAACTCGACCGGATAGGAGGACTTGAAGTACTTGCCCGGTGCATTCCTGCAAAGAAGGATCTCGAAGCAAAGAGCCGAATTTACCATGCACTGTCTGATCCCCTGCGCCTTTCCATCCTTTTCCTGCTCAAGGCCCAGCCGCTCTGTGTCTGCGTCATCAACCAGTTCATGCACATTGCAAACTCGAAACTTTCCTACCACCTTACGATCCTTAAGGAGAGTGACCTGATCACTGGCGAGTATCAGGGAAACTGGATAATTTACTCTCTCACCGATGAGGGGAGATCCATTATCTCGTGACTGCAGCCAGCTGCCCGATCACAACCTTCATTTCCCGCAGGCACGACCTCATCTCTGATCCTGTATGGATAAAAAATTGCCCCGTACTTCTGCGGGGTCAGTTTTGCGACTGCGGTGAATGCTGCGGGATGAGTAATGAACTGATCTTATCCATGATGGAGGCAGGTGATGGGAATGAACCTTGATATTTTTGATGGGATGACTAGTACAGAAAAACGGCAGTACCTTGAATTCATCCTCTGGCATTACCGGGTGGTAGACGCGTTCTGGTATATTTACATCTCGGAAAAATATGGCAACGCGACGGCAGATGCCCTCAATGAACAGGTGTGGGGGCGTGTCGCCGCGATGGCGGCACAAGACCTTGTCGGCCGGTTTGGGATACCCGAACGCGGGCTTGCAGGTTTTGTCAAAGCACTACGATATTATCCCTGGACCCTTCTCGTGGACTACCAGATCGAGGAACGGGAGGATGAGGTGATCATCACCGTGCCGTCCTGTCCTACGCAGGAGGCACGGCTCCGGCGGGGCGACGGGGAGTATAACTGCCGCGAGATGCACCGTGCGGAATTTACCCGTTTTGCACAGGTTATCGATGAGCGGATCGCGGTTGAATGCATCTTTGCACCTCCTGACCCGCATCCAAAGGACATGTTCTGCAAATGGCGCTTTTTCCTTAAATCCTGATACGTGGAAAAAAATGCACCAGACATCTCCGGTACCGTAGGATAATGACAATTTCTCACCTTGAATTTTTTTGATACTGTACGTCCTTGTGAACGGGTGCGCATTTGTTGCCTATGCATATTATAAAAAAGAAGGCAACAACGGCTGCGTGGAGAACATCGGAAAATGTTCTATTGTTGTATTCATTGGCAGGGCCGTTCGGAGCCTATG
>CAZNIL010000104.1:0-1188 GCA_964573085.1 uncultured Methanoregula sp.
ACATCAATCGGGTGTTGTACCATTTTATAGCCATCGCCATAGAGCTCGATGGTGACATCAAATGTTTCATTGACCGCCACGCTTTGGGGAACGACATATGTCTTTACACTGAGATACGGATAGTTCTTCCAGTAAACCGTCACCGTTTGGGTTTGAGTTGTATTGGTGGGGGGAATCCACGTGGCCGTAATAACTGCACTGCCTGTCGCAGTCTCGCTATAATGGAGAGCACTCGGATCGGTTGAAAACGACCCGGGTGCAAATTGCACCGTCCCATAACCATCGGCATCGGTTAAGGCAGTTGCCGAGACGAGCGAGGGGAGTCCGGTTATATTATACGTGCCATCATAGCTTGGTGCACCCAGTGAGAAAGTCACAACCTGTCCGGCGACTGGATTTCCGCTGATATCCATGACCTTTGCCCTGATATCCGCGACCATGTCACTCTTGACATCAAGACTCGGCATCGTTTCAGGATTTGCAGAAACAAGCATATTTATCGGTGCGGTGCTCCTGAATTCAATTACTTGAGAACAATGGACTGAGGTATTGGTAAGTGCAATTGCAGTAATGTTCACGTTTACGCTTGTGCTCCTCGGCCCGTACGTTACCCAGATTTCACCAACCGAGTTGGTCGTGATGTTACCGAGATTCTCACCGAGAGACGTGGAAATAAACACGGATTGATTTCCCGCCGGGTTGCCAAACTGGTCATGAAGGGTATATTTTATTGTGAATTTTTTTTCATTGTCGGCGGGAACGAATGGATTGGGGACTGCAGTGGGATCAAACACCTGATCGATGGTGAACGGAACGCTTTCGGCGATACCGACAATAAAAGGATACTGGTCAGGTATGCTTTCGATGCGTTCCATCCAGATATTATTTTCACCGGCAATGGTATCCACTTTCGCGGTTAATGAAATATTACCCGTAATATCCGTATTATCGGAAATTGCCGGCAGGTATCCGGTTGTTGCATTCTTCAACCCGCCGTTGCCAAGTCCACCGGGGGGAGGATAAATATGAAATTTGGCAGTGTGGATTTTGTTTGGATTTTTATTATCCACACGGTTTCCCCATCGGTCTTTCAACGTGACAATAAAGGGAGTTGTTTGATCGATGACCACCTCCTCCTTGTATTCAAAATTTGCATAATATGCCTGATCATGATCAATTTTTATGATT
>CAZNIL010000104.1:1288-4466 GCA_964573085.1 uncultured Methanoregula sp.
CATACCCACCACTCAGAGTGAGTAATTTACTTCACCAATATATATAATTTTCCTTTTTTTAAAAAACAAAATTTAAGCCTTAAATTGAATAATAACTCAAATTTGTCAATAAAATAGAGAATAGATTAAATTTCATTCCTTCTTATGATATGATGTCGTTTCTTTGATCGCCCGATCCTGATTATTCCAAAGATCAACAGCACACCCAATGCACCGGCAACAACAAGCCCGATGAAACCCCAGTCGAGGTTCTTTTCAAGGGTGATAGTAAGTGTTGGCGTTGCATTGCTTTGTATGATCTCCTTTTGAACGGATACTCCCTGGTATCCATCCTTTACTGCGGTAATATTGTATACAGAATTCAGTTTGGCGTTTATGATAATCTGTCCGTGATCATCGGTAACTCCAATTTTATCATTATTAATGAGAATTGTTGTTTCCGGAACCACCTTCTTATCCTTGTCCTGTACAAAGACATCCAGTTCAACCGTTTCAAAGGGTAGCTCAATAGTAAACTCATCACCCTGTTTGGTGACGTTGATCTGTTTCTGGACGTTAACGAATCCGCTCTTTTTTATTTCAACCGTAAAACTACCCACTACTACATTAGAGAGCGTGAACCGCCCGTACTGGTTCGTGGATCCTGCCCGCTCGCCATTAACAAACACGTCTGCGCCGTTCACCGGAGATTTTGATTCATCCATCACATAAATGAACGCACCCACTGGTGCCTTTGACATCACAACAGTTAGTAATTCATCTGTATCCAAAATTGACCGCGCAATAACGTAGGGCTGATACCCGTCCTTTTTGACTTCGATGGTATATGTTTTCCCTCGCCCCACTTTTGTTGTCAGTATCCCGCGGGGATCGGTTTTTCCTGCAAGGACATTATCAATTCGCACCTCCGCGTTCTCAATCGGGAAGTCGTCCTGGTCTTTTACAACAAACGAGAACCGGTTTCCTGACATCAGGGCATATTGTACCGAAACATCCGAAGACACAACATCGACGGTTCCCGTGCGTGTCTCGTAATTTGGTGACCTGATTTCAACCGTATAAGGGGTTGCACCAAGTACATTGAACGTCGTGGTTCCCGATGCATCTGTCTTATGGGCTGAGGTGGCATTATCCGCAGAGATGATAATCTCTGCATCGGGGATGGGAGCGAGCGTGTCACTGTCATAGACGTTGATATTGAGTTTTAGGCTCTTGCGTATGAGGTTTACCGTAAGGGATGTAACATTACTATACACGATGTCCGACCAGTCATCGAATCCTGCCATCGATACACGAAGCATGATGTCGTTGGTCTCCGAATGCGTGATATAATACTGACCCAGGTTGTTGGTCCTGCCCATGTTAGAGCCATCGATAAAGACCGTCGCATGAGAGACCGAGGTATTGTCCACATTGTCGAGCACGGTGAGCTCGAGAATCGTTGCCTGTGCCGCGCCGCAAAGAAGGATTGCGAACAGCAAAGCTAATAGGAAACGAAACAGATGCTTATTCATAGGTAAATATCCACCCCTGCTCATATTTGAGCGCATCGGTTCAAAATGACCGGCCTGACGGGACACGGTCAAGGAGCATCCCTTCCACAAGGATTGGCATGAGCTTTCGCCCTTCTTCGATGGCTTTCTGTAAGCGCCAGCTCCGCTCAGCATAGATGGTAAACAGTGGTTCCCCTGCCTTGATCAGCTTGCCTTTCTTGGCGTGGAGGAGGATCCCGGCTCCACGATCATGGGGAGCTCCTGCAATCCGGGCAAGGGTGATCAGTGACTTGTTGTTCATCTCGATCACGTATCCCGAAGAGGGGGCATTGATGACAAACTGGTGCTCGCCGGGTGTTATGTCGCTGGATTTCACGGTTGGATCACCCCCCTGTATCTCAATGATCTTTTTGAACTTTTCAAGCGCTTTTCCTTTTGCGAGAAGTTCCTGTGCCATCGCTGCTCCGCTTCCCTGTGCCGCTTTTCCTGACATTTCAAACGCTATGCCGGCAAGCGAGATACTTTTCTGGATAAATGAATTCGGTTCTGTGGCACCTTCCAGAACGCGCAACGCCTCAATTACCTCCAGTTTCGGGCCGATGCTGTGACCGACAGGGATATCCCCGTACGTAAGGGCACATTCCACCCACATATTGAGCCGTTCACCCAGTTCGATAAACTCCCGCGCAAGTTTCCGGCCTTCCTGAATAGAAGGTACCTTCGTGTACTGGCCTACGGGAATGTCGATGACAACGAGGTTTGCACCTACGGCATACTTCTTTGCCATGACACTGGCAAGCATCTGTCCCCGTGCATCAATTTTGAAGGGATATTCCTGGGTGATGATCCGATCGTCTGCGGGTGCGATATTTGTCGCACCACCCCAGACAATCACAGCTCCAACCTTCTCGGTCATATGGTGGACTTCACTTGCGGTAAATTCAACAAACGCCAAGACTTCCATGAGGTCTGCGGTACCGCCTGCGCCGGTGATTGCACGGGAGCTTGTCTTTGGTATCTTGAGACCGCTCGCGGCAATGATTGGTACAACCAGTAGCGAGATTTTATTCCCGGGTACTCCCCCTATAGAATGTTTATCCACAATCGGTTTTGACGCAAATTTGATCTGTTCTCCCGTCTCCACCATGGCCCGGGTGAGGTGTTCAATTTCGTCCATGTCGAGCGGGTTAATGTATGACGCGGTAATGAACGCGGTGAGCTCTGCAGGAGAGATGTCATCGTTTACCACATCTTTTATGATGACATTCACCTCTTCTTTTGTCAGCCTGTTGCCATCCATCTTCTTTTTTATGTACTCAAGGGATGCAGGTCTGCCTGCTTCCCGTACCTCGATGCCGCCGTCACCATCTTTTAAACCGAGCTTCTCGTTGGTAATGCGGTAAATACCTACGGTGCCCTGTTCTGCGAGGGTAATCGTGGTATCAACAAAGGCAGTAACTGATACACCATTTGCGAGATTGATTATCTGTACACGGTCGCCATCGAGAACTCCAATGTTGCGGGCGTCAAGCCGGTTGAGCAAGACACCACGTTTTGCAATATCAAGGACTTTTGCGCTGAACTTTACCACGGATCCATCCTCCTTTTCCCGGGAGATTAACAGTTCCTTTTTACGGGAAATTTTGAGCGCTTCCCTTAAATGTTCTTGCCTGTGTTAAAAAGTG
>CAZNIL010000105.1:0-4409 GCA_964573085.1 uncultured Methanoregula sp.
GTGATCAGGAGGTTCCCCCCAATCCGGCCCGGTGGCCAGAAGTGAGCGCCGCAACCGGGTGTGAAGGTAGCGAGACGCTCTCAAGCGGAGAGTCGGAGCCACACGTGCGTCGCGCGGACGAGTCACCGAGCGTACTGCCTGTATTCCATCAACAACGAAGAACACGATGCGAAGCATGGTGCGAGGAGCAGGCCGGGACAGCCGGTGGCGCAGGAACAGAGTGACAAGCCGGGGGCGTCATCATGTCAGATCAACCGGGGAAAAGAGCAGCAACGTGATGTGAAGCGAGAATGAGCGGGCGCGGATTTATCGATTGTTGCGCCCGCGAGGACGAGCGAACATGACCGGGCGTCATTATGGTATCGTTAAAAGAAGAAAAAATCAGGGGAATCGTGGTCGCAATCCTGAAAAAATGGTGTTCCCCATCACTTCTTCAGGCTATTTATAACAAGGTTTGCCGCCTGCTCCCCGGAGAGGAGCATCCCGCCAAACACCGGGCCCATCCGGCTCTCTCCCCCGACAGCATTTGCTGCCATGCCGGCAACAATGAGGCCGGGGAACACCTCTCTGGTATGCTGGAGGATACGGGATTCGGCCCGGTCAGCCCACATGAAACCCTCGCCTTTTACCTTAAGGTTTCCCCCCTTCTTCTCCACAAGCCTGGCGACGACCGCATCATGACCCGTTGCATCGACAGTATACCGGCAGCCCATGACAAGGGGATCGACATGGAGTTTTCCCATTTCGACAGCAGTCCAGTTAATAACAAGCCCGCTGATCCGCCCGTCTGCCTTGATCATGACATCCTCTACTGAGGTGAGATTGAAAAATTCGGCTCCTGCATCACATGCGGCAGCGGTAAGTTTGGAAACTGCTTCGACTGACCTGGCGATATAATATCCCTCTTTGTAGGCTGTGGAGCGGATATGAAACCGGTCAAGCAGGCGGCGTGCCTCTTCCTGAACGACAATCCGGGGAAACATCATCCCGCCACCCCACATCCCTCCGCCAACAGAGAGCTTCTTCTCAATGATCCCGACCTTGATGCCTTCTTCAGCGATCAGTGCTGCACAGGTAAGTCCGGCAGGCCCGGCTCCCACAATCGCTACATCCAGTTCCATATGATCGATCAGGGTATTCATCTGGGCTGAAAGGATTGCCCTGCTGATGGTAATTTCATCGAGTTCCATGGTAATTGCTTCCTGATTATTATTCAAAATACTATTAACAATGTTATGAAACGAGGATGATAAAACGACTTATTCCAGCGATTGCGCATAGGCCCGTGCAATTCCGCACATATCCCGCGCAACGCCGATGGGTTCACTCCCCACAAGGGTACAGACCGGCTCTTTTCCCATTCCCCCGGCATCGCAGATAATTTTCGGCACGCTCCCGCCTGCGGCCCGGACCGCCTCTGCCGCCTTCCACTGCATCGATGACCCCTCTGCAATCCTGAGTTCGGCAGGCTCGGTCCTCCGGTCAATCATAGCAGACACCCAGCCTTGCTTTGTGCAATAGCCTGAAAGCCAGTCAGAAAACCCGGCGGGATTTGCGAAATCGATCCCGGCCCGGACGGACGGATCGGTCTTTTTAAGTTCGATGATGAGCCGTGCCATATGGCTGGATACCCCAAACCGGATTCTCCCGGCAGCCCGTGGCATGCCGTTGATGATGGTAATCCGGCCATCTACGGCCAGGACTTCCCCGGGAGTTTTTGCATGTGGCTGTGCAAATACCATGTTCGTCCTGACCTCAGGGATGAGGACGACAAATTCCCGGCACGCCTCAATCTCCTCAAGCGCCATCATCATCCGTCCAATCATGTCGATCTCAGTTGCAAGGTCAGGTTGTTTCATTGTCCTGCTCTGTTCTTGTGAATAATGTGGCGGGAAGGAATATTGTAACTATGGTTGCGTGGCCCGGGCCAATCCGGCTTCCGGGAACTAAAAGGCAATTTCGTAGGGTTTGAGTGGTGCGGGGCGGACGGGAAATACCGGGGATGCGGAGTATCGTTCATCCTTGCTTTGCCACTGGTACAGGGGAGTGCCAGCGAGCCGGAGTGCAGTGGAGACTAACAGTATCGACCGTACTGTATCTCGCCCAAGGCCGGCCTGGGTTATGGGATGCATCAGCGGCATGTCGCGGGCCGGCCGCAACACCGAGATTACTTACCTGCCCGCATCAACCGACAGGGAAGCCCACGTGGCGAGGACTACCGAAGGCAGTGGAGAAGATTTTCATCAGAAAATCTTGGATCTCCGAGAAGTCAACAAACCTTGAGGATAAGAAGGATTCGTCAGAATCCTTCGATGGCATAAGCCCCGTTGAGCGCAGTACCTCCCAACAATTACACGGATGAGCCGGTTTTCCATGCGCTCTATAAGCACAATTAATTGAATTGGTTACAACTCCAGGCAATTTTTGTAATCAGGTGTTATAGGAAAAAATGGGAATACATGCGCAATTTTAAATTTTAACTAAAATTTGGGGTTTGAGTATAGCACTTGCTGTCCAGAATCCCATCCCTCGCATCATCACTTCTGGTTAATGCGCAGACACCAGAGCTTGCGCAGGAACATTTATTGTTGACCTTGTGAAGAAACGAAAAAAAGGTTCTTGAAAAATGCATTTTTATCGTTTATTCATTCCTTTTCCTGCACAACGATCGTAAACTTCGTCCCTGCCGTCCGGTCAAGTTCGATGGTGCCCTGCAGCTGCTCGGTCAGGCTGTTGACGAGCCGCAAGCCCAGCGATTCGGTCTTCTTCCAGTCCAGCGATTCCGGGATGCCGGCACCGTCATCCTGCACGATGATACGGATTGTACCGTCATCTTTTTTCACGGTTACGGCGATTGTGCCCTTCCTGCCAGAAGGAAACGCATACTTGAGCGAGTTTGAGAGGATCTCGTTGATGATCAACCCGAGCGGGATCGCACGGTTGATGTCCACCCGGATATCCGAGATGTCAACCGTCAGGCGAACCGTTGCCGGCGTGACATCATAGAAATTGAACAGGTTTGTACCCATAAACCGTACATAATCCAATAAATCGATGCTGGAGATATCCTCCGATCGGTAGAGCCGCTCGTGAACGAGCGCCATCGCCTTGATCCGGTTCTGGCTCTCCCTGATCATTGCAAGCGTTGCCGGATCGGTGATCTGGCGGGACTGGAGGTTTAAGAGGCTTGCGACAATCTGGAGGTTGTTCTTAACCCGGTGGTGAATCTCCTTTAACAGGATCTCTTTCTCATGCAGGGACTTATTCAGCGCCTCGGTACGTTCGGCAACCTTCGCTTCCAGTTCCTCGCTGAACTTTTTCAGCCATTCCTCGGCCAGTTTCCGGTCAGTAATATCCAGCGTTATGCCCTGATAGTGGGTGACCGTTCCATCCTCCTCCCGCTGCACCCATGTCCAGTCATAAACCCAGCGGACATCCCCGGACTTCGTGACGATCCGATACTCCTGGGAGAACTCGCTGCGCCCTTCTTGTGTGTACCGTTCGACTTCAGCACTAATGCGCGGCAGATCGTCCCTGAATATGAAGGACGCGTATGCAATCCGGCCGCCGGTAAATTCATCCGGTGTATAGCCGAAACTGCCAATATTGTCAGACACGTATTTCACCGGACATCCCGGTTCCGCCTTCCAGAGCCAGGCAACCGCAGGACTGTGATTGACGATGAACGCCAGTTCTTTCGCGTTCTCATATGCGGCACGCAGCGTCTCCTCTGCCCGTTTGCGCTCGGTGATATCTATCAGAACGCCTCTTACTCCTGCCGGTTTATTTTCCCGAATAATTACATCGGTATAGATGATAACGGGGAACGTGCTCCCGTCTTTTCTCAATGCCGTGTACTCTATACCCCCGGGGATCTCTCCGTGTAAGACTCTCTGCACGTTTTCCATGGCCCGATCCCGATCTTCGGGAGCGATTACATCAAAGGTATTCAGCCCATTCTCCAAGTCCTCCTTTGAATAGCCAAAGGATTTCAATGCAATTGAGTTGGCGGTTGTAACGGTTCCCTGTCCATCAAGTTCAAAAACCGTCTGCGGCAATAACTCAACCAAATCCCGGTATTTTCTCTCACTCCCCCGCAGCGCCTGTTCTTTTTTACTGAGTTCATCATAGTTTTGCCGCAGCTCCTCTTTGGTTGCCGTCATCTCCTCATAGGCTGCTTCAAGATCTTCTTCTCTCTTTTTAAGCATCTCCTCTGCCTGTTTGCGCTCGGTGATATCCAGGAGGGAGGCAACGCTCTTTTTCGTTCCTGGAATGACATCGATAGAGAGGTAGATAATGCGGATATCACCGGATTTTGTTACAAACCGGAACTCGTAGTGGGTGAGTGCCTTCTCCCGGTTCTGCCTGCGGAGCCGGTGCTGGGCGAGCATCCGTTCCAGGTCCTCTTT
>CAZNIL010000106.1:0-4396 GCA_964573085.1 uncultured Methanoregula sp.
GATAGCCAATTTTAACAAAACCAAGGCGGTTATAAATTTTTTTTGCGGGAATGTTTCTGGGGGCAACCGAGAGGAGGACGCGTTGTACCTGGCAGATTGCGAGCTGTGAGATGAGCCGTGAGATCAGGATCGTTCCTATGCCCTGTCCCTGCCATTGCGGGGTAACATTTAGTCTGAGTACCCAAGCGGTTGCCGTATCATCCTGCACCTTTGCACCGATCGTGTAACCAACAACCGTCTCTTCACCTTTGGCTACAAGGAATGTATGTGGATAGAGTGCCGCCGATTGCCTTACAAAGACCGCAGCCCCGTACCGGTTCTGCTTCCTTTCCTGTTCGAGAGAAACGACTGCATCGAAATCCCCTTCTTCATAGCCCCGGACCACAATACCCATATCATTCGTTCTGTGATGCCCGGGTATAAGACGATGTTGTGTGTCAGCAAACCGGTCTGGTCGGGCGGTGGTAATTCCACACAAAAGATAACAGAGCCTGCTGTTCCCTTTTGTTGAATGAGCTCATTCAGTGCTTCGGGAGATAGATGCGCTTCCGCTGCGCAATCCGGTAACCTGAGATGACCCGGATGTGATCACCGAAAGCGGCATTGAGCGCAGGATCGCCGGTATCGATATAGAGGACCGGGGTCTGGGAGAGCTTATGCGGGGTAGCAACAACAATAATGTTCCCGATGCCAATTTTTCTGATTGCGTCTGCACTGATCTGTTGTGTCCCCCTGCCCAGCACAAACCCCTGTGCGCCGATAGGACTGATAATAAGCCTCGACTGTTGTTCTGCATTGAGATAGGAAAGGATGCCTTTTTCATTGAGATCCGCGGCAATCAGCCTCCTTCCCCTCACTGCATCGAACCCGAGCAGCGTCTTTTTTATTCCCAGCATTTCTGCAATCTTTTCTGTTGTCGTGCCGGGCCCGAGGATAGTAAGCATTTCAGGAGTCCCGTCAATAACCTCTGAAATAAACCCGGCAATCTCCGCCTTTGCCCGTTCCTCATCCGGCTGCTCAAAGACCTGCTTTGTACCTGCAACCATTTCCGTGATATAGGGTGTCCGGGCATACCCATACAGCGTTGTGCGGAGGGTCCCCTGCCGGTATGCTTCCTCATCAACATCTACAACCTCTGCGTCCCTCACTGCGACCTCCCCGGATGTTGTGAGGATCTCCGCTGCTGCGGCCGGGGTGATCGCAAAGACTCCGGAATACATTTTGACACCGGCGGGGATTCCAAGAACAGGGACGCGGGTTCCCACGATATCGTACACGTCCCTTGCGGTCCCGTCACCTCCGCAGAAAACGATCGCATCGACCGCATGGCCAAGAAAAATCCTGCAGGCATTCCTGGTATCATCTGCACCCGTCATTTCCGGGGCCGCGTACTCAACCGAGTACGTGGTTATTCCTGCTTCTTTCATTTCATCCTCACCCATGGCGCCGGAACAGGTGAGAAAATGGACATCGGGATCCCTGAGCGGACGGAGCGCTGCCACTGCTCTTGCCGGTGCCAGAGGGACTGCCCCCCTCTTTTTCGCTTCTTGCAGGAGGCCGTCTGTCCCTTTGAGGCCGACTGCTCCCCCCATCCCCGCGTAAGGATTGACGAGGAAGCCGATGCGATGCATAAAAAAAAGAGTGTATTCAGGGGACTTTTGGGATCCGTGCGAGTGACTGTTTGATCAGCTCGTCCGGATACTCGTAGTCCACCAATGCACCAGCGTAATATGCATCATACGCCGACATATCGAAATTGCCATGTCCGGAATTATTGAACAGGATCGTTTTTGCCTCGCCGCTCTTTTTGCACCTGAGGGCTTCATCAATGGTAGCTTTGACCGCATGGGCAGCTTCGGGCGCTACGATAATACCCTCCGTGCATGCAAATGTCTGTGCAGCTTCAAATACCTCGTTCTGATGGTAGGCAACCGCCCCCATCACTCCTTCATGCACCAGCTTCGAGAGAATCGGTGAATCTCCATGGTACCGCAACCCGCCTGCATGGATTGCGGGAGGTATGAAATCGTGGCCGAGGGTGTACATCTTAAGGATCGGTGCGAGCCCGGCCACGTCACCGAAATCATATGCATAGAGTCCCTTGGTCAGGGTCGGGCATGCTGTGGGTTCAGCGGCAGTTATTTTTATATCCGGATGCTTGCCTGTCATCTTGTCCCCTGCAAACGGGAACGACAACCCTGCAAAATTTGATCCCCCGCCCACGCAGCCGATCACCACATCGGGGTACTCATCCACCATGGCGAGCTGCTCACGTGCCTCGAGCCCGATAACTGTCTGGTGCATGCAGACATGGTTGAGGACCGAGCCAAGCGAGTAGTTCGTGTCATTGTGGGTTGCCGCATCTTCGACAGCTTCTGAGATGGCAAGACCAAGACTTCCTGTAGTATTGGGATCTTTTTCAAGCGCTGCCTTTCCAGACCGGGTCTTGTCTGAAGGGCTTGGGAAGCACTCTGCCCCCCACACCTGCATCATGCTCTTGCGGTAGGGCTTCTGGTCATAACTCGCTCGGACCATGTATATCGTGCACTTCAGCCCGAACAGTTTTGTGGCAAACGCGAGCGCTGACCCCCACTGCCCTGCTCCCGTTTCTGTCGCGATGCGGGAGATCCCCTCTTTCATGTTGTAATAGGCCTGAGGTACGGCGGTATTCGGTTTATGGCTGCCGGGCGGGCTGACCCCCTCCCACTTGTAGTAGATCTTCGCAGGAGTCTTCAGGAACTTTTCGAGCCTGTGCGCACGGTAGAGCGGGCTTGGTCTCCAGAGCTTCAGGATCTCCCGGACTTCGTCGGGGATATCGATATACCGCTGCTGGCTGACCTCCTGCATGATCAGCTCCATCGGGAAAATTGCTTTCAGGTCATCCGGTGTCACCGGTTTTTTCGTTGCAGGATGAAGCACGGGGTCGAGTGGCGTGCGCAGGTCTGCCTGGAGGTTATACCACCGCTTTGGCATCTGCTCCTCGTCAAGAAAGATTTTGGTTTGCATAAATTCCTTTTTCATTGTACAATGATATACTTTATTGAACAGAATTGCTATTTGACGTAAAATTTAATACAGATTTCTGGAAGTAACAGGGTCTCTTAAGATGCAGATAGTACTCTTACCCCACTTGAACGAAATTATCTGCAGGTTACAAGCTCAGCAAGATTATAAATGAGGGGATGCAAAGTTATTAGAAGTTGTTATTCGAGCAACAACAATACTGTGCGTTGCCGAACGGTGATAGGAGAATGAAGCGTTCAATTACTGAAATATTTTCAAATCCGGATATCTTCTTTCAGGATCTGATGACAGAAAAAGAAAACCTCAGGGTTCCGGCGCTCATCGTTATTGCAGCAGGAATTGTCGCTGCTGCATACGCATATGAGGTCGGTGGCCTGACCGGACAGATGATGGGAAACCTCATGGCCGGCATGGGGACCATCATCGCGGTCTCGGCAATTGCAGGGGCACTTATCGGAACATTGCTGTTCTGGGTTATCTGGTCCGGAGTATTTTATGCAATGTCCTCCGTTTTCAAAGGCAGGGGCAGCTTCCGGCGCACAATGGAATCAGTTGGCTTTGGATTCTTCCCGCAGGTTGCAGGCACCATCATAACGCTCATTATTTCCTTTCTCTACATCCCGAAAGTGAGAGTGCCGGAAATTTCTGCATCTGCCCTCCAGGACCCGCAGGTGATCCAGGAAGCGATCAAAGCCCTCATGCATGATCCTGCCATGATGGAACTGACCCAGATTTCTTCAATTATCACAATTGTCGTTATCTTACTGAGCGCTAATATCTGGATCTTTGGATTAAAAAATGCACGGGCGCTCCCGATACGGGACGCTGCAATCTGTGTGCTGGTCCCGGTTGTCGGCTATGTTATCTACCTGCTCTATATGCTGGCCGTGATGTAAATGAAAAAAATACTTGTCTATTCAACCATTGTCCTCTGTCTGCTCCTCATCGCCGTTATTGGAGTGGCAACTGCATACCAGACTGATGACTCTCTTACCGCCGCAGGGAAAATTTATGTTTCCAATGTGACCTATGATCCCCGGGTCTTTTTTACCGACGATATTGGTACGGTCACTTTTGAGGTCGCTAACGGCAACACGGACCAAGGCGTTGTGGTAAATCATGCGACATTCTCTGACAAAAATATCCGGCTCACCAGCGGGTCATATGATTCTTCGTCAAATATTGGTCCTAGTAAGTCCCGGACGTACACGTTTTCTGTTGTTGCAGATGCCAGCGAGGGCACGTATTATCCGACATTCTCGTTGAGTTTCCGTGATGCCGAAAGCCTCTTCCACCGTGACATGGTACAGGTAGACAACACCCCGCTCGTCGTGACGGTTTTAAGCAAGCCCGATGCGTTCACGCAAGGGAG
>CAZNIL010000107.1:0-4386 GCA_964573085.1 uncultured Methanoregula sp.
CAGGATGCCGCAATACGCAAGAGCGACACGGATCTCTGCGAAAAGATTGAGTCTCCTCCACCGAGGACAAAATGTTACATGCTTATTGCCGAAAAGGATGGGGATAAGGATGTCTGCGAGAAAATGCAAAATTATCCGGGCTCGGGGGAATACTCCCGGCTTGAATGTCTCCAGCGTGTCGCAGTAAAGACAGGCGATCCGACGGTCTGCGATGAGATCGGAACGGCCTCAGTCAGTTACATGTTCACGGGTGTGATAAGCAAGGAGACCTGTTATGAGAAGGTAGGGTCGGTACCCGGAGCCCCCCTCGAAAACATGTACCTGCAGAACAAAGAGAATTTCGTCTTCTGCCAGGATCTCGCGTATGCCCAGATCTATGGGAAACCCTCCGGCTCAACGTCAGGAGCACAAAAATCTGATGTGGGGGCTCACCTGACCAATCCCAACGAGTATTACGTGGTTGCACAGGGACACGTGGAGAAGGGCATAGCCCCGGCAGTTGACCTTAAGGACGGGGACATCCTCGTCCTAGGATTTGGCGAGATGCCAAACCCGTCCAATGCTCCCCACTATGCGGTAGCGCAGGGAGGAAACGTGGGCCAGATCCTGTCATGGAAGAACCCGGATACCAGCCAGCAGCAGGGGTTCTATGATGCAAAGCCGCTGGGCTGGTATTTCTCAACCCGGACGGTAACCAACCCGTATACCGGGGCCATGTCAACATCCCCGCAGGTGTACCAGAATTACATCATATACCGGAAGAAATAGCCCGGGCGAAAGAGACACTTTTATTTTTTAAAAAAAGGGATTATCCCCAGCCGTTCAATTCCATAACGCTCGTTCCCTGGCCACTGCCGCTTTCCATTTTGAGCAGAGGCTTGCCGGAGGCAATCCAGTATGTTGACGTCATGCCCTGGTATGAGGCAGTATATTTATCGGCCATAAATGTCCCTGCCGGAACAGTTACGGATTCAGTGCTGACTTTGACGAACTTGACATCAGGACTGACCGTGTTAGGATTGTCTGCGGATTTTCCTGTGGTGCCCGTTGAGCTGCAGTCCATCTCAGTTGGCATGCCCTGCATTGCCGAGCCACCCTCAAACCGCATGGAGCATTTTCCGGTCTTTTGGTTGTACTTGTAATAGATCGTCATTGTCTCGGCGCCGGTCCCGGCAACCATCTTATACTCCGCCCATTCATAACCGAGGTTGCCGAACAACGATGCAGCGCTGACAGACCCTCCAGCAGCACTACTGCCCGAGGAAGCCCCGCCCGCGGCCTGTGTAGCCTGCCCGCCAGAAGTAGTTGGCGTCGTGGAGGTTCCCGAACATCCTGCAAATGCTACCGCGATTACGAGCAGTACGATAAGTCCAAAACCAAGTGTAGTTGACTTCATAATTACACATCCTGAAACCGGTTATGTGAAAGAGCGCCCTTCCAAATATCGGTCAGATCTTTTTGATCCACGGTTTATTATCTCATATAACTGTTTAAAGATTCCGAGTTATTCCGTGTTCCGAACGGATCGGATGATCGGCGAAGGATCATCCGGTTCATCAGCGAAGAGGGGTTCATCGGATCCCATGACGAAAGACAGGATACACAATATTTATCTGCGATGCTCCCCGACTAAAAACCGTATGCGATATATCGTTCTTTTAACCCTTCTCCTTATCGGGGTTTGTGTTCTCGTCAGCGGATGCATGCAGCCACCGGCTGCCACGGTAGCACCCGCTCCGGCAAGCCCGACATCACCCCCTGCGCCAACAACGGTGGATTCAGCGGCAAAGCAGATCAATTTCACTGTCTGGAAAGCAGAACACGATGTAGTAATGCGGTATGATGGCGGGAGGGATGCAGCAGAGCTTTCTATGTTAAAAGTCCAAATCGACAACCGTGACGGGAAGATCGTGAAAACCCCCATCTACAATCCGGAAATCGGGAAGCAGTATGAATTCCCCTATGTCGGAATTGTAAATCCCAATACGATCAACGTCGTCGGCGTATTCAACGACGGTACTGAACAGACTGTGTTCCTCAAGTATTTCTGATAAACTATCCCATCAGGAAATTACCCGTGTCACACAGCCACAAGAGAATGAAACGAAAAGCCGGACTTCCCCCCGGTACACTCATACCCCCTGAAGGTTCACGCGACGGGTTGTCGCCCCTGATCACAATCATCGATTACGATGCGAGCAAGTTTCAGGAAAAAATCAACACATCCCCTGAGGAGTGCATCCTCTTCAAGGCAACCGATACCGTAACATGGATCAACATCGACGGGCTCTCTGATATCGGACTCATCGAACGAATCGGGAAGAGCTATGACATCCACCCGCTTATTCTGGAGAGCATCCTCAACACCGAGCAGCGCCCCAAGATGGAAGACCTTGGCACCTATATTTACGTGAACTTAAAGATGCTCCAGTATCTCGAAACCGCCCATAAGGTCAAGATCGAACAGGTCAGCCTCATTATCGGGAGAACTTATATCATATCATTTCAGGAAGACGTGGGGGATGTCTTCGATCCGGTGCGGGAACGGATACGCAAGGATGGCAGGATCCGGAAATATGGCACGGACTACCTTGCGTATGCCCTCATCGATGCGGTTGTCGACAACTACTTTACCGTCATGGAATCGTTGGGCGAACAGGTCGAACTGCTCGAAGAAGCCCTTGTGAGCAACCCGTCCCGGGACATGCTCCTGAACGTCCATACCTTAAAAAAGGACATGATCTATCTCCGGAAATCGGTCTGGCCGTTGCGCGAGGTGATCTCCGGGCTGGAACGCTCGGATAACGACCTGATCCGGGATGCGACCCGGATCTACCTCCGGGACGTATACGATCACACAATTCAGGTGATCGATACTATCGAGACGTTCCGGGACATGGTCTCGGGCATGCTCGATATCTACCTCTCGGGCATGAGTATGCGGCTCAATGAGGTCATGAAGGTGCTCACCCTCATTGCCACAATCTTTATCCCGCTCACCTTTATCGTCGGGATTTATGGCATGAACTTTAAGTATATGCCGGAACTTTCTCATCCCTATGGGTATTACGGGGTATGGGCAGTCATGATCGCGGTGAGTGGTACCATGCTCCTCTATTTCCGCAAAAAACAGTGGATCTGAAGTCCGGCAAACCCGGAACCTGACAAGGGATGAGACCATCGCAAAAAAGAGCAGCCTGTTTATCCGGGAGTTCGTGATCGGGCTGGGTTTCCTTTCCGGCATCTTCACCGCGATCGGAATTGACCCGCAGCAGGAGGTTATCGGTATCATTGGCAAAACAGTTGAATCACTCTACCCGGATCCTGAAATTTCCGCCCTTTTCATCATCCTGCCGACAATACTCCTCCTCATCTCACTGATCACTGCATATCTCAAGGGCGGAATCCTTGGGCTTGTTTCGGTGCTGGTCGCGTACTGCGCCGGAATCCTCATCCTTGTATCGACAGTACTTGCCCTCATCCTCCTTGCCGGTGCCATCGGGATCGGATACCTTGCAACGAACCGGAGACTGTTAAATAAAATCAAACCCCGTTGATGGGTTGGGTTTAATCCGGGATGCGGGTAAAACACTATAAATTCCCGGGCGTCAAAAGTTTGAGAACATGAGCATCTTCCCGAAAAAAAATCTCATCTGGGCGTTTGATACTCTTGCTCCCAGTAAATATCTCCTGAAGTTTCGGAAGCTGCTGATTTTTGAACCGTTTATCGGTTATGACATCGCGACACGGGGGAAGATCTCCCACTACGGGTCTCCCGACCGGAAAGAGTTCTCGCGGGCATTAAAAAAGATTCGGTCTCAGACCGAACTCCTGCTCGAAGATATCGAAGCGTACCATATCTACATGACGGTAAAAAGGACAGAGAAAGTGCCAGGCGACATCGCAGAAGTCGGGGTTTACCGGGGAGGCTCTGCAAAGATAATCTGTTCTGCAAAAGGGGACCGGGCACTCCACCTCTTTGACACGTTCGAAGGGTTGCCGAAGGTTGATGAAGTTGATCTGGTCTGGCCGTTCTACGAGGGCAAGTTCTCCGCCTCGTATGAAGGGGTGAAAGATTACCTGAACGCCGAGACGAATGTCTTTTTCTACAAAGGGGTCTTCCCTGATACATCCGGGCCGGTAAAAGACACGACATTCTCCCTTGTCAACCTCGATGTCGATACGTACGAGAGCACGAAAAAATGCCTTGAGTTCTTCTATTCGCGGATGAGCCCGGGGGGCATCATCATCTCCCATGATTACATCACTGCGCAGGGTGTCCAGAAGGCATTCGATGAATTTTTTTCCGACAAAACGGAGCCGGTGATCGAAACCGCAGGTTCCCAGTGCCTTGTTGTCAAGGTCTAGAACAGGAATTTCCTTTTT
>CAZNIL010000108.1:0-4370 GCA_964573085.1 uncultured Methanoregula sp.
GGCGGACTCTTAATCCGCAGGTCAAGGGTTCAAATCCCTTCAGGCCCGTTTTTTTCTGTGATGCCGATAGAAACCGTTACCATCCTTCCGGACTCTTCTGACAGATCGCCCATATGCAATTGTCTGATTGATGCACCCTTTCTCATCCCATACCCCTGAGCAGGGATGCAAGCCGGTCGAGCTGCGAGATATGCACGAGTGCCAGCACTTCATCGTCCGGCTGCAGGATCGTTTCGCCGCGGGGAATGATGAGCTCCCCGCCACGGAAGATAGCGGTCAGCACACATTCGTGAGGAAGATCGAGCTCCCGGATGGGTTTTCCGGCTGCAACAGCTCTCGGATTCACCCGGTTTTCAACGATGGAATACTGCCCCCTGCGCAATTTGAGCAGGGTCATCATATCCCCAAGCGACATTTCCTCGGCAATGAGGTGTGCCATCAGGTCGGCCTGGTTCAGTGCCACATCGACACCCATCTCCGGCGTGAACAACCATGCATTTTTCGGGTTGTTGACCCGGGCAATGGTGCGGGGCACGTTGAACTCGAACCTTGCAAGGCTGGTTATCACCAGATTGGTCTCGTCTGCCCTGCTGACCGCTGCCACGACATCCGCCTGCCGGATACCTGCAGCTTCAAGCACGAGGGGGTCCGTGCCGTTTCCCTGTACGTGCACTTCTACCGGGAGATTCTGCTGGAGCCGTGGAAATTCCTCGCTCCGCCCTTCTATCACCGTAACACTGTGCCCATCGGCAAGCAGAAGAGAAGCAAGATACGTTCCCACCTTGCCGCCACCCACTACAAGAACGCGTTTCATACTACCATCACCCTCTCATGTCAGCCCCAGCAGCGCTTTTAAGCGATCCATGGAACCTGCGGTAACCGCAAGATGGATGACCTCCTTTTCCTGGAAGATCGCGCCGAGTGTCGGTATGAAGGTTTTACCATCCCTCGTGGTTGCAATCACCTGGATCTCCCCGGGAATCGTCAGCTCGTTCACCATCCGGCCGATCAGGTTGGGGGGTACGTCCATCTCAACGATACCGACCTCGCCATTTCCCAGCCTCTTTATCGGTACCAGCAGGGAGAATGTGAGCAGCTCGGCAAACCGCTGGGTACCCAGTACGACAGGGGTAACTGTCTGCACGCCAAGTCTCCGGTAGATCTCGGCCTTGCGGGGGTCGTGCACCCGGGCAACCACACGGGGAACTTTGAAGACCTGGCGGGCGAGCCGGGCTACAACGATATTGGTGTCGTCACTGGCAGTCAACGCTGCCAGTCCGTCCGCCCAATCGATGCCTCCCTTTACAAGAACATCACGGTCAAGGCCGTCCCCGCATATGATCTGACCCCCGAACTGGGGACCGAGGCGTTCAAAAGCGGCCGGGTCATTGTCCACAACCGTGATTTCAGATACATTCTGGCAGAGGGTCTTTGCCAGTTCGGTACCCTGTCTGCCGCAACCAATAATCATGATTTTCATACTGTTCCTCCTGGTTTTGGAATAGTGTTCATTGTGCGTTCACGCCGGCGCACCTGCGCCTTGCGCAGTTCATCAGCCAGCAGTAATGACGGCGTCCATGCAAACAAAAACAACCAGTTTCCCAGCGGGAACGCCGCAGTCCCGATTACCTTCTGGAGGAACGGGACATAGACAATCAGCGAGATCAGCAGGAGTTCGGATGCGATACCTATCCAGATCATCCGGTTGCTGAACCAGCCCAAGCGGAATGCTGACGTGCGTTCGGTCCGCTGGGCAAAGAGGTTGCCAATCTGGGTGGCAACTACAGCGCCCAGCGCCATCGCCGTTGCGGACTGGTAAAGGAGTCCCGTTGAGGGGAGATCCAGCCACTGGCCCCAGTAACCGTTCATCCAGTACTGGAAATAAAAAGCTGCCATTACCGCGAAACTCTGGATTAAACCCAGAAAAAGGTATGCACGCACGAGCAGAGATCGGGTGATGACATGCTCCTTCAGGTCGCGGGGCGGTCTGTCCATCACTCCCAGCTCAGGCGGCTCATCACCCAGTGCCAGCGCCGGTACCATATCGGTGCCAAGATCGACAGAGAGAATATGCATCACACCGAGCGCGAGCGGGATCCGCCCGCTGCTCAATGCCCAGAAGATAAAGGGTACTGCTTCCGGGGTGTTGCTGGTGAAGATATAGCTGATGAACTTCTTGATATTGGCATAAACCCCCCGCCCTTCCTCAATCGCATTGACAATGGAAGCAAAATTGTCATCGGTCAGAATCATATCCGCTGCCTCCTTTGCCACATCAGTGCCTGCGATGCCCATGGCGACACCAATATCGGCTTTCTTGAGCGCCGGTGCATCGTTCACCCCGTCACCGGTGACCGCGACAATATGCCCCATCTCCTGCAGGGCGGTTACAACCCGGAGCTTGTGCCCCGGTGTAGCCCGTGCAAAGATGACCTCCTCGTTCAGGGCGGATTTGAGCGTTTCGTCATCCATTGCATCGAAATCAGCACTGCTGATAATACGGGGTTGTGGCTGCCTGATAATACCGATGCGCCGCGCGATACTTTCCGCAGTCAGCCCGTAGTCACCGGTGATCATAATAATGCGGATGCCGGCCCGGTGGCACGTCCCGACAGCCTGCGCAACCTCGTCCCGCGGGGGATCCATCATTGCTTCCAGTCCAAGGAAGGTCAGGTCGCATTCGATCACTTCATGCCGGTAGTCAGTCCCATCATTGGGCAGCTGGCGAAGCGCAACCGCAAGTACCCGGAGCCCGTTCCGGGCGTACGTGTCATGTGCTGCCATTATCTCCGAGCGGAAATTCTCATCCATGACATGGTTTTCTTGGTTCCACCTGACATGGGAACACAGCCTGAGAATCTCCTTGGGCGCACCCTTGACGTACGCCACTTGGGATGACTGCAGCTGGTGGATGGTGCACATCCTTTTGCGGATCGAATCAAACGGCAGCTCACGGAGACGGGGCGTACCGCGGACTTCTGCCTCAAGGTCAATCCCCCCCTTGAGTGCCGCAACCTTCATGGCTGCCTCGGTGCGGTCGCCAAGGACGGTCCAGTGAGGGGATTTAATATCCGGCGGGATCATTCGTGAATTGTTGCAGAGTCCTCCGGCAATGAGCAGCAGCCGGAGATCGCCATCAACCGGAACCGGCTCCTGGCCCTCCATAATCTGGCCTTCGGGCTTGTACCCGACACCGGTCACGGTCAACCCGCGATTAAAGAGCCACAGGTCCCGGACGGTCATCTCGTTCTGGGTGAGTGTCCCGGTCTTGTCCGTGCAGATCACGGTCGTGCAGCCAAGGGTTTCAACTGCTGACAGCCGCTTGATCAGCGCGTTGCGCCGTGCCATACGCTGTGTGCTCCGTGCAAGCGACAGCGTAACAACCGGCAGCAGCCCCTCCGGCACAAACGCCACGACCATGCCCATGGCAAAGATGAAACTTTCGGCAAGGCTCACCCCGACCAGCACTGCAGCAAGCAGGAAAAAAACAATGCCGATGCTGCAGGCGATGATGGTCACCACCTTTGTCACAAATGCCATTTCCCTCTGCAGCGGGCTGAACTCTTCCTGAACCATCTGGGTCATGTTGGCAATCTTTCCAAATTCGGTTGCCATCCCTGTGGAAATGACAACTGCCTTTCCGGTGCCGGATGTGACACTTGTGCCAGCGAACACCAGATTGGGCATTTCGGCATAGGCAAGGTCAGACTGCAGGATGGCGTCACTTGTCTTTCGTACCGTGTGTGATTCTCCGGTAAGGGTCGACTGGTCAATCCGCAGTTCGGAGACCTCCACCAGACGGCCGTCAGCTGAGAGGCGGTCTCCTTCGGACAGCAGCATCACATCCCCCACAACAAGTTCTTCTGCAAAGATGCGCCGGTCCTCACCGTCACGCAGCACGCGTGCATACGAAGGCAGGAGTTTTCTTAAGGCTTCGGTTGCCTTTTCGGCACGGTACTCCTGCCAGAACGAGAAGACTCCGTTGATGATATTGACCATCCAGATAGCGATGCCGAGCTGGGGCATCTGGGCGATGAATCCGACCGCCCCGCCTATCCAGAGCAGGATCGCCATCATGTGCGTGAAATTTGCAAAAAACTTTACAATGAGGGGTTTTCCCCTGACCTCGCGGATGACATTGCGCCCAAATTGCCCGAGGCGCAACTCAGCTTCTGCCTGGGTCAGCCCGGACGAACCCGTTGAAACAGCCAGGTAGACTTCCGGGACCGTGAGTGCGTGGAGGGAATCATTTTTTTCTGCTTTGAGGGGTTCCTCTGGTCTACCCTTCGTACACGGTCACCCGATTCGTTCAAGGGGATGATTCTTTAGACTCGCTGAACAGGTTTGAAATGTTCCGGCTGCCCCTGTCA
>CAZNIL010000109.1:0-4328 GCA_964573085.1 uncultured Methanoregula sp.
GGAACATTCCGGCTCAGGGCGATTTATGCCCAAGGTGGTAATGTCAATATCTTTGGTAACAATTCCATCATCAGCTTCAATAACAATGAAGCAATACTGAAATTGCCCCAGACATGGGTCACCATCATCCCCAACCTCACCAACATAGGAATAAATTCTACGACGCTTGACGTTTCGAACCTGCGTTCGACAGCCCCGGGGGTCATCAAGGATTTCATCCCTCTCGAATGGCAGATCAATTATGATGGCAACGAGACGGTAACCGAACGGATCTCATATTCTAACAATGGTGGAAGTAATTGGGTGCTTTTCGATACAAACTACATCACAAAAGGTATATTTACCGATTACTCCAGCCTGGACGTCCGTTTGCTGCCTCCGGGTGAATACTGGATACGTGTGGATGCAAGCGCCCCCGATGCACCCAATGATCGGGAGACTATTAACCTCCCGGTTACGGTTGGAACAGCAGGACGTTCCTACATCAAACTCGAATAATTTTTTAAAACAAAGCGGACCCAGCGGGAATCGAACCCGCGTCCTTGGGTCCGAAGCCCAAGAGGATGTCCTCTACCCCATGGATCCTTCTGCATGGTTTCTCATCAAAAGTTATTAAGCGTTTTCTCCCAAACTCTATTGAATGATCCTCTCCGGCACTGAAATTCGCAACCGACTTGGGGATGACTCTCTGCAGGGGGATCTGGTGATACGGCCATATAGTGGTGATTGCCAGCAACCCGCTTCATATGATCTCCGTGCGGCTGACAATGTTATCCTCCCTAAAAACACCTGCACACTCGTATCTAGTCTGGAATGGGTGGAATTATCCGGAGATCTGGCCGGGACACTCCGCTGCAGGTCATCGCTGGGGAGACGGGGTATCCTTCTTGGTGCGGGTTTTGTGGATCCTGGTTTTCGAGGGCAACTGACCCTGTGCCTGACGAACATGGGATCTGGAGACCTTGAGATTCATCAGGGTGATCGCATTGTACAGATGGTCCTTTACGAAGTAAGAGGAGGAACTCAACTCTATGAAGGACGCTATCAGGACAGCAAAGGAGTTGTGGGGGCACATCAGGTATGATTCGTACCGAGCGGAAATATATCGAGATTCTGAGGATTTTAAAGGAACACCGGGAACCCGTTGGTGCAAAGCGGCTCTCGGAACTCATGGCTGAGCGCGGATTCATCCTGAGCGATCGCGCAGTCCAATATTATCTCAGTTACCTTGATACCATGGGTTTTACGGAAAAGATCGGCAACCAGGGCAGAATATTGACACCTGCTGGATTTCAGGAAACCGATAATGCGCTTGTCGATGACCGCATCGGTTTTGTCATCTCAAAACTCGAGCGTCTGGCATACCGCAGCACATTTGACCCCGTTTCCGGCACAGGGGATGTAGCATATAATCTCTCCATCGTTCCCCAAGGATCTCTCGACCTCATCCGGGCAGCTTTTGACGAGGTTGTAAAAACAGGATGTGGGTTCTTCTCCTCCTACCGGATCATTGACAATGACCCCCGGATCCCGCATGGCTTTGCAGGTATTATTACAATCTGCAGCATCTCGATGGATGGTGTCTTTCAGCGAAACGGTGTTCCGGTAAAAATGGCATATGGGGGGAGGCTTGAAATCGCAAACGGGACGGCAAGACGGTTTGTTGACCTGATCGGCTATCGGGGAACGACCATCGATCCTCTTGAACTGTTCATTTCTTCAGGACTCACATCTATTAACAGCTACTGCAGAACACAGTCAGGGATTGCGCTTGCCAACGTGCGCGAAGTCCCAGCGTCCTCCCTCAACCAGGTACAGGAGATTATCGGACAAATGAACCAGTCAGGTTTTATTTTTCCAGTGAAGATGGGAAATCAGGTATTCAACCTCCCGCGCAACCCGTATCGTCTTTCGATTGTTGCATTCAGCGGCCTGAATTTCATCGGCAACGTGGTAGAACAAGGCCTGGAAATCAAAACCGAGATTGGTGCCGGAAATATCCCGTTTGCCAAAGTAATGGAGACAAACTGATTATCTCACCCAACTGACCTCGTCATCATCACCCAATCTTTTTTTATTGTGTTTTTTTAATGACGGGTCGTCCTCCTTTGGTGGTTCGGCAATTTTTATATCCGGTATGACAGTTTTACTGTCTTGTGATGTCCGCTCGCGTTGAAGGTTCGTATGTAGGAGCACATCATCCCGAACGATCTGCGGAACATCTTTTAACTTGAATATCTCCTGCTCAAAGATCTCGTCTTTTTTCCGGGGAGGAGCCTGTTTGATCCAGTCGTCGATGCTGCCCGCCTGGTCACTTTGCGCCGTTTCTGTCCTGGACTCTCTGTCTTTTAGGGAAATTTTTTTGTCGGGGACGTCCTTTCGATGGTATGTTGTTGGAGGGATGGTCCGGTCAGATTCCGCTCCCTTTTTATGAAGCACAATTTTTTTGGGGTCCTGCTTTTTATGGATCACGTAGCGTGCCCCCTCACCCGAATCGCTTTTTTGAGAAGGAGCATCTTCGGCATTAACCTTTTGAGGGGTGTGTGAGGTGGATGCTGTATCTGGTGTTTTCTGGAAATGCCTGTCCAATTTCGGGCCCCGCCCGATAGCAATCAGTCTCTGCTTCTGCAGTTCACGTTCAATCTTTTTCCTCTCCTGCTCTTTGAGCCTGGTACGATCATCCAGAGATGCCAATAATTTATCCTGCGAATGGGGTAATTGTTGGGAAGCAAGGATCTTTTTTACAGGAATGGACGCTTCTTTCTCTGGTGCTGGAATTGAACCTGTTGCCTGTGTTGTCTCATGTGGTTTTGCAATAATTACACGCCGCTGATGCGGGACGGTTCCAGGTTGGGTTTCCATAGTTCCTGCAGGGGACCCCACATCCAAATCCATGGCTGGCGGCGGTGAGGAAGGAATCTCTCCAGGTTCACCTGACACTTTATTTTTGGGAATGGATATCATTTTATCCCGAAGTACGGGTGACCTTTGAGAGGTACCGGAAGATGCTGCGACGGGCTCCCTGCTGGAATCCTTCATGCTGACATCTGTATCGCCCGGTGCCTGTTCTGCTGCTAGGTGTTGATTATACTGGGCACGGATCTCTTTGAGTTCCCCGATACGTGGAATATTTTCAAGGCCGGTCAGCATGACGATAATAGCAACAAATCTGGTGCTGGTCACCGGATAGTCGCCGGACCTCGTCTCGAGCCCGGCAATGCTGCGGTCTATCCATTTCCGTACAGTCATATACCCTTTCAGGGAAAGTTCATGGGAAGGCCCCGCGATCAGCACGAGAGCTTTATGGGCGCTGGTCAAATCGCAGGGCGTGGAGATTTCATGATAGATTGCCTGCTTTGCCAGTTCCACAATCCGCGAAGTTCTTTTCTGGTGCTCATCGGCAAAAAATCCTATCGGACGCAATTTCGAAAGAAAATTCAGGGGGTTTTTGGGGATTTGTTCAACGGCATATCCAATGGTGATAAAGCCCATCCCCTTCATTGTATTCAGGACTTCGCCGGAATCAAGGACAACCTCTGCCAGTTCAATCCCACCGTCCGCTTTAAATTCTCCTGCCCTGAGTATGAGGCTAATCCTCCTGACAATGGCATCATTCAACAGGGAATACATCTTCTGGACGGGGGATAATACCCGGTCCGGCTTTTTTTTCAGCCACCACCGTGCTGCAAACCCCTCATCCTCACGCGCAAGAGCCTTCTGCTGGGATTTGATCTTTTTGTACCATGTTTCGTTATCGAAGAGGATTACCCCGTCAAGCATGGGGGCGAGCATTTCGATATCGTCTGCAGCTTTCGCCGAGCACCGCTCCCCCTCTGCAAGGCAGGGAAGCGTGACAAGCCCAAAGATCGGCTCTACCATGGAAGTACGAAGTGCTGCAACGATATGGGATGCAGAGTCAACAAGCCCGCCCCCCAGCCCGGCACAGATAAATATTGCATCCGTTTCACCTGTTGCCATAGTCTGGACGTGTGCGGTCACTTCTGCGATGTCGATGGTTGCTGTTGTACCTGTATCCGGAGGATCCTGCTGATGGGGGATGTCAATCGGGGGGAAGTAGATCTTTGATGATTCCGGAAGCGAGGTGAGTTGTGAGAGGCTGTCTGGATCGACATCCACCACAAGTGCCTGGACACACTCCACCTTGCTGCTGCGACGGTCGGTACTGTAGAGCCTATCCACAATTCTTCCCCCCGCCCCGCCAAGACCAATCGCCAGGATCCGCATAAAAACGCCGTTTTAAGTTCAGGTAAAATTAACCCGTGTTTAGTGGTAAAATATTGGTTCTTATTAGTTCAATATCTTATAGG
>CAZNIL010000110.1:0-4310 GCA_964573085.1 uncultured Methanoregula sp.
TACAGTGATTTTGGCATGGCATAGACTTATCAAAACATATAATTAAACTTTCGGCCCGTTTTGAAAAATCTCATCCGGGTTCTCATACCAGCCAAAAGAAGATTTTCATGCCGCACCTCAAACCGGCCATACCCGGACTCTTATCTCTTTACAAGATGCTGCCGGTACATCTTCTCAAGCTCGGCGAGGTCGTTTATCGGTGTCGGGATCACCCGTGAATCGTTATCCATGATCGCTTTTGCAAGATTCCTGAAGATCTCCGCTTCCTTCGAACCGGGAGAATGCTCTACCACAGCCCTGCCTTCCAGCTCGCACGCCTGGATCACGGGACTCCTGGGGACGAACCGGACAAATGAAGTCCCCAGCTTTTTTGCAAATTCGGGAATGACTGCACGCTCGAACGCTTCATCGCCATTACTGTTACAGATGATCCCGGCAAGCCCGGTGTCCCCCCGCTTTGCCAGGCGCTGCACAGCCCGGGCGATGTTGTTTGCCGCATAGATGCTCATGAACCCGCCGGAGCAGAGGAGGTAGATCTCTTTTGCGAACCCTTCGCGGATGGGCATTGAAAAACCCCCGCAGACAACATCACCAAGGACATCGTAGATTGCCACATCGATCTTGTAGGTCTCGAACGCCTTGAGGTCTTTTAATATTTGCAACGCTGTCAGCACGCCCCTGCCGGCACATCCGACACCCGGCTCCGGCCCCCCTGCCTCGACAAGGTAGATCCCGCCGGGCGATTTGAAGACGATATGGTCAAGCTTGATTGCATATTCATCTTTGCCCACCCTCAGCTGTTCCCGGTGCTCTTCCAGCACGGCCGGGATAAACCGCCCCCCGGCAAGGATCCTCGTCGAGTCCCTCTTGGGATCGCACCCGACCTGCATGACCGAATGCCCCATCCCGCTCAGCGCCGCAGAAAGGTTTGAGGCGATCGTGCTCTTCCCGATGCCCCCTTTGCCATATATCGCGATCTGTCTCATAGTTTCGTTCACCACTTCGCCTCGTACCTTCTCTCTTTTGAACGCCATCCCATCGTCCACTCGTTCTGGACGCACTCGAAGAGGTTTAAGATGCCGGTATACCCGAAGTATTCCCTGTTGATCATCCTGAACTGGCGCATTATTCTCACCACCTCGACAACATATGCCACAGGAAGCCCCTCGCTGGCATGCCGTTCGATGGTGCTCCCGAACACGACCCGTGGCTTTACCTCCAGAAGACTCTTCCTCGTCTTGTACACGTCCGTACCGTACACGACCTTCGGGTCAAGTTTAAGACTTTTCAGTTCCTGTTCCAGCAGTTCCCGCACCGGGCGCTGCGAGGTGTACAGGGCGACGAGTTCCGGTGTCATCTCCATATCCTCGGTGACAAACCGGACCAGCGGGATCCCGACCGTGGCATCGGCAACGATCGCGGCGGGGGTCCGGTACAGGAACCGCGCCATCGGCCACTTGCGCCGGCACGTCGCCGTCACCATCCGCTCGCCTTCCGCAACCATGCTCTCCGCGGTTTTCTGCGCATCGAACCGCTCCCCGAGTGCGGTCAGCCAGCGCTGCGTGTTGGTCATGCCGATGGGCAGGGGTATCCCCCTGCACACCTGTTCAATGCCATAGGCCGCCAAAAGATAATCCGCCGCTTTCTGCCCGGCGTCATGGCTCAGCAGGATGGATGTCTCTGCAGATGCAACATTCTCAATCTCGGAAAGGGGAGTTTTGTGGGTAAGCGTGGCAACAACCCGGACGCCCAGCCGTGAAAGTACCTGTTTTACCCATGCAAGGTCTGCGATCCATGTCGGGTTGGCGTTTGCGTGGGGGGCGATAAGGCAGACCGAGCCCGGGACCTTCTCCCCTTTGTTCTTCACCAGTCTTTTTAAGATCGTATCCAGCGCGATATCGATGCCGTCATACTGCGATCCCCTGAACCCGGCACACTCGACCGGGACGAGCCGGAATTTCACCTCCGGCTGCAGGGTCTCGCATACTGCGACGATGTCGTCGCCGACAATCTCGGGCCCGCACGCACTGAGCACGAAGAGGGCGGAGATCGGGAGATCCTTTACTTCCCGGATCGTACGGGCAAGAATGTCCTCACCGCCGTGCACGATCTCGTCGACGCACAACTTTGTGCACAGCGTGACGGTCTCCATGTAGTCGCATTCCTGCGAGGCAAATGCATTGTTGACAAGGTACTCGCACCCCTGAGGGGAATGGGCAAGCAGGGCAGAACCGGATACTCCCAGTGCTGTCTGGGCGGCGCCGTTGAAGGCACACCGGAGGTAGGGATCCGTGCATTTTTCGGACGACGGGGGTATTGCCCCGCCCGTTTCTTTACCGGGTCCTTGTTCCATAGAGCATCCCCCTGAACAGGCGCGAACGCGGGAGGTCCTTGTTCTCCAGGGCCTGCCTGACGAGAGCGGCGATGTTTTTAATTCCCTTAAAGCCGTACTGGGGCTGGAACGCCGGGTTCATGAGCGACAGGTTTACTACCGGGCAGGGAGGGAACCGGCCGGAGTTTCCAAAGAAGATCGCGTTATCATACCCTTTTACAATCGCCTCCAGCTCGTCCTCGGTCTCTTTTGACGAGCAGAAGCTTCCCAGCCGGAAAAGTCCTTTTGTTAAGATTATTTCCGGGTTGATACCGCTCTCTAAAATGAATTTGATGCTGGGCATCCGCTCCTTGATCGTGTACGGATGGACATTGATCACGACGGGATGCGCCCCGAACTCCGCCGCCATCCGTGCGAGGGAGAGTGCCCGGATCGGCCCGGGAAATTCCGATATCTCGATGATTGCCGTTTTTCCTGACAGGGCCTGCCTCAGGTAGGCAAGGTCGGGCTCAACTTCCTTCATCTCCCGCCCGATCACCCCGAGGGCTTCTGCTTCCATGCCAAGAGGGGTCGCAACGCCGAGCAGCCATTCCTTTGTTGCCTCAGGCCCGTAGGGCTGCCCGGTCCTGCTGTAGGGGATGCCGAACCGTTCCTGCATCAGGTCGCCCAGCTTCTGCCCCCAGTCATAGCACCACGATGCATTCAGTTCGACCTCCCGGGCATGTTTTATCTGCTCAACGGTGCACCCTCCCGCGATGATGGCGTTTATCTTTATCCCAATCTCAGAAAGGAGCCGTTCGATCTCGTCCATGTCCCAGTTGAACTCCGTGGGGGACGGCCCCCAGCGGGCCCCGAGGATATTGATCGTCCCTTTCATCTTCTTTTCCGGGGGCTCCATCAGCTCCATAATCAGCTTGAACGCGTCCTCGTAGCCGCTCCTGAAGTCGCCGCCGAAGCCTTCGCTTTTAAGTGCAAGCACCCTGCAGCCGACCAGCTTCTCTGCCTCACGGGCGATGCTCTCGACATCGTCGCCGATGATCCCGGAACAGCAGCAGGAGAGGATAACGATGAGGTCGGGGTGGTACTTTGCGTATGCTTCCTTTACTGCTTCCAGGAGTTTTCCCTCGCCCCCGTAGATGACATGGCTTTCGTCAAGGGCAGTGCAGGCAGTGGGTTCGAGCGGGACGCCGCGGATCTCGCAGCATTCCCGGGTCCTGACAAAGTCGGACATGTAGAGTGGGCATCCGGTTGGACCGTGCACGAGGGGGACAACGTGCCGGATGCCGCTGATGACGTAGTATGCGGTAAAAAATTTGCACATGGGAGCGTGCGAGGCCTGCAGCTTAGGGATAATCTCGCCGGTCTCAACTTTTTCCAGCAGCTGCCGCAGGTCGCCATGAAATACGACGGGATCGTTCTCCATGATTCACACACTTTCCCATCACGCACGGAGGATTTATAGTTTATTTAACTTGTTTTTGGCCCGTTCTGGTGCATCTGCGGGACTTTGGTCAAATCAGGAACAGATAGTACGACAAATCTTTTCTTCAGGTCCCGGCAACCGGCAGAACCGGGACAGGAGCAGTCTTTCTGTATGTGATACTTATAGACATCATGACAGAAAGGCCGAAGGGAGAAGAGGATTCCCGATGAGATGCCTGGAGAAATAACGAGAACAGGCGGGTTGAAACCTGCACAGCCGGGCGCGGGGCTTTCACCGGCGAAATTTTTTTAAAAACCGTCGACAGGACTCAGGGCATTTGTTTTTAAAAATTGTACAAAGAGAATTTTTATACCGGAGGGGGATCTCAAAAAAGGGACTTTATCTCCTTCCGTAATCGTCCTCGAACCGGACGATATCGTCCTCACCGAGGTAGTCCCCGAGCTGGACTTCGATCACTTCGAGCGGGACGGTCCCGGTGTTTTTAAGCCGGTGCCGTGTCCCGCTGCGGACAAAGGTGCTCTCGCCTTTTTGTAA
>CAZNIL010000111.1:0-4265 GCA_964573085.1 uncultured Methanoregula sp.
GTGCCAATGATGAGCGACGGCCGCATGCCGCGCCTGACCATATCGCACACGGCAAGGAGAGCTGAGGGAGCATTCCCTATCACAATGATCGAACCTGCGATGCGATCCTCAAGCGATATAAATCCCGCTGATGCACGCGTGATTCCCCGGTCATGGGCAAGGTCAGTCCCGTAGTCAAGCGCACAGATCACCTCAGAAGTATGCCCTTCTTTCTGGATGCCTGCCTGCACCATCCTGATATCCGTGATAATTGGTGCACTCCGATCGAGCGCTGCGCGTGAAGCACCGACAGGATCATGACAGAACCGCATAAGCTGCGCCATCGAAAAATCCCCAACTGCAACCGAGCACCGTTGCCGGATCCGGTCATCGTACGTTGTGTTCCCGATCACAGACCTCGCCAGCACCCGTGACTTCCGGGAGATCTCGTATGCCTCGCGGGTCTTTGCGCCAAGATCAGTATATGTATTTCCGGTGGTATCCCCGTGGCGTGATGATTCCCTTGACATCCTTTCCCATCCTCCAAATCCTGCTCTCAAGCCCCCCAATGATGACCGTGGTATGCATGTCCACACCGTCAGACCACTGCTCAATCTCACCCAGCGTTGTTATGGTGATCTTCTCTCCCTCGCGGAATGCATTCTTAACAAGGCCAATGGGGGTTTTCTCATCCAGATATTTTCGTGCGATTGTAATTGCAGCAAGAAAGTTATGCGGTCTGCCCCGGCTTCTTGGATTATAAAGGACAACCGGGATTCCGACAGAGAAGACCGCGTCCAGCCTCTTCTCGATGACGTCAAGCGGGGTCAAAAGGTCGGAAAGGCTGATAACGGCAAAATCTCCGGAGAGGGGGGACCCGACCTTTGATGCGGCAGCGTTTGCAGCAGTCACCCCAGGTACAATTTCGACCGGAATTACGTTTTTCTCGTGCTCCAGAACTTCGAGCACGATCCCTGCCATCCCGTATACCCCGGCATCGCCACCGGAGATTATTGCAACCTTACGTGTCTGCGCCATCCTGATAGCAGTTTTCGCACGTTCGACTTCCTTTCCCATTGAGCTGCGGACAATATTTTTCCCTGCCAGGAACTCTTTGAGCTGGTCAAGGTACGTGTCATTGCCGATAACGATCTCTGCTCCCGCGATAACTTTGAGCGCCCGTGTGGTCATCTGGTCAGGACTTCCGGGTCCTATGCCAACGATGGCGAGTGTACCTCTCTCTTCAGCGGGCAATTGCAATGGTCACCCTCCCGAATACTGTTTTTTCCATGACAAGTTCTTTGTGTTTTGACAGGGCAAGGGCAGAAGGCTCTGCAACCCCTAAAAGGCCGATTCGCCCTGCCCGTGAGGGTGATCGCAGGAGTTGCGCATTGATAATTTCGTCTTCAAGAAATATCAATCCGGCAGGGAGCGATGCAATTGCCTCCAAAAGTCCCGTTTCACTGTATTTCTTTACCGTTGTCGCATATACGAATACCTCATGAGGTGAGATCCTGCATGCACCGAGTGCCTGACAGACCGCGTCAAGCACTTCTTCTTTTTTTATTCCCTTCCGGCACCCGATACCAACGGTATACACGCCTTTATTGAAAAGGACAGATACCTTGGGGCCGGCGATCACAATTGCCGGCCCCCGGATTGCGTGGACGGGCACCTCACTATCAATGATTGCAGCATTTACCTGACGGGTGGAATCACGGTTCGCGATATCGCAGCCGAGCCGTTCTGCGATCACTTCTACAGATTCCCTGCCCATTGCCTCAGTCGCAGTGGTAATCACGGGCCTGATGCCAAGGGCAGCGAGCTCCTGTGCAAGTTCATTGGCGCCATGGTGCCCCCCAACCAATGGTATAGCGTACGAGAGGTCCGGGCTAACCACGACTACCGCAGGATCCACCCACTTGTCCTCAAGCAACGGTGCGATTGAACGTACCACAATACCGGTTGCCATCAGCGCGACAATCCGCTGTGCGGATTTATATGTCCGGGCAAAGACATCGGCATCGTAGGGAAGCAGGGTTGCGTCAAGATGCTCTGCAATCCGCCGTGCCTGCGGAAATGACCTCGGAAATGCGATGACAACAGTCTTGGTCATGAATACAGATGCGACCTCCTGTACTGGTTGCGCGGATCAATAACCTTCCCGATGATCAGGAGAGCAGTCTTCTCAATACCGGCTTCCCGTGCTTTTTCTGCGATATTGGCGACAGTTCCACGGATGAGCTTCTCATCATCCCACGATGCATGGTAGACGACTGCTGCCGGGGTATCGGGCGGACAGGTGAGTTTTTTTATCACTTCCTCAAAACGGTCAGTGCCCAGGAAAACTGCCATTGTTGCACCGAGGCCCGAGAGCTCCGGAATATGGTCCTCTGCAAGCGTCTTTCCGGCAGGGCGGGTGATGACCAGTGCATCGGTGATCCCGTTGAGCACAAGTTCGATCTGGAGCGCGGCGGATGCAGCGAACAGCGATGAAACCCCCGGGACAATTTTTACGGCAATACCCCTGTTTTTTAGTTCTGCTATCTGCTCGACAATTGCACCAAAGAGAGAGGGGTCTCCGGAGTGGAGCCGGACAACGGTTTTGCCGGATTTTGCATGCCGCTCCATTTCAGTGACGATATCTTCGAGCTGCATCCCCCAGCTGTCAAGCTTGATGGGTGCATCTGACTGACCAACAAGTTCAGGGTTGACAAGCGACCCGGCAAAAACCAGTACATCTGCACGCTTGAGAAGATTTTTTCCTTTAACGGTGATTAATTCAGGATCTCCCGGGCCGGCACCAACGAAATAAACGACCGGCTCTGGTACGTGCGGCATCTTATCGCCTCGCATACATGACACTCATATAGTCGCTTCTCTCTGGCATATCACCATCACGATACACCTTCATATCAGGGAAATACATCCGCTCGACCAGAACAAACGTGCGATAACCCTCTTTTTGCAGTTCTGCAGCACGCTCCTTTGGCCGCCTCACTTTTAAGAGGATGCGGGTATCGGGGATTCCCTCGTCAGACACAATAAATCCTTTGGAGAGTGAGAGATTTGCCGCTGCTGCAAATGCGGTGATTGCCGAAATTCCGGGTTCTGTGCGACATTCTATCTCAGGATACCTCTCCTTCATGACCTCGCAGAGCCGGGAGAACGTCGAGAAAAAGTTTGGATCGCCAAGGATGCCAAACACTGCACAACCCTGCTTTGCTTCCGGGGCAATTACTTCCGCATTTTCGCGCAGGCTTGTTAAGATACGGGTTTCGTCACCGGTCATCGGGAAGTCGAGCATGACCGGTTCACGATATGGCCTGACAAGGTTGTACGCAATCCGGCCGGGCACAAATACTGCATCGGCTTCCTTGATGAGACGGACTGCCCGCAGCGTAAGGAGCTCCGGATTTCCCGGGCCAAGTCCCAGACCGATCAGCATGCGGCACCTTTCCCGACAATCACATAGACCGGATCGATGGGTTTGAACATGATGCTTTCTGAAATCCTGTGCGAGCGCGCGATTTGTAAATGGACGACTTCGGAAAAGATCCCAAGATCCTGCATCGTTTCTACTGTTGTCTGCAATGTCGAGACGAGGACTGCGTTCACGACAATGTTCCGACGGACGCGCTGTGCAAGAACCGGCAGGAATCCCGAAATAGCATGAGAACCTCCGACAAATGCACAGTCAAATATCCGGTTGTCGGCAGCAAGAAAATCATGCGCTTCACCGCAGATAAATTCAATCGTTTTTACACCCTCGTGTTTCGCTGCATTTTTTGCGAACCGGACCGCTTCAGTCCGCCGGTCAATTGCGACAACATGCGCCTCCTGTCGTGCAGCAGCGATCGAAACCTTACCGGTGCCACAACCGATATCGAGCACCAGATCCCCGGCACGCAGCCCGAGCTTGAAGAGCGCCACTGCCATGACTTCATCCTGCGTTGGGCCACCCGGAAGCTTCGATGGGCTCATCATCCTAAATTTTAGTTGTGTTAAGGTATTAAGACTTGTTTTAGGAGAGAATTGATAAATCCTGCCGGTGCAGGACCTCATGATGGATTAATCCTGATCCCCAAAAGATTATCGAGAATAAATAAAAGGATGAAAAATTATAAAACCGGCGGCTTATTTTCACCGGGTTCGCCGATAGTAATTCCTCCTGCCTTCTTGATAAGGAAATATGCCGCCGCGAGTCCCACGACAACAACACCAATGCCAATCAACTCCATCCCGATATATTCCGGGTTCGGGGCTGAAGCCGGATCGAGCAGGAT
>CAZNIL010000112.1:0-4221 GCA_964573085.1 uncultured Methanoregula sp.
TCCGCCTTGTTGCAGGAGGATTCGAATTTGATCCTGGAGTTGACCATCGCCATCTCGGCACTGATCAGCGCCGTCACCGGCGCCTCCATCACCTCGACAGCAGTTGCACCGTTTACGTGCTCGCTACACTCGTGGTGCGTTGTGCGGACGGTGACGACCCGGTATTTCCTTCCCTTCTGGAGGTTGTGGCACGCTTTTTTCACCTTGCAGGTATCGCAGGCAGCAGCTTCCCCCTCATATATAAATTCAACGCCCTGCCGTGCATATATCGTCCCGATCAGGGTCACCTTGGTCTTTGCTTCCGCCATAAACGTCACTCCTTGTAGAGCATCCGGACAACCTTTTCTGCAGACTCTTTGGTCAGTCCCATATCCAGTATAGTAAAGCGCTCCGGACGGATGGTCTTTGCCATGAGGAGCGCCTCAACTGCAATACTGTCATCGATCCCCACATCTGCGGGAGTTGTCGGGGCGCCGATCATCTTTAACGATGCCCGGATGCCCTTCCAGTCCCCGCCGTGCAGGTACATCGAGATGATCGTGCCGATCCCGCAACTCTCACCGTGCAGGGCTTTTCCGGGTGCAAGCCGGTCAAGCGCATGGGAGAACTTATGCTCGCCGCCGCTTCCCGGGCGCGAAGAGCCTGCGATGCTCATCGAGACCCCGCTTGAGACCAGCGCCTTTGTGACAAACCACGCGGACTCCTCGTTGTGCGGTTTGATCACGTGGGCGTTTTTTACCAGGATCTCGGCCGTCATTTTCGAGAGCGCCATCGCATATTCGCTCACCGGCTCGCCCTTCACCCGGTGGGCGAGGTCCCAGTCGAGGATTGCCGTGTAATTGGAGATGATGTCGGCACACCCTGCCGCAAGGAGACGGTGCGGGGCGGCAGCGATGATGCCGGTATCGGCAACAATCGCAATCGGGGGCTGCGCCTCGAGGGACGCGTGCCCTTCCATGGTGGGAAGCGATGCACGGGCCGACGCGATCCCGTCATGCGAAGCCGCGGTGGGGACCGATATGAACTGCTTATCGGTGTTGTAGGAGACGATCTTTGCGGTATCGATCACCCTGCCGCCTCCAACCCCGATCACGAAGTCCACGCCTTTTGCTGCGGCCTCTCCTTTTTTTATGATTGCGGGGCTGATCGTTTCTGCAGTAAACGTCGTGATATCATAGTGGTCTTCCATGAACCCCCGGACCTTGTCCCCGGCGAGGTCCATGGTGCTTTTTCCTGAAATGAGGAGCGCAGAGCTGCCGAGCGTCAGGTCCTCGCAGACATCCGGGATCTGGGCGAGTACGTCATGACCGATCACCACATCACGGGGGAGCTGCATCCACCGGGACTTGTCGAACGGTTTTGATTTGAGTAATTTTATAGGCTCTGCGCTCATTGAGATCAGAAATGATTAGTGAGTTCATCTACAAATACTACATCGATCCCATACGGTACGGCCAGCCCTATAACGTTGTTGACACGCTCACCTACGCGTTTATCCTCGTCATCGCCATATACATTTTTTACCGCTGGCTGATGAGTTCCCGGTACCTGAACCGGATCAGGCTCACGGTCGATACGCAGTTCATCCTCGCCACCCTCCCCTATGTCGTGCTGGGCGGGGTCTCAAGGGTCGTGCAGGACACGGGGATGATCAAAGGGGATCTCCAGTTCCTGCTGGTCACGCCGCTGATCTACTTTGTCCTCTTCTTCTTCACGCTCTCCATGATCTTTCTGTCGCGGTACCTCGAGAAGCAGGGGCTTGTGAAAAACTTCCTCTCGTTTTACTTCTTTGCCGGCGCCATGAGCACGTTTGTCGTGATCCTTACTCTCGCAGCCTACGGGATTACTACGACACAAATCGACCTCTTTGTCCTCTTCATCATTCCCCTCATGGCAGTCACTGCAACCACCATCCTCTGGTCGTTCATGCGGTACGTGCTTGCATGGAAGTACGTCAGGGACCCGCTCTACATCACCCTCATCTTCGGGCACATGCTGGACGCGAGTGCGACAAGTTTTGGCATTGACTTCCACCCCGCACTCCAGTATGTTGAAGAGCATGTGGTGGGTTCGAACCTTATCGAGTGGACGGGCACGGCGTTTGTCATGTTCCCCTTAAAACTCATCGTGCTCTTCCCCGCGATCTATATTCTCGAGCTGTACCGTAAAGAGGCAGACCCTGACTTCTGGCACCTTGTCGTGCTTGCGATGATCATCGTGGGGCTTGCTCCCGGTATCCGGGACATGACACGGATGGTCCTCTATGTCTGAAAATGGCATTGGCAGAGCGGTCATCATCATATCCCTGCTCTTCTTTTCGACCATCCTCATCGGCTGGGTCGGGACTGCCCAGAACCAAGCGGTCGGCGAGGAGTTCATGCACATGTTTGAAAAAGATGTCGCGAAGCAGGTGATGGGGGGCACTAACGCTGAGATTGGCAGCAAGATCTTTCTCAATAACCTTGAAGCCTGCCTTTTCCTCTTCCTTGGGGGGGCTTCTTTTGGGATATTTACCATATTCATCATGAGTTTAAACGGCATCGTCATCGGCGCCATCATGGAGATCGTCCACCAGCAGCACAGTCCTGCCTTTGTCGCGGCAGCGATCCTCCCGCACGGAATCTTTGAGGTCCCCGGCTTTATCATTGCCGGCGCACTGGGGATCATGCTCTCCCAGTCGCTCATCAACGAGTACTATGGCAAGGGTGATGCAGCGGCAGAGACACAGCGGCTTGCCTGGAGTTTTGTGTTAATAGTCCTCCCCCTGATCGCCGTTGCGGCGCTCGTCGAGGCATTTATTACGCCGCAGGTCATACAATTGGTGATTTAAGGTTTTTTCATGGACGAGGATAAGGGCGCACTGCCGCCAAAACACCAGTTTTCTGAATGGTATAACGACATTTTATGGCGTGCGGAGATCATGGACGTCCGCTACCCGGTCAAAGGGCTCTACGTCTGGTACCCGTACGGGTTCGCGCTCCGCAAACACGTGTACCAGCGCCTGCGCGACCTTCTCGACCGTGAACATTCGGAAGCCCTCTTTCCCCTGCTCATCCCGGAACAGGAGTTCATGAAGGAAGCGGAGCACATCAAGGGGTTCGAGGACGAGGTGTACTGGGTGACCCACGGGGGTACAACCCCGCTTGAGGTCAAACTTGCGCTGCGCCCCACGAGCGAGACGGCGATCTACCCGATGTACGCCCTCTGGGTGCGTTCGCACGCTGACCTGCCGTTACGGATCTACCAGGTCGTCAACACGTTCCGGTACGAGACCAAGCAGACCCGGCCGCTCATACGTTTGCGTGAGATCACGTCGTTCATGGAGTCGCACACGGTGCACGCGACATGGGACGAGGCCGAGGCGCAGGTGGAGTCGGAGATTGCGCTGACCCGCGAGTTCTACGAGTCCATGTGCATCCCCATCATCATCTCGAAGCGTCCCGACTGGGACAAGTTCCCCGGCGCTGATTACACGATTGCCGTGGACACGGTCATGCCCAACGGCAAGACCCTCCAGATCGGCACCGTCCACCACCTCGGCACCCATTTCTCGAAGACGTTTGCCATCAACTACGAGGATAAGAACGGGGAGCAGCAGTTCGCCAACCAGACCTGCTATGGGATATCGGAGCGATGCATTGCTGCTCTGATTGGGGTCCACGGGGACGACAAGGGGCTGATCCTCCCCCCGGCCGTCGCGGCAATCCAGGTCGTGATCGTGCCGATCCTGATCGGGAAACGGCACGACGACGTGCTTGCGTCTGCGCAAAAACTTGAGGAGGAACTGAAGGGCGCCGGGTTCCGGACGAAGATAGATGTTCGCGACATGCGGCCCGGCGCGAAGTACTACTGGTGGGAGCTCCGGGGCGTGCCGCTCCGGCTCGAACTGGGGCCGCGGGACATCGACGCCGGCAAGGTGATGGCGGTCACACGGCTTGGCGACAAGACCTCTCTTGACCGCGCCGGCATCGTCGATGGCACACAGAAGGTCCTTGACGGGATCTCGCACGCGATGAAAGCGAAGGCCGAAGAGCACGTGAAGAACAGCCTCTGCACGGCCGGCACGATCGATGCCCTGACTGCAGCGCTCAACGACAGCAGGGTCGCCGTCGTCCCGTGGTGCGGCGACCATGGGTGCGGGGACGCGATCGAGGAGAAGTCGAGCTCCAGCATCCTCGGCACGGAAGCCCGGTCGCCCTATGTCTCAGATGCCGGCGGGGC
>CAZNIL010000113.1:0-4194 GCA_964573085.1 uncultured Methanoregula sp.
CCCGGGCATATGCGATCGCCTTCATAGTGTCGTGGACCGGTATGTGCTCGGTGATGCAGACGATTGTCCCGATACCGGCATTTGCCTCCTCCATGATCGAATCTGCTGCCGCTCCTGCCGGTACAAAGATGACGGCAGCACCGATGTCGTGCTCGCGCATCGCTTCTTTTACCGTATTAAAGACCGGGACGCCGTGAACCTGCTGACCGCCTTTTCCCGGCGTGACGCCGGCAACGACTCCCCGGCCACCCACCACTTTTGCATACGCGTTCATCAGTCCGATATGGAACTCGCCCTGCCTGCCGGTTGCGCCCTGCACGAGCACCCCGGTCTTTTTATCGCCGTAGATCATGCCGCCACCTCCACGGCTTTTTTCACCACAAGGTCCATCGTGTCCAGCATCTCGTAGCCTTTTTCTGCGAGCATGGATCTCCCCTCTGCCTCGTTGGTGCCGGCGAGCCGGACGATCACTTTCTGGGAGATCCCGGCTGCGATGATCCCCTTTGCCACTTCATCGCACCGGGTGATCCCGCCCAGCAGGTTGACGACGATAACCCTGACCGAGGGGACGCTTGCGACCAGCTGCACCGCGTTTTTCACCCGATCGCTCTCTGCTCCGCCCCCGACATCAAGAAAGTTTGCCGCCTTTCCACCGTAATATTCGATCAAATCGAGCGTGGACATGGTGAGGCCGGCGCCATTGCCGATAACCCCGATGGTACCGTCCAGTTCCACGTACGAGAACCCGTTCTTTTCCGCTTCACGCTCCCGTTCGGAGAGGTCGCGGTTGACCGTGATCCCCTGCCGTGCAAGGGCGTTGTCGTCGACGATAATCTTGGCATCGGCAGCAAAGATGCCCTGCGGGGTTACGACAAGCGGGTTGATCTCGGCGAGCAGCGCATCCTTTTCGCAGAAGACCCGATAGAGCGTGTTGATCACCGGCATAACCTCCTTTGGGGCTTTGCCGGCAAGTTCGCGGAGCATGAACGGCGGCAGGTCCCGCATCAGGGGAAACACGACGGCTTTTCTTATCGCATCCGGGTTCTCCTTTGCCGTTGTCTCGATCCCGACACCGCCCGCGTCGGAGAAGAGGAGCAACGGCTGCTTTGTGGACCGGTCAACGGTGATGGAGAGGTAATACTCCTTCTGGATGTCCAGTTTCTGTTCGGCAAGGATCTCCACAACCGGCAGCCCCTTGATCTGCTTTGCGAAGAGTTCGCGTGCGGTTGCGACCGCAGTTTTTTTATCCGCCATCAGGATGCCTCCGGCCTTTCCCCTGCCCCCGACATCCACCTGCGCCTTTAAGACGATCGTATCACCCAGCACGTCAAGATGGGCGGACAGTTCGTCCGCTGTTTTGATCAAAAACCCTGCCGGAACCGGTATTCCTGCCTCTTTTAAGACCTTCTTTGCCTCGTATTCGCGTAGCTTCATGCCTTCTGTTCCCCAGGTGACAGTGCTGCTGCCGCAAGTTCAATGCCTTTCTTCATCGCTTTGGTGTTGAGCGCCTCGGTGCCTTTCGGTACGGAATCGAGGATCGCCTTTTCGAGCGCGGAGTCACTGACGACCTTTGTTGTTGCCACAAGCGCGCCCAGCATCACGATGTTTGCAACGATGTCTCTTTTCAGCGTCTCCTTTGCCTCCCGGGTTGCGGGGATCTCAATATATCTGCATTTCGGGCGGGAGTGGACAAGGGAGGAGTCCAGAACCATCACGGCGTTATCCGGGGCATCCGCACCGTACTTCTCGAACCCCTCTTGGGACATGATCACAAAGATGTCGGGGTTTGTCACCTTGGGGAACAGGATCGGCTCATCATCGATGATCAGGGCGCTCATCGACGCACCGCCCCGCGCCTCCGGACCGTACACCTGCGTCTGCACCGCGTGCTTGCTGTCGTACATTACCGCAGCCCGCCCGAGGATGACGGCGGAGAGGATGATCCCCTGCCCGCCGAACCCCGAGAACCTGACCTCATGCCGCATCATTGCACCCCCATCGCCGGCCGGTTGCGCCGTGCCAGCTCCCCGACAACGAACATGTCGCCGGGTACTTTCTTGTTCTCGAGGAGCAGCCGGTCGCGTTTCGCTTTTAAGAGCGCGTGACTCCTGATAAATTCCACCTGGTCGACGACCTGTTTGAACTTGTTCCGGCGCCCGAAGTTGGTCGGGCACTGGGTCATCGCCTCCACAAACGAAAAGCCCGGTGTCTGGAGTCCGGCAAGAACCGCCTTTTCGAGCTCCTTTACGTGATAGGACGTCCAGCGGGCGACATAGTTTGCGCCGGCGGCGATCGCCAGTTCGCACAGGTCAAACACCGGCTCGGACGACCCGTACGGGGTTGTCGTGGAGAAGCAGCCTTTCGGCGTCGTGGGGCTGCCCTGCCCGCCGGTCATGCCGTAGATCTGGTTGTTCATACAGACGACGGTGATATCGATGTTCCGGCGGCAGGAGTGGATGAAATGGTTGCCGCCGATCGCCGCAAGGTCGCCGTCTCCCGTGAATACGACTATGTTTAACTTTTTGTTCGCCATCTTGACCCCGGTCGCAAACGCGAGCGCCCGGCCGTGGGTGGTGTGGAGTGAATCGGTCATGATATAACCTGGCGCCCGCGACGAGCAGCCGATCCCCGAGACAAAGACCGTCTCTTCCTTCTTCCAGTCCATCTGGTCGATCGCTGCGAGCGTGCAGTTGATGATCGTCCCGTTCCCGCAACCGGCGCAATAGATGTGGGGGAGCCGGTCTTTCCGGAACCAGTCCTCGAACGTCATTATGCACCATCCAGTGCTGCAACAAGCTCTGACGGGAGGTGGAGATCGCCGCCCAGCTTGGGGATGGACACGACCGGCACCCGCACGTGCCGCTCGATCTCCCGTGCGATCTGCCCGAAGTTCATCTCGGGAACGAGGAACCGGCGTGCATTCTTAAACTGTGCCAGTGCGAATTCGGGGAACGGCCAGACTGTCCGGATCCGTAAGAAGCCGATATTTTTATCCGGGTTGTCGTGGAGCACCTGCTGCACCGTGCGGACCGGGGCTCCGAACGCGACAAAGACCTGTTCTCCGTCAGGGTTGATAATATCGAAGTCAGCAACGTCGCGCCGGGCGTTCTCGACCTTGTCTACGAGCCGCTTCACCAGATTGTGATGAAGCTTGGCGTTCGTTGTGCAGGGATACCCCCGCTCGTCGTGCGTGAGGCCGGTCACGTGCACGCCGTAGCCTTTCCCGAAGGTGGCAAACCCGGGCACGAGGTCGTCGCCCGCATGGAACGGCAGCACACCCTTTGCGAGCTCCCTTCGCGGGATTTTTTCTACCATATCCGGGACGGCGATCTTCTCCCGCATGTGGCCGACGATCTCGTCTGCCATCAGAAAAACCGGCACCCGGTACCGGTCGGCGAGGTTGAACGCCTTTGCAGTGAGCTCATACATCTCCTGTACGCTTGACGGGCAGAGTGCTATGATGGAGTAATCGCCGTGCGAACCGAACCGGCACTGCAGCATGTCGCCCTGCGCTCCCATCGTGGGCTGGCCGGTAGACGGGCCGCCCCGCTGGATGTTAACAATGACGCATGGCGTCTCGGTCATTGCGGCGAACCCGATATTCTCCATCATCAGGGAGAAACCCGGCCCGCTCGTTGCCGTCATCGACCGGGTACCGGTCCATGCTGCCCCGATGATCGCTGCCATGCTCGCGATCTCGTCCTCCATCTGGATGAAGACCCCGTTCGTTTTGGGTAGTCTGAATGCCATATGCTCGGCGATTTCTGTCGATGGTGTAATCGGGTAGCCACCAAAGAAGTCACAGCCTGCCGCGAGCGCCCCCTCGGCGCACGCGGTGTTGCCCTGCCAGAATTCAGTGCGTGTCAATATTCAATCGCCACCTTGTGCGGTTCGTACGGCTCTTCCTCTATCCAGTGGATTGCCTGGTCCGGGCAGGTGAGCTCGCAGACCCCGCAGAGCCTGCGCCCGTACAGCTTCTGCAGACGGCAGTTCGCGCACCGCTCGGGCCGGTCCAGTTCCGGCACAATGATCCCCCGGTCATTGGGCTTTTTTCCCTCGCGAAAAATCTTATACGGGCACACTTTTGTACAGAGATTGCACCCCTTGCACCTGGCCTCGTCGATGGCGAGTTTCATGGAAATTTGTATCCTTTCGTATAATGTGCAAGCCCGGATGAAAAAAACCTATTTGTTA
>CAZNIL010000114.1:0-4192 GCA_964573085.1 uncultured Methanoregula sp.
TCGGAGAGCTGCTTCCGCTTTTTGCCGCTCGGAAATGTCACGATAAATGCTTATTATTGCAACGCCACTGCGGTACTGGATAGTACGGCTGCTTATTTCCATGGGGATCAGGCGCCCACCCCTGCTCTTGAGAATTACCTCTGAATGGGTTATCACGGGTTGGTGCATGTCCCTGATCAATTGTGCATGCATATGGGAATAGGCTGAAGCATCCAAATCCAGTAAGTTTATGTTAACAATTTCTTCCCGGGAATACCCGAGCTGATCGCAGGCGATCTGGTTTGCCTCAAAAATTCTTCCGTCAAGGTCATGGATGAAAATTGCATCACTTGCGGAATCAAACAGTGTCCGGTAACGGATTTCCGATTCATCGATGACATCTTTCATCCGTTTCCGTTCTGTAATATCGAGGGCAGAACAGACCACGAGGGACTCAGTGCCAATGGACGCAGTGAACAGCGCCCAAATGGTTTTTTCGTCTTTTTTAGACAATACTACCTCTGTATCAGTGATCTGGCGGTCTGATTTTATCCGTGAGATGAATCCTTCACGCTCCTGAACATCAGGCCAGATCTTCGAGATTGGTATATTACGGAGTTCATCGGGTTCATACCCGAACATATGCTCCGCTCTCTTGTTGATTTCCTTAATCCGGCCAGTTTCCAGATCAAAGGTGAATATACCTGCCTGTGAATTTGTAAAGATCTCGCGGAATATTTTATCCTGCTTGATACTGTCTGCCATGGAGGAGATGACAACTCCGATGGTGACAAAGATATAAAACCAGGCAACACTTGTGGCAAATAACCTGATATCATGGGGCCCATAGAAATACACAAGGCCGAGGTAGATCCATCCCAGGACAATCGTGAAATATATGGCAAAACGAGGGTGTAGCCGTGCGAGCAGGATAATCGGGAGGATATACAGGTAAGGAAATAACTCCAGGATCCCGCTGGACAGGGAAAAAAATGTCACGACGATAATCTCACACGTGAAAAGCACGATCATGTATGCCCAGAAAAGTTTCCACCATGATATATTTTTCATGATACTACCTGCATCCGGGAATTGGGGAATTCCGGTGCCTTCGGCCCCTTTTTCAGAGGGGGGCAAAATGATCCCGGATATCCCGTTGTTTTATATAGTGATATCTGCAGGAGCAGGAATATTAAATATACCTGTTCAGGATTGAGATTACAGGACAGGGGGAGAGTTTGTGCGATACAATCCGATGATGACAGGATCTTAAACATCAGAAGGTATTAAAAAAAGAAAACCCCGTCCATCTATGATGTATTTTAATTTGCCCGTTGATATTTGAAAAATATAAATAGGTTCTCATCGTTATACCTGATATCGTGTATCGGGATACTTAAAAACACTTGAGTAACTCCGTGCCGGGATGAGTGTCATGCAGCCAAAAAAAATATTGATTGTCGAGGATGAGGGTGTTGTCGCGCTTTCATTGCAGGCGGTACTGAATAAGATGGGATATATGGTTGTTGGTATTGCCATCACCGGCAACGAAGCTATCAGGATGGCAACCGATCTTCATCCTGATGTGATCCTTATGGATATTCATATCAAGGGGGACAAGGACGGTATCCAGACAACCGAGAAGATCAATGAGTTTTCTGACGTCCCGGTCATTTACCTCACCGCATATGCCGATGACGAAACCGTGAACCGGGCATTAAAGACCCGGTCCCACAGCTATCTTGTAAAGCCCTACAACCCCCGGGAGCTCTATTCCAATATTGAGTTCGCGATCTACAAGCGTCGGTTGAAAGACCGGATCGGCACATATCGGGAAAATCTCGAACTGCTACTCACTAAAGTGTCCGACACCGGGATCATCTTTGATACAAACGGTAAGGTTGTCTACCTTAACTCTGCTGCAGAGACCCTGACCGGATGGAAAAGTGACGAGCTCATCGGCAAGAATGTCTTCGATATCTTAAATATCAGCGTCTCCCAGATAGACGATGTCATTGATGACACTATCTCCCGGACGCTCTCCCTTGGTGCCATTAACTACCTTCCTCCTGTCGCTACTATCCAGACCAAAGGGGGAAAAACAAGGAGGGTTAACCTGAAAACAGGCCTTGTCAAAGACGATTCCGGTGAACACAAATTCATCGTTATTCTGTTAAAGGAACATGCGGTAGCAAACCTGGAACCGATATCGTTAAAGAAATAAATTAAAAAAAAGCCCGGCCGAATTCCTATTTTTTATCATTTCCCGACCCGATATCATAATATTTTTTAAGAAACGTACGGATCTTTTCCGATTCAAGCCAGCCCCGGTCGAGGAGGTTGATGATCCGGTCAATTTCAAGTGTCTGTTTTAGGATCTTGTCTTTATTTGAGCACTCACCCATCTCCACAAGCATCATGATGACCGTGAGTGGGTTCCTGATATGATCGTTGAGAACGGCAAACTGCTGGAGATTGTTCTCGATCTGTTCGTATGTCTCTTTCTGGATCTTCTCGATCTCCTTGCGTTCGGTAGTGTCACGCCCCACGGACTGGTACTCGGTCACCAGCCCGTTCCGGTCAAAGAAAGCGCGGTTGTTCCAGTGTTGCCACCGTTCTGAACCATCCGGCATGATAATGCGGTGCTCGATGGATGCAACAGGATTTTCAGCAGTAAGAGACTCAAAATGCTCTTTGCATTTTTCTAAATCAAGCGGATGCACCGAAGGCTGGAAGATATAGCCGATCGTGTCTGCAGCATTTTTATGGAAATAATTCAGGAATGCCTCGTTTGCAAACAATACAGTTCTGTCCGTTTTGAACCGGTAGATCAGCTCTGTCTGGTCCTGGACAACTGCCCTGAACCGCTGCTCGCTTTCCTGCAACGCTTCTTCGGCATGTATCCGCTCGGTAATATCCAGCATAACACCGATCAGGCCTGCAACCGTCCCGTCGGGGTTATTGAACGTTGCCCGCTTGAAGATCACGTCGCGGATAGACCGGTCGCCATGCAAAAACTTCGCCTGGTAGACCTGGATACCACGGTTTTTTAACAGGAATGCATCCTTCATCTGATATATTTCAGCCAAATCTGGAGGCAGGAGGTCAGCATCTGTTTTTTGGACAATCTCTTTTCTTGTAAAACCGATGTAGGACTCAAAGGCATTGTTGCATCCGATATAGAATCCTGACGGGTCTTTATAAAAGATCGGACTGGGAATCGTATCAATCAATTGCTGGAGGAACCGAAGCTGCTGGTTGAGGGACTCCGTGCGTTCAAGGACCCTCTTTTCCAGTTCTTCATTCATCTTCCTGAGTAACTCTTCTGCCTGCCGTCGTTCCGTGATATCGTACCGCGCGCCCTGGATAAAGAGCGGCTGGCCTGACGCATCTGTAATATTCTGGAATTGTTCAAAAATCCACTTCACAGAGCCGTCTTTACGGACGATCCGGTAATCCCGTGAACCCGAATAGCCGGGGTCTGTCCGTATCTTCTGGTCCTGTTGCAGTACCCCTTGTGCGTCTTCAGCATGGATGATGCTTTCCCATTTCGGTGTTCCTGCCTTGAATTCCTCCTCGGAATAACCGGTAATCGATTCTGTTGATCCATGCAAAAATACCGGAGAGAGATCAAGGTTGAGCCGGAAGGCAATGCCAAGGAAGTTCTGGACAAAACCCCGGTATCGTTCCTCGCTCTCTTTTAATTTTTTATTCAGGGCGTGTTTATAGATGGCAATCTCAATCGAGGTGCGAAGCTCCCGTTCATCATAGGGTTTGAGGATGTACCCGTACGGTTCCGTGGTCTTGGCACGTTCAACAATCTGTGCATCGGCAAATGCGGTAAGAAAGATGATAGGTATGTCATACAATGGACCGATCTTTTCTGCCGCTTCGATGCCGTTCATAGGCCCGGCAAGGAAAATATCCATCAGGATCAGGTCAGGACGGTATTTACCCGCCTCCTTGATGGCTGCTTCCCCGGTAATGGCAATCGCCGGAACATCGTACCCGAAATGCAGGAGAGCCTCCCGCATATCCTCGCCAACAATCCGCTCATCCTCGACAATAAGGATCGATCGCTTCTCCATTTTAGTATCTTCCAGACTTTCTCATCGCAATAGTCCTTTGAGGGATAAAAATTTACTACCTCAACAGGATCTATTTTTAGTTTCACAATGGATGGTGAATCGTACTCATCATTGTTATATAGTAG
>CAZNIL010000115.1:0-4137 GCA_964573085.1 uncultured Methanoregula sp.
CGGGCACCAGGTTATCCCCTCGTAAGGGGATTTATCACACTTTATTTATTTATTTCCGCAGGACTAAAAAAACCTGTCAGATACCTTGCCATTGACCGTGTATTTACTTCGTGTACAGAGTTCCTCAGTCGGGTCTGGAAAGGCACGTTCTGATGTATGCAGCAGAAAGATACGTCATCGCACAAGAAAAAGAGATGAATCTCCGGAATACCGGATACTATTACTCTATGCGTATAACCGGGCAGGTTTTACTTACAGCACCTGCAAGTCTCGTATCCGCAGTTACAAGCGGTGCATCGCAACGGATCGATGCAGCGACAAAAAGTGCATCATAGATCGTGATTCGGTGGTGGCATGAGAGATCCCATGCCGGCGTAATCAGGTCATGTGCCGGAATCACCTCACAGGTCTCCCGGATAAACGCGATTGCGTTATCCATTGATTTTCTCACTGTTCCCGGATCATTTCCTGCATGCACAGCCCGTTTCCAGGCAGCATTCGCCACTTCAGTATAGGCCAGGTCAACAGTAATGCAGGTATGATCAGCTGCTGCATCAATTGCTTTACCGGTGATCGTTTCCGGTAAGAAGATGGCCGCAATGACGCAGGAGTCCAGCACGATCTTATCGTGCATCCCGGTCCTCCCGGATCGCTTGTGCTGCCGGCATGCCGGTGATGAGCGTGTGCTGGTTCTCGCGAGCCCGGGAAAGAAGATAGTCCTTACGCTTCTTTTTTACTGATTGCTCTATGAGTGTCCGGATCTCCTCCTGCCAGTTCTGGTCCGGCATCTCCTCAATCATCTTCCGGACCCGGGTATCTATCCTGATACTGTATACAGATGTTGATGACATAATAAAATGTATACACCTATTGTATATCAATGCTATGACTGGGGAGGTGAGATCGTATGCAAGGCAACCAAAATAACCCCAAATTGGCTTCATTTTCCCTTCGAAAGATTCTGGCGAACACCGTATTCCGGGTCATCTGTCCACCGCAGGAAAAAAGCCCCGGATTATCGACAGGAATCGTAAAATCTCGCTAAAAACAGCACCAAACTCTTTCTCTTTAACGGTGCTCCTCAAAGGCCTTTTTTTGGCACCTGTTATACATTGGGCTGGCAGGGGATCCAGCCACCGGTTGCGGCTATGACGGTTTTTTTTAGAAATAGAAGGAAAAAATTTGGTGAATAACGGTGGGCTGTATGGCCGGGAACCTGTACGTATACCACTCCCTGCGCCCATTTTGGTTCTTTCAAATAACGCAATAATTGCGTCCCGTTCCTTCCGGGCTGTTTGATACGGTCGTATTTTTGAACATTTTTTATTCATTCAGTCACGCCCATATAGGTGAAGAACGTATAATGCAGCTGCCACACGGCCTGGCACAAAGCAAGGCAGTAACCGGCTAAACCTCTCCTCTGATCGTATCAGCGGATAGCGTACGCTCCGGTACTTGCCCGGAATATCCGTCAGGCACGCGGCAGGAAATAAAAAAACATGAGATTCAATGCAGAGAACACAATGAACCGGGAGATGAACAACGGCAGGACAGAAACTTATGGCCTGTCCGGCATCCACGGCCCTGGCACAAATGAGGACTGCAGAAACCCGGCGATGGGACACACTATGCAGCCTCAAGTACAGCAGACTGAACAAAACGCCCTGTCCGGATACTTCCGGTCACGGATTCCGGCACGTGACCCAATCAAGGGTGAGGCAGGATGACCCGGGGATACAAGCCGGTCGTTGCGATCGGCGAGGCACAGCGCAAGGCAACTGCGTGGGGATTCATGCTGATCGGACTGGTGACGGAGGCAAAGCTCCCGTTCGATTTTGTAATCCAAGACCGGGGCCGCACAAGCCTGGTCCGGGTCAGGAGACTGAAGTATTCGCAGTACGGGATTTCAGATATACTAATGTCCTGCGGGCAGGAGATCAAAGAGTTACGGGAACTCCGGATACCGGACGGGATTTACCGAGAACTCTGGGTGAGGGGGCCGGACCGGATCTGGCACCGGTATCTCGTGCTGGCGGACCGGCTCGAAGTGATCGGAAAGAATGAGGACTGGCCGGAAGCGAATAATCCTTCCGGTTCTCGGCAGACTGATCGGTGACGATGTAATTGATCTATTCAGGCATGGTACGATCGAATGACTGCAATCCAGCTTCCACATGCGCAACCCGTATGTGGAGCTTGGCTGCCGCAAGTGCTCTGGAGAGCGTGGAGTTGGAGTCCCCGTACACGATCACAAGGTCCGGCGGCATGCACCATTCAGGATCGACATCCCCCCACCGCCCAAAAAGAGGGATGAAGTCAGATAAGCCCGTAAAATGCCCCGTTTGGCAAACGGACGAATGCGAAATTTTACTCAGTAAAAATGGTGTCCACGCATGGAAAAAAATACTGAGTAAAACGATTATTTTCCTTATTGAACTGATTTACGAGGGTTTTGATCCTGCTATTTAGCGGGCTCGCAGCAGCCCCTTTTTTGGGAGTGTATATCAGGTTATTTAGCCTGAGATTTGCCTCCCGGTGACCACCATGAGATTCTATTTTTAAATTTATAATTTATAGTCGAAGACCAAACTTTTATTACAATTCGGTCTTCTCCAATAGTGTTTAACGCATCTGTTTCTAAAAAGGACCAACCACAAACGTTTTTTCGTTTGTAGTTGGTATAAAATGTTGCGTTAACCACTATAAATGCCATTCCTGACCCGTGTTCACATTTGCAAACACATTAAACCCCCGGCAACGGAAATTATTGCAGAGATGGCGCAGCTTACCGTGGACATAGGGGGTCGGGCAGGTGTTGATTGCCGGGGGTTCTGCGAATACTGCTATTTTAAGCATGTAAAAAAAGTTCAGGCATTTGGTTGCCGGTACTGTCTTCCATTCAAAAAAGGCTGTGATTATTGTACCAAAGGAGTTAAAGAGCAGTATAGCGGGTTCAAAGATTTAAAGTCAATTGCCGACGAAGTCCTTGCAACTCTCCAGACAACCCGAGACGACCTCTCCCGGGTGACCATCAGCGGTGGCGGAGATCCGAGCTGTTACCCACAGTTCACCGATTTGATTGAACTGCTCGGTTCAATGGAAGCACCGCTCCACATCGGTTACACAAGCGGTAAAGGCTGGGACGATGAAAAAATTGCTGACCTCTTGATCGATAACGGCCTTTCCGAAGTCTCCTTCACTATATTTGCTTCAGATCCAAAACTGCGCCGAAGATATATGCACGATCCCTCACCAGAGATATCTTTAAAAATTCTTGAACGACTCTGCGATTCGGTTGATGTCTATGGAGCAGCTGTTGTGCTGCCGGGGATTAATGACGGGGAGGTGCTTGAACGGACATGTGCATGGCTGGAGGAGCGGGGTGCTAAAGGATTGATTCTGATGCGGTTTGCCAACAGGACGGACCAGGGTTTAATCCTTGGTAATGCTCCTGTCATCAAGGGGCAGCGCGTCCATTCAGTTGATGAATTCCACGACCTTGTGACCGGTCTTAACAAACAGTTCAGGATGAAGATATCCGGAACCCCTCTCTGGGATCCGGAGATCGGCTCACCGTTCGTAATACTCTCTGAACCCGACCTGATAGCAAAACTTCCCCGCGTGCTGCGTCGTGCAACCGTGATCAGTGGTAGTGTCGCAACTCCCTTTATCCAGCACGTTCTTGAAGCATGCGGTTCAAAATCACCTGTTATTGCGGTGCATAAGGAGATCGCCTGTCTCATAACAATAGATGATCTGAAATCCATCAACCCTGCCACGCTTGAATCGACAGTCATCCTTCCGGGACGCGCATTTGTCCACATGCGGGAAGCACAGGAAATTCTGAGTTCAGATGGTATCGAGCGGGAAGTTGTCTGGGGCCCGGAGATGCTCACGGCTGACGCAGAGACAAGTATGGGCATGACGCGGAATCAGGTTCTTGCCATGGAGATGGATGGATTTGCCGATCTGATCCGGTTAATCAATCTCTATGGAGATTGAATTCGAAAGATGGCTCTGTAGAAATTATCGTTTTTCATAACGTTCTCGGGGGCGTTTGCCGTTCCCCGCAGGGAAGGGCAAACTGAAGAAGATGTCCTGATGGACATCTTCGAGTTACACGCCCCCGCCACTGTG
>CAZNIL010000116.1:0-4130 GCA_964573085.1 uncultured Methanoregula sp.
GGATCGCGTCGTCCGAGTAGGACGTTACCGTGACCCGGTTGCGGCTGAACGTGACGTTGTACAGCTCGCCGTTCGCGTCGTGGCACCGGACCGTTGCGGAGAACGAGTCGTCCGCCGGGTCATGTGCCGGTGTGCCCGCGTGGGCGTTTGTCAGGTCTGCATCTGCCATCAGGGCTGCTGCGCCTGCCGTGTAGCCGGCCACGCTGTTGAACCGGTGGGAACCGGTCCCGGCGGTCTTTGCCTCCAGGTCCTGGTACACGAACCGTACCGTGTGTGCTTCCCGGGACTTCTCAACCCCCGGGTGGGTTATTCCTGCGGTCATGTAGTCCACGCACTCGAACGGGTTTGTGGTGATGACCGACTCTACGATACCATCGAACGTTGTGATGTCCGATATCGGGGCCGCAAGGTTGCGGACCGCGGTTTTTGTTTCGCTGCTCTGTACGAAATCTGCCATGTTTTTCATACCTTCTTTTTTTTGTTTGGTTAGATCGGAGAGGTTCACCGAACCTCTCTTTCCTTCCGATGTCCGGAGTGGTTCTGCAGAACCACGAGGACGAGAAGATCCGCACCGCGGATCTTCGCTGTCTCCAGGGCCCCTTTGACATATACATATAGGCGGTGCGGGGTATTGGGCGTGGCTGAATAAATTTTGAAATGCCAGAATAGAGGCTATTACATTAATTGTTTGGTGATTGGGGCTTGGAAATAGCGGGGATGATTTAGGCAAAATGGGATAGGGGTGAAGAGAGAGAAAATCTCTGATGATTACAGTATCGATATAAAATCTTCACACAATCTTCGGATATCCTGTTGAGTCATCCCTTGATAGCGTTCTCTCACAGCATCGATATCAGGTATTCGCTGAATAATCTCCTTAAGAAAATGAAAACGTGAAATCTGGCCACCTAATATTTCCAGATCGATTTCACGTCCCCCGCGAGCTGGATCCATCAACGCGAGGACATCGGCACAGTCCTTGATCATCTTTCCTCTTTCCCAAGAGGGATCACGCGATCTCTGGTTATGAATTCTATACGACCTGTCCCATGCCGCTTTCAGTTTTAACAAGACCAGAATTGAACGATTCGGAACCGGAATTATCGCTCCCCCCCGGATATTTTGAATAACTGTATTGCCAGTAAGAATGTCCAGCGTGAATGGGATCTCCGGATGCCCTTCGAACGGATATGGAGTTTCTCGATAGATAATATCGAGAATGATTTCTCCGTGCGGAGTCTCTTTTTTTACGGTATCGGAGGGATAATGGATCTGGTGTGTATACCCTTCACCTGTTTTTAACCGATCAATCAGCCATTTACGGGTAGTATTGTTTGTAACCAGATCAATATCCTGGGAACCAAAATAGGGATTATATGCATCAACAGCCCAGCCGCCAATCAGGACTGTTCCCGGATTTTCACGATCCTCTTGTCTTTCAAGAAGCAATACTGCAATTTTCCGGAGTTCGCTTACGGAAATTTCAACGATCGCCTGAGATGGATTATAGGGAGGCATACTTGTCCGCCATCACTTTTGTCAAATCCATCGCGCTGTACCCGAGTCCGGCGAGATCAAGAAGAGTTATCGCCGGAGATGTGACAGTGACGGATTCGATCTCCCGGACCTCGGAAAAGATATCCCGGTCCGGGGTGTAAATGTAGGCTCGCACTCCCTTCTTTGTTTCATCTTCAAATTGTTCCCTGAATTGGTTGATGGCATTTTTTTCAAGGTAAAGATACACCGCGTCCTGCCTGATTGCATAACCCGTGTAAAGACCCCCGGATGTATAACTGGTGAATGCGAATCGGATTTTTTGTTCCTTCAATATCGATGTGATCTGTTGTGCAGCAGCGAACGCTCCTTGGAATTTTACAAAGATCCCTTCGTCGATCTCTTTGTCGATCTGTAAATTTTTCAAGGGCCGCTCCCATGCAATTCCATTGAGGAGATTTTTCAGATCTGATACGTGTACATAATTATTCTCCTTTTTGACAACATTCTGTTCGAGGAGCATCCCGATGACTTTGTGTGCCCAACCATAGGAGACGTTTTCTTTGAGAGCAAGCTGCCGTATTGAAGTATTTTTTTCTTTGAGTAAGCGGGAGACGATCTTCCAGGATTTTTCCGAAGTAATTCGCATCCCTGATGACGGATAATCCTTGTTGGGGGATGTATCAAGTGCCCAAGGCAATTTTATAAGCCGAATTTCAAGTATCTTTGCAAGAGTCTCTTCTCTCTGATAGAACCATTTGGCAACAATAATCAATTGAACGTCTGGTAGGTTGCTCTCTTTCTTTTTCCATAATTCTTTGAGTAATATCATTCTGGCGATCGTGTCGATACTGACTGCGGAACTTTTAATTTTTACAAAGTAAAGGGTTCTACCATCTTTGAAAACACTATCCGGCCTTATAGGTATATCCAGAGAGAACGTATCATACATTGTCGCTATGTCTATCTCTTCGGCAGATGGCGGAAGATTGAGTTGGCTGCGTATGAATGCCTTAACTTCCTGTGGTTGAGCCTTGACATCCATAGTTATCACTTATTCGTGATATGTATATAAAGTTATCACTGATATGTATCTCCCATTTGTGATATGCATATGTACATATCAGTGATATAGCTCCGACGGCCTGAAACTTTTTCTTTAAAGTGCATATGGATAAACAAGTGTTAAAATTTCATTACTTTTGGATGAACCCCTGAAGTAAAATCTCAGATTCGAAACGATAGGTGTTTAGTGATTAGGGCTTGGAGAAGGCGAAGAGGATTTAGGCAAAATGGGATAGTGGTGCAGGATGTGAGAAATTTCGGATTTGTGCAGCAACCTGCTGCACGAATGTTGATTCAGACCAGATTACCGTGAACTTGTGCAGACTCTTTGTCCTCGATCTTATCAATAGTAATCGGGAATTTCTGCAACTGGTTGTTGCAGATTTGTATGGCAATGGTACGCTGCGTAGAACCGTCTCATCTCCCGGAGAGCCCGATGTGAAAACACTTTTCTTCAGGATACTTTTTTCCAAATCCGGGGCCGTTGATACCGTAATCACCGGGAGATCTTCTTGGCTTTCTTTACCGGAGTCATCTTGATTTTATTAGTATTGACGATCACAATCTTGGAGGAAGCCGGTTTTTCTTTCTCTATGAAAGATTTTGCTTTTTTAACCAAACTATCGGTTCTAACTCGGGGGGGAACTGGTATCGCCTCGCAAACAAGGAGCTCCTCGTCCTTCTGTACCTCATATCCCGGGTACATCTTTTTTACAGCAGAAGACCGGGCTTTCGGTGACAGGAATCCCTCCAGTAAACCCCGGACCAGGTTTTTTCCCGATGGCGTGATTGTATAACAGGTCTTCTTCCGATCGCCGATTTCTGCCGGGGATGCCATTTCCTTGTACACAAGCCCCCCGGTGACGAGCCGCCGGAGGATGTTGTCGAGCTGTTCCGCGGATATGCCGAGCTCGCGCCGGAGTTCGTTGAAGTTCCGGTCCTCTTTGAGTACTGCAAGGAACACGGCCCATCGCTGGGGACTCGACAGTTCGCTCACTGCATCCCGTATTTCAGCGGGAATGTCGTCGAGATATCTGTTGAACGCTTCGTTGTGCATGACCGCTTCATCCGCATAGTCAACTTTTTTTGACTATATAGTCCTTTGATCTCCGGTCATATAAATTTGACTGGCAGGATTATGGCGGAACGAGCTAAAACCGGCAGTATGGATATTTCCCGTGAATTCGGGGGCCGGCTGGACCAGTACCGCAGGGACAAACGTTTGCTACCTGTCGGGATCTTCGGATCGTTCCACCGGTACGGGCTTCTCGAATTACTGCGGGATCACCTGAACGATCACGGGTATCATGCACAGCTTTCCATCGACCTGGAAGATCTTATTCCCCGCAAAAAAGGCGAGGATGAGGATGTCTACAATTTCCGGATCAGCAGGGAACTTATCGATGCAAGCGCCATCTGCATCTTTGTCGTTTTCCTGGAACATGACAGCGAGAGCAACGTCAACCAGTCCGTGTCCCAGGAGGCGCAGTACCTGTACGACCAGCAGGATTTAAGAAAACGCACGGCTCTTCCCCGGGTCCTTGTGCTTGTCGAGAACGGATGCACGCCGG
>CAZNIL010000117.1:0-2173 GCA_964573085.1 uncultured Methanoregula sp.
GGCCGCTTCGCGATCACAGCCGCCACCTTCTTCTTCCCGATACCGGGCAGCCATTTCAGCGCAGACGCCGGCAGTTCATTGATCCGGATCGGCACGGGAAGGGTAGTCACCGAGCGCATGCCCCAGTCAACAACCGTTGCATCGATTACGATCCGTGGGGCGATGCGCAGCGGGATGCCCCCAAGGATCGGGTAGGACCCCATCTGGCGCCCGAACGAGAGGTCGCCCTCCACCTCAACGATCACCTGACGCAGCACCGTCCCAAGAGGAAAGACGCGTTTGAGCATCGGGAGATCGATTGTCGTGCGGACGCGTTCCTTGAACGCACGGAACCGGCGATCGTACTTTCCCAGTGTGTTGCCGGTGTACGCGGGAGTTCCTTCAAACGGCATCAGCTGCCGGATGTTTACCCTTCTTACGAGCAGCCCTGCTTTCAGTACTCGGGCAAGAAACTGTTCGTTGAGGTCATAGGTCTTCTCCGTCTCGCCGGCAAGGCCGCAGACGAAGTTGAGCCCGGGCAAAAGTTCCGGGATGCCATCCTTACGCATCCCGCCTGCTTCGTTGACAATCTCAATTGCCCGGAACACTTCATCCGGTTGGGCTTTTAAGTTGTTTGCTGCTATTACGGCTGGATCTGCAGTCTCCATACCGAATGCAGCAACGTCGCCGGGCGTGTGGTGCAGGACGATTGCCTTCAGCGCTTCGCGGGCCGCCTCCTCGTGGCGTGCGATGGTTGCCGGGTTGGTGTTATCGATATGCAGCGTGACAAGATTGGGGGCAGCAGCCCGTACCGAGGAGAAGAGCGCCTCGATCTTCCCGGGTTCAGGTGCGGGGTACTCCCCGCTGCCCGCTCCGTACGCGAGGATATCCGGCTGCCGGCCGATACGGAAGTGCCGTGCACCATGGGCAGAGAGTGCCCGGACCTCCTCTGCGATCCCGGATATGCCCCGGTACTTCGGGCTGCCGTAGAATGGTTCGGTGCAGAACGAGCACCCGCCATACGCCCCGTGCGGGCAGCCCCGTGCGGTCTCGAGCTCGCACATCACGTGAGGGTAATTCGGGTGCTGCGTGATGATCCCGCTCCCGGCAACACTCCATGGATCCGATCGGGAGTAGTCCAGGACGCCGTGCGGTTCATTACCGAGCAGATATTCATCCAGGGCTTCAGCAACAGATCCGTCAAGCATGGCATCAAACCCGCTGATCGCCTGCTTTACCGCCTTCTGCCCGCCCTCTGGTGAGTACCCGAACCCGATCGGCCCCCCGATCAGTTTCTTTCCTGCCCGTATCGCAGAGCCGATCTGCCGGATCTCGGTCAGCGTTGCAGGTGCTCCCCCCAGGTACTTGCCCGGTACCGTAACACCGGCGATCATGACGAGGCAGTCCGCTGCATTGAGCTGGTTGACTCGTGCGGGATCATTCCGGAGCTGGTCGATGGTGAGGTACTGAACAGAATAGTGATGGGTAATAAGCACCCCGGCAACCGTGCGGATATACGGGGAGATGTAGGGAGGTACACCAAGGCATGCAGGCTCGTCCACGTACCCGTCGAGGATGAACGCTTCAGCACTCATGCCCGATCAGCCTGAGCAGCGTTCTCGCCCAGAAGAGTTTGCCCCGTTTCACCGGGTCCACGTTTTTATCATCAAGGTCAAAGCCGATGATCGTGATCCCCGAAGCGCCGAGTTCATCGGCGGCAAAGACCGCACGGTCGCCATCGGTGAACCCGCCGAAGTTGTGGACACGGGGAAGAGGGGCAGCCTGCGTGGTGGCGACGAGCGGGCCGGGGAACCGGGGCACCCAGTGGCGCAGGAGCGGCATGTTGTCGCCATGTGCATGAACGATGATGATCGTCCCGGCACGGTTCATATCGATGAACCGGTCGGTCGCCCCGTCAAGGTCGGTAAAGATTGCATCGGGGCGGATGCCATGATCCAGAAGGACTTCGGCTGCTGCATCCGCAGCAAAGACCACACCTCTGATTTTTTTTAGTTCGTCCTTCAGGCACGGGGCATTTCCGCAGACCGTGACTTCGTTTCCATCAGTGAGCGAGGCAAGGGACAGGAGATTGTCGCGGGTGACAAGCGATGCAAGGAGCCGGGCTGCCTCCTCGTCTGCCGTCCGGTCGAACCCGAAATAGTCAAGGATCTCGCGGTAGTGCGGTTCCCACTCA
>CAZNIL010000117.1:2273-4054 GCA_964573085.1 uncultured Methanoregula sp.
TCCCACTCACAAAAGTTCATCGTGACCTCTGAACTTTTTCATTGGAAACATCATGTGATACGGACGTTTCCAATTCAAAAAAATCATCCTACTTTCCCTCGTTCTCGAGCCCGACGAGGGTCTTGAACTTCTGGAGGATGGGATCGATGGTGATGTTGAGGAGCTCTGCTTTCTTCTCCACCCTGCCGAAGTAGTGGAGCGGGAGGCTGGCTGCTGCCATGTTCGGGTGCCCGCCCGCGTCCCCGATATCCCCGAATGCCTCGGCAAGCGCATTGCCGACATGGAGCCGGATGTCACGGTTGCGGGCGGAGACCACGATGGCGGTATCGGTGATGCCATACACAAGCGCCGTGTTCACGCCTTCGAGCGTAATTAAAAGGTCCGCCGCCTGAGGAAGGGCGTCCCGGTTCATCACGTAACCTACATTGGAAAAGAGGTACCCGCTGATCACCTGCCTGTTCTGGATCGCCTTGCCCAGCACGTCAATCGTCTCCTGCGAGAGCGAGGGCGACATGATCTTGTCCAGGAGATCGGCATCGGTGAGCGGGAGCAGGAAACCTGCATAGTTTAAGTCCGCCGGGGTGGTGTTGCGCTTGAAGTCCTTGGTGTCGGCCCGGATGCCGTACATGAGCGCGGTTGCCACACGCTTGTCGACCGGGACATCGAGCTCCTGCAGGTACTGGGTGAGGATGCTTGCCGTCGCCCCGAGACCCGGCCGGATATCAATGAACGTGCCGGAACCGGACGGGCGTTTCTCGTCCTTGTGGTGGTCGATGATGATATGGATCCTTGTGCTCTGCGGGATATCGTTGTTGGCGCCCGGAGCGGGGGTGTCAACGAGCGCAAGATAATTGCACGTTGCGAGTGCTTCGGGAGTCAGGTGCTCCATTTTTATATCGAGCAGGTTTACAAACGTCCGGTTCTCCTGGTGCCCGATGTTGCCCTCGTACAGGATGCGGGTCACAAGGGATTTCGGGTTCGCGTGTTTTGCGATCGCGGCAAGCGCCATCGCGCTTGCAATCGCGTCGGGATCCGGGTTCTGGTGGGTGATGATACCCAGCGTCCCTTCCCAGCCGGCGAGGAGCGTAAAGAGCCTTTGTGAGATCCGGCTCACGTGCTGTTTCTTGATCTGGTGGATCGCCGCCTTTGCGACCACCTCCTGCGGATAGAGCACGAACTCGGCACCGGCGGCGGTGAGATTTGCGCCGCTCACGGGATCGATCGACCGTGCGACCACGTGTGCCGACGGGTACCGCTTCCTGATGGCGCTGACAGCGGCAAGGTTTGCCTCTGCATCGCTCGTCATCACGAACGCGATCTCGGGTTCGGGCAGCCCCACCAGCATGTCGGGCGCCTTGATGTCCCGCTGGTATGCATCGTATTTCTGGTCGCGGAGGTTGCGGACACGCTGCTCGTCTTTGTCGACCACGACCACGTGCTCGTTCTCTTTTACCAGTTCGAGGATGATGTTGTAGCCGGTCGTACCGCAGCCGAAGATGAGGTACCTGACCTGTCCCGGGGCCACAAGCGGCGCTGCGTCAGGCATGTTACACTGATGTCGGCGTCCATGATAATAAGGGATTGCAGAAGACCGCACGGATTGCAGATGGAATTTTAAAAAAGAAAATTTCACTGTTTTAAAAGAGATCTCTCTTCATGTGCTGCTCGACACCTTTATTTGCGATTGTCAACCACATTATTAGGTCTAAGTGGGTCTGTAGCTTAGTCGGCATAGCGGCGGACTCTTAATCCGCAGGTCAAGGGTTCAAATCCCTTCAGGC
>CAZNIL010000118.1:0-4041 GCA_964573085.1 uncultured Methanoregula sp.
CCTGCGGGAACAGTAATAAAATCGAAGATTTGATAATCTTCTCCAGTTTGCCCTTTCCTTCGGAAACGGCAAACATCCCCAAGAATGTTATGAATAACGATGATTTCTACAGAGCAAGCTATGATGCAAAGTTGGCATTATACCCAAAAAGTATTTTTTAATCACAGGCCATAAGGACGGTTCTCTCTCAGGCACTGCGCCATGTCCTCCATGATGGCCACGATGTCGCCCTCGTTCTCATACCGGTCGCGCATCAGTTCGGCGAGACTCCCGTTCTCAATCCGGTTCCTGATCACCGGGAGATAGGTACGTTCGTCATCGGTCGCATGCTGCCATGCGCAGGCATACATCTCTTCGAGTTCGGGCCGCAGTCCTGCCGTTCCTCCCCTGATCGCCTCGTCAAGGAGCTGGGCGAGCCCCTCTTGGTCGGTGACCGGCGGGGGGGTACTGCACCGCATCAATGCCTGTACAAATGCGCAGACTGCCATATCCGAGCGGACACACTCCTGCTCATCAAGCGCCTTGATCTCAAGACACCTGCGGGAAAACCGGACGATCACCCCGCCTGAATTTACCCATTCCTCGCAGAGGATTGCAGCATTACGCTTCTTGAGTTCAGAAAAAATATTTTCCTGTGCCGCCCGGTAGTCATCGACATTCCTGATTGGATCCGGGATAATCCCGTGGCAGATTGCCGGGATCTCCTTCTGGTTCTTCAGGTAATACAAAAGACGGTTGTCAGCAGAGCCGGTGAGCCGGCCCTCGACCATGGGGGATGAAGCAGTGACAGCAACCAGGTACGGCAGAAGAGCGCGGAGCCGGTTATACATGGCGACAAGTGCGGTGTCTCCCTCATAGGAGAGGTTGATCTGGAGCGCCTGGATGTTGAGCCAGCCGTGCTGGCGGATATTAAAAAGCCGGTCATACGCCTCGTAATAATCCCCTTCGTCATGGTCCCAGACAGCCGTTTTATCAAGCGTAAGCGTGGGGTGCATGCCAAGGCCTAAAAGATGGTACCGTCCCTGAAAGATATGGAAAAACTTCTGGATGCCCCGCACCAGTTGGACTTCAAGTGCCGGGATCGTATCCACAGGGAAACGCGGGATAAACTCTAAGACATGTTTCTGGAGTTCCTTTCCGAGTTTTACATCCCCAAAGAGGATCTCGCTCTCGTACCTCCCGCAGATAGATTTTAAGATCTGGTCAGAGATCGGCAGTGCGTTGTACTGCAGGTCGGTTACCGAGTATTCGTGTTCAGTTCCAATCGACATAAAATCCGGTATCCCCCAAAGGTGTATGTCTGCGGTTTATTTTGGTTTTTGGCTCATCACTACTGCAATCTTTTAGTCCCGTACGATCACTTCGCAAAAAGGTATGATACGATTTTTTCATAGACGAGCGGGTACTGGGTATCCTCGCCGCTCTCAAGAGAGGGGTTATCGTTCACTTCAATAACGCAGGCGTCCCCGTTGTTATTTTTTATGTCGACTCCGTACAGTCCCTTCCCGATGGCATTTCCTGCATCTGTTCCCAGCTGGATTATACCGGGCGGGACACGTTCCGGCGGGACGCTTTCAACTCCGCAATAGACGAGGTGCCCGTTTACGGAAGCCTGGATCTTGAAGGTCACCGAAGGGATCGTATATTTGCACGCGTACAGGAGTTTTCCGTCCAGCACACCAACGCGCCAGTCATACCTGCTCTCGATGAACTGCTGCACCACAATCCAGTCCGACATTTTGATGAACCGTCGCGCTACTTTGAAAAACTCTGCGACATCGTGGACTTTCTCCACGCGCAGCGAGAATGAGGTGGATGGCTCCTTGACCACAAGCGGGGACCCCAGATCATCAAAAAGGTGTGCGACGTGTTCCACAGTAAGATCATGTTTTGAGAGAAAAACCGTCTCAGGAATCGAAACGTGCTTTTTTTTCAGATGGGAATACATGTTGATCTTATCAGAGCAGATCTGGATCGACTCCGGGTCGTCGATTACCGGGATCCCGTGGAATTCTGCCATCCGTGCAGCAACATAGGTTATGTTCATGGGATCGGTACGGGCACGGATGAAGAGGGCATCCATCCTCCGGATCTTGTTGATATCAACAGGAAAGATAAAATCTACGTCGTGACCCAGTTCTTCGGCAACATCCCGGCACCGGATAAGCGCATTGAGCTGCTCAGAATTGGAAAGGGTTTTCCGGTCAACAAAGATGCCGAGCCTGCTCATAGGAAATCCTGGTTTGTAAGATATGCGCACAGCAATGCCCGTTCCCCGTCAGAGAGCTGTGCATACCGTGTGGGTGAAAGGGAGGAGAGCGTATAGGTTGTCCCGGTTTTGATAAAAACCAGTTGTACGAGGGGAATTCTGAATAGTCCATAGATCTTTTGTGCATAATCGGCCACCGCTGTGCAAGCACCGATGGTCCTGCCAAAGATTGCAGTGCACGTGTGGATCTCAGACCCTTCAGGATATTTCTGGTAACAGAACGGATATTTCCCGTTGTTGGTGATATGTTTCACCACTTCTTTTGCTTTTTCGTTATCAGTGATGACAAAATAGTCAAGGGTTGTTGAAAAATAGTTCAGCCCGTACAGGATAGCAGGGAGCGGGACATATACCTGCGATATGCCCCACTCGCAGGAAGGGATTCCGGCGGATGCTGCCCGTTCAAGGCAGAGGGGGATCAGGTAGGCATCGAGGACTGAACTGCTGCCTGGCTCTACCTGTTTTCCTTCAAGTTCGAGCCGGAGGATTGTATAGTACGGTTCCGTCTTATAATAGTAATTTTCAGAAATGATATGGTGGATACCATTTCGCCTGACAATATAGAGTGAGTCTTTCAACAGTGCCTGGTCGCGTTTTATGGGTGGTTTGACCCCGTTCTTTTTAAAAACAGGGGGGATCGCAGCGGACTGTGACGGGACCGGCTTTCCATTCCTGTTTTGATACATCCCGCAAACCTGTCCGGAATCGGGAGGCGGTAAAATCCCGTCCGGTTTTAAGATACCTGATCGTTCCATCCGTTCATTCATGAGAGAACCAGTCCACCCTGTGGGTGTGCATTGAACGTGAAGGCAGGTGGGTATTTTTTTTAATAAGAGAGATCGATGTGAAATTTTCCAAAATAACAAAAAGAACAATCCTAAAAGAAAGAGTAATGTCCCTCTTTACGCCGGGGGAATTCATGAAAAATTGTGGCTGGGAAGAAACCGGGAAGAACCGATGGTTCGGTTCATCGTCATCATCAGAAAGAAGCGTGTCGCCCATGTATGAACACTAATCCACATAAGCCGTGGATTATTTGTTGTATGTACTATCTTTGAGATTGGTTATTAGAATTTTTGGGTGCCGGAGGGATTGTGGTTACGGGGATTCATGCAGGACTGTCTTAAAAATTTTAGCGACACCAGGTTCGCACCCGTATTACTAACCTTGATTACCTGATATGACCATCAGTAATATATCATGCATATCCCGGCACCTGATGAGCTACGAAGCCGGCGCGAGATGCTCGGTATGAAACAGACCGAAATTGCGAGGCGTGCCGGGATCAGCCAGTCGATGGTGGCACGGATAGAGGCAGGGAATGTTGACCCGCGGGTAAGCACGCTCAACAAGATCATCATGGTGCTCAACAGCGCGGAACAGAAACGGATCACTGCGTCGCAGATTATGCACGCACCCGTGATTGCAGTCAACCCCCGGGACTCGATCACCCGGACTCTGGATATTTTTGAACAGAACAATATCTCCCAGTTACCGGTGATCGACAATGATGTACCGGTTGGCTGTATATCTGAATCGGTCATAGTGAAGGCGATCGGGCAGCAGCGTCTCCATAAAGCGCAGCCTCTCTATGTACGGGACTTCATCGAGCCGGGTTTTCCCACCGTTCCCCCGGATATGGATATCGAGACCGTGATCGATATCCTGCAGCAGAACCATGCGGTGCTCGTCATTGAAGGGGGAGTGGTCCGGGGTGTGATCACCAAGCACGACCTGATCTCCCTGATCGCGTAATATCCTTGAGAGTAGGC
>CAZNIL010000119.1:0-4000 GCA_964573085.1 uncultured Methanoregula sp.
CAGTGCGGGGAATGCATGGAGCACTGCCGGTTCGGTGCGATTGAACGTGACGGGGATGCTTACCGGGTGAGCCTGCTTCGCTGTGAAGGGTGTGCCGTTTGCACTCATGTCTGCCCTGCTGCCGCAGTCACCATGCAGCCCCGACAGACGGGTGAGATCAAGTATTCGGATACTGAACGGGGACACCTGGTACATGCGCGGCTTGTGCCGGGCGCGGGCAACTCCGGGCTGCTTGTCCATGCAGTGAAAAAGACTGCAATAGAGCAGGATCGAAATTCTGATCTGTTCCTGATCGATGGTCCGCCCGGAACCGGCTGTCCGCTCATCTCAACGATCAGCGGCGTGGATATGGCGCTGATTGTCACGGAGCCGAGCGTCTCGGGGCTCCATGATCTCAAACGGGTGGTGGCAGTCTGCCGGCAGTTCCGGCCACGGATCCTTGTTGCCATCAACCGGTTCGATCTGGAGCAGTCCCTCACGGAAACAATACAGATCTGGTGCAAGGAAGAGAAGATTCCCATGATCGGGAAGATCCCCTTTGATCCCGTGGTCATCGAATCGGTCAGGAAAGGAGTACCTGTCACCCGTGCAGGTGCATCTCCCGCAGCACAAGCCATTCAAATACTGGCAGCTAACCTTGAAAATGAACTGATGCATTATGGGAACCGACGGGGATAAAGGGGGATACTGCCGGCGGCGGGGACGGCCCCGCATGAACCGCTCTCTCGAACGGGGTGCATCACCGCGGTGCTATGCGCCGCAGTGCGACCCAAACGAGCAGGAAGAAGTGGTCTCGCTGCTTCCTGAAGAAATAGCGGTGCTGGAACTGATCGATCTGCAGGGTCTGGAGCAGGAGCAGGCAGCGGCAGTTCTCGGTGTATCCCGAAAGACCATCTGGCGGGACATCCACGAAGTGCATCGCAAGATCGCGGATGCACTGATACATGGTAAATCCCTTGAGATTGGCGGGTGCCTGCGCAGGCAAACGGGGATCTGCCCGCGTCGGAATGCGGGTGCCTGCCTGAAAGCGGATGGTAGTGACAGTAACACCCGGCCGGATAACCCCGTGGGTTGAGAAAAGAACGATCACGGGACAGAATAATCACGGTGTGTTATGGGAGAACTGCTGTATCCGGCACTGTTTTTTGCATTCGCGGATGGCATTAGAGGGGAGAAACCCCGATGATTCAGCGACATATCTTCGGACCGGTTATCTCCCGCAGGCTCGGGCTTTCACTCGGTGTTGACCTGATCCCTTTCAAGACCTGTTCATACAATTGTGTCTATTGCGAATGCGGACCAACCACCCTGCATACCATCACGCGGCATGAATTTTTTCCCGTCAAAGACGTGATCGCCGAACTCCGCAACGTGCTCGCTTCCCGTCCGCATCTCGATTCGATCACGCTTGCCGGTTCCGGTGAGCCGACACTCTCCCTGTCGGTGGGGAGGGTCATCACCTTTGTGAAAAACGAGTACCCGGAATATACCCTGAGTGTCCTCACCAACGGGAGTCTCCTCATCGACAGGGCGGTTCGGGCGGAACTGGCCTCTGCAGACCGGGTAATCCCGACCCTGACCTCGGTATCCCAGGAGACCTTTGAGCGAATCCACCGCCCCCACCCCTCGCTCAGGATAGAGGAGATCATTACAGGGATGGTGCAGTTCCAAAAGACGTATTCCGGTGCCCTCTGGCTCGAAGTGTTCGTCATCCCTGGCCTTAATACTACGCCAGAGGAACTGGCCGGGCTGAAAGGGGCAATTGAACGAATCCATCCGGATCGCGTCCAGTTAAACACCGTTGACCGGCCTCCCGCGGAAGGGTGGGTACAAGCGGCACCGGATGCCGAACTGGAACGAGTCCGTCAGTTACTCGGGGTCTCGGACATCAAGACTATCAGCAGGAAACTTCCCGTTTCCAGGGCAACGAAGGTGAACACGGAAGCAGACGACCTCATCCATTCAACCCTCTGCCGGAGACCCTCTACCATGGAGGATCTTGTCCGCACCACCGGCCTGAGCGGGGGCGAGGTGGCAAAAATCCTCGGAGTGCTTGAACGGGAAGGAGTAGTAACTTCGCAGCGGGGAAAGCGCGGCGTTTTTTATACGATTTGCCAGAAACCTGATGGCAGGGGAGATACCTGAATGAATGTTACCATTCTCGTGGACAACACCGCGCTCTTCGACCGGTTCTTCACCGCAGAGCATGGATTTTCCGCATATATCGAGGCAGAAGGGCGCAGGGTGCTGTTCGATACAGGCTACTCTGATGCTGTACTGAAAAATGCGCAGAAAATGAGAATCGATCTCCTCGGTCTTGACTACATTGTCCTCTCGCACGGACACCTCGACCACACCGGGGGGCTCTATCACCTGATCCGGCTCTTCACGGAAGCCATTCTGGAAGATACATCCTGCCACCTGCCCAGGCTTATCGCCCATCCCTTTTGTTTTCACCCACGCCCGAAACCACCCCTGCCTGATATCGGGGCAGTCCTCACAGCTGACGAGGTGCAGAGGATCATGCCACTTAATCTTTTAAAAACTCCGGTCAGTCTCTCATCGGATTTGTTCTTTCTGGGTGAGATCGAGCGGAAATTCTCCTTTGAAACGACCCTGCCCGGGCAACGGTGCATCGTGATGCCGGACGGGAGCGTGCAGGAGGATCGTCTGGTCGATGATACCTCCCTCGCTTACCGTAACCGTGAGGGGCTTGTCGTCATCACGGGGTGCGCCCATGCGGGCATATGCAACACGGTGGAGTATGCCAGGAAGATCTGCGGAGAGAGCCAAGTACTCGACATCATCGGCGGGCTCCATCTCCGGGCGGCTGGTCCGCAACTTGAAGGGACCCTTGCGTACTTAAAAGACCTGAACCTCAGCGCACTCCATGCCTGCCACTGCACCGCGCTCCCGGCAAAGGTCGCCCTTGCGCAGGTTGCCCCGCTCCAGGAAACCGGTGTAGGATTACGGCTGGAGTACGGTGACCGGTGAACAGGAAACAGGAGACCTTGACGGGTTACATCACACGAAACGTACGGGGAACCGGAATGAGCTTTTCAGGCAGGTTTACCAACCGGTTCTTCTTCCTTAAAAAAACGGGAAAATTTTTGCTGCCGGAACACGGGATATTATCACGCCCGACCTGATCGAGGCGGTCTATGGTCTGCCGGTCATTATTGCCGAAGTCAACGGGATGCCGTGCGTTGTACCGGGATCCGGAACAGACTACGCTTTTAATCACACCCATTAACCGTGCTGTTTTTTGTGTAAATCACCGGTGTGTTGATCTGAATCTGCGGATGGATTCGGTTGTTGTCGAATCATTCTGGGCAAATTCCACAAATTGTTCCAGCGTTTTCAGCGTCTGGGGGCTGACATGATGCTCGATCTGGCAAGCTTCGGCCTCGGCCATTTCACGGTCAATCCCAAAAATTTCCAAAAGGTCGGCAATAATCCGGTGTTTCTGTATCAGCTCCCGGGCCATTTTTTTTCCGGATCTGGTGAGGGTTGCACCGGTATAGGATTCGTAATGGATTAGTCCCTCTCTCTCAAGTTTCTGCAGCATCTCGGTAATAGAGGGGGGTTTGACTCCCAGACGCGATGCGATCATCCCGGTCTGTGCACGCCCGTTCCTCTGTTCGAGAACGAAGATGGTTTCGATATATTCCTCAATAGTCTTATGTCGCATTTAAGTCACCTCATATGCCAAGCAATACAAATCTCATCATACCACCGACCACAAGAGCTGTGCCTGCCATGAAGGCGGTTGCCTTGATCATATCCCTGATCCCCAGTTCCTTAAACATCACCGCAAATGTGCCGACACACGGGAAATAAATCGTGAGGAGCGTGGTTGCGATCACGAGCTGAACCGGGGACATGCCAAGGGGAAGAAGCATGCCAACAGCAAGATCTTTTCTTAAAAACCCGACCAGGAGCGCCGTGGTGGCTTCCTTGGGAAGTCCGAACCACCCCTGGATGACAGGAGCGAAAATAC
>CAZNIL010000120.1:0-1693 GCA_964573085.1 uncultured Methanoregula sp.
TCTTTCATGTTGTTATGAGGAGGGAAACCCCCTGATATTCCGGATGGAGTTATCCTATCAGTCCCTCCCGACCTCTCAACCCTGGATGTGCCCGTTCCCTGTATGGGGGCTCTGGCACGCCTCTTTTCTTTTATTTCCTGTCTGCTGGTGACAGCGCCCTTCATAACCCTCAAATATCATCCACACCGATTCAGTAATGTTTTAGTTATGGCGCTCAGATCGGTGAATCTCCCCGGTGTCGGGACGAAGTATGAATTTGAGACCGACAAAGGTGACATCGTTGCTATTTTCTTCACCAAGACCGGCACTATCCAGATGTACACACTCCAGCAGGGATGTCATACACCAAGTGCTGCTGAGATGACCCCGATGGAGGCGCGACGCCTGGGAAACATCCTGACCGGCGCGATCATCGAAGCGGAATCGGAAAGTGTCGAGATTGCATTCTCAGCCCTTGCAGACCTGCGGATCACTATCCACACGTACATTATCCCGAAACCTGTCGCAGGAAAAACGATCGAAGACCTCCAGATCCGCACCAAGACCGGGGTCACGGTTATCGCGGTCAGCCGCAGGGATAAAAACATCATCAACCCCACCCCGTCATTTGTATTCGAGACCGGTGATGCAGTCGTCGTGATCGGGGAGACCGACCAGCTCAAGAGGTTCGAGCGAGAAGTCATGGTGGATTAATGGAAGGCATCGTCCTGGCATTATTTGTATGCCTGGTACTTGCTATTATTACGAAGTATCTCTCTATTCCTCCGATCCCGTTCTATATTATCGGGGGCGTACTGCTCGGAGAGAGCGGGCTTTCGCTGGTGACCTCTAACGAGATCAGCCACTTCTTTTCCCAGATGGGATTGATCTTCCTCCTCTTTTTCATGGGGCTTGAGCTGAAACTGAAGAGGATTGCCGATAACCGTTCTGCCGTACTCACGAGCGGGTTTATCGACCTGAACGTGAACATGCTGATCGGGTTTGTTGCCGCGTACATGTTCGGGTTTTCCATCATTGAGTCTCTCGTTATCGCCTCGGCATTTTATATTTCAAGCACCGCGATGACACTCACGTCGCTCATCGAGAACCGGAAGCTGATGATGCGCGAGGCGGAGACCGTGATCTGGCTGATGGTTTTTGAGGACCTCGTGCTGATTATCATCCTTGCAGCCATATCTGCCGGTGATCAGAACCCGCTGTTGTTCCTCCTCAAGATCGTTGGGGTGCTTGCGATCCTCTATGCAATCGCACACTATGGCAAGGAATTTCTCATCAACCTCCTTGACCGGTCCGACGAGCTCCCTATCCTGTTCACGTTCGGCGCGGTACTGACCACCGCATCGGTCTCGATGTATCTCGGTGTGCCTGAAACCATGATGGTGATCGCGCTTGGCGCCGCCCTTGCAACAACCGACCCCGATGCGTTCGAGCAGCACGCACGGCCGTTCAAGGACGTGTTCCTCGTTGTTTTCTTTGTCTTCTTTGGCATCACTATCAACCTCTCGGCCGGAATTGACTTTTTCATGATCGGGGTAATCAGCCTGCTTGCGATTGCCAGCAAATTCATCTCCGGCATCCTGACGGGTATCTTCATCCACGAATCGGCACTCGCGGGTCTCGAGATCTGGGGCAACACGATTGGCAGGGGAGAGTTCTCGATCGCGCTCGCAGCACTGTACGGTTCCCCGCTGGT
>CAZNIL010000120.1:1793-3898 GCA_964573085.1 uncultured Methanoregula sp.
GTTGCAGTAATCTGTTTTGCGACCGCCCCTTTCTCCCATGCAAGGCTCTTGAGCCTGGAAATTTCGGTTTTGATGGCTGGCACCATGACACACACCTGTATGGAGAGGATGCAGGCAGGAATCCATAAAGGTTTCTTTGCACCCGCAGATACTGCCGTTTTTGTATGTTCAATCGAGCGGGGCAACGAACCCGTCGGACCCTTACAACCACTCAGGGAAACGTGCAGGAGAAAAGAAATGTGCCGTGCAAAAGACAGACCATTCTATACGTGCTGGTCCCCGGTCCCGTCCTGCCCGCCCCGTTTTTCAATGATTCGCTGGACGACAAGGCGCGAGCTGCAGAGCTCATCATCACCATATTTCCCGATGCGGACAATTGTGGCAGAAAGCCCGCGTGCAGCCAGCTGTTCCTGGAGTTTTGATTCATTGAAGTGCTGATTGAACCCGATCGTGATAATGTCCGGGCGGATCTCCCCGATTGGGCGGAACATGTCGGTTGTATCGCCGAGGATTGCGTGATCAACACATCGGAGTGCGGCAACCATCCTGCGACGCTGTTCCTCGGGAATAATCGGTTTTGGCTTGTGCTTTACGTTTGCGTCCCGTGCCACAATGACCGTCAGTTCGTCGCCCAGTCTTTTCGAATGTTCGAGATAGAAGAGATGGCCGGGGTGGAGGATGTCAAACGTTCCGGTTGCAACCACCCGTTTCACTTATACAACCTCCATGCGGTACTGCTGGCCGTCTGAGGAGAAGCAGCGCCAGTTCTGATCAGTATAGGGATATCCGATGATAAAATGGAAGCGGCCGGTGCGGGGGAAAAAACGGATGTCGGCACCGGAAGGCAACAGCACGCCGTTGGGATGGGAGTGGCAGCTGCCTGCGATATGGGTGGACAGCGGCATCATGTCATAGAGAAGGGACGCCGAATCTTCCCTCGTAACAGTGCCGGGAAGAAGGTTCACCTCGTCAATGACACCGTCCCGCTCCATGAGAAGCGCGACGAACTCGTTGGGGTGGGCGTCGCGCCCCATCTGGAGGAGAAGGCTGAGAAGATCCTGACGGATCCCGCGTATGGTCATGGTGTTACTTAGGATCGTGTGCTGTTCCATAAAAAAACTGTTCGAAAAGTAATGGGATTACTGTTCGACCTTTGCAAGGGCAGAACTGAGATCTTTCGAGAGATCGACACCGGTAAAGGCGCCGCTTGTCGGAAGCGACATGGTAAATTCCGGGGTCATGTCATATTCGACCGTGGTGTTTGCCGGCACGGTAAAATCGAGAATGTGACCACCGGTGTGCCGGTCATCGCTGATGAAATGGAGATGATACCCCACGACGTTGAGCCCCCTGAAGTAGACCGGGGTATAGAACCCGACGACGGTCCCGGTTGCATCCGGGTATGTGTAGACCGACTGGTTCTTTGCCGCGTCGGTAAGCGTGGGGTAGGGCTTGTGCTGCGCGGGTATTGCCCGGACTTTCATGGACGTGAATGTGCCGTGCATTCTTACTGCATACAGCATGTTCTGGGACGGCAGCTGGTCACCCATCGTGGAGGAGAACGTGGAGAAGTTCATGGGGCGATCCATGGTTAGCGCCATGTCGCGATCGAACCAGGTCACGGTTGCAAGCGGCGTTGTTGCACTGTCTGCGACCGCATATACGCCACCGTCTGCCTTCGCCTGGTACACCTTCCCGTCCAGCACGATCATCTCGCCATCGAGCCTGTCGAACGTGCCGATGCCAAAGTCACCATGCTTTTTGAGTTCTCCGACTGGCTGGACGCCATCGAACACGCCCTGCATCAGCGCATCGATGGTCGAGACCTGGTAGAGCGTTTCGCGGTCCTCTGCTGGTACCGTGTTCTTCGGCAGGCTGGTCGCTACCGCTGCGGCAAAGAAGATGATGGCCGCGGCAACCGCGATACCGAGAAAGAATTTTTTGTCCATAACCGGTGCCCGCCGCTCATTTCTTCCCGGTCACCTTGATGACGTGGAACCCGAACTGCGACTTGACCGGCCCGATCACCTTGCCGGCATCGGCAGCAAATGCCGCCTGCTCGAACTCGGGCACCATCTGCCCTTTGCCGAACCAGCCGAGGTCGC
>CAZNIL010000121.1:0-3841 GCA_964573085.1 uncultured Methanoregula sp.
TCCTGCTCAAATCTACACCCCTGCAGAAGACACGCATCTCCTTCTTTCTGCCGCACAATGCGAAGTCAGCCTGAATGACCGCGTACTTGAAGTCGGAACAGGGAGTGGTATTATCGCAACAACCCTAGCAAAAACCGCAGCATCGGTTATTGCCACAGATATCAACCCCTTTGCCGTGATTCATTCCCATGCTCACGGGACAGATGTGATACGAACCGATCTTTTCGCTGGCCTTAAGGGACTCTTTGATCTTGTAGTCTTCAATCCTCCCTATCTTCCCACGCAGCCGGATGAGCGGATTGATGACTGGCTTGAGTACGCACTGGATGGAGGGGAGAGCGGGAGGGTTGTGATCGAGCGGTTTGCCGGTGAGGTGAGCCGGGTGCTTGCACCGGGAGGACGGATCCTGGTACTCATATCCTCACTCACCGGACTTTCTGAAGTGTCGGAATTGTTCCAAAAAGAGGGATACTTGGTCACGGTTATCAAAGAACAGGTTGTTGAAGCCGAGACCCTGTATGTTCTCAGGATGACGGTGAAATTTTTTGAACCTTCACGGATAAAGCCGGTATTTATACAATAAGCCTGCGCTTCATCAGGTTGATCGCGGCAATAACGAGTATGATCGTCACCGCGCCCATCCAGATGAAATGGAGCCCGATCGTCCATGATATGGCAGAAAGTGAGAACATCCGGAAGACCGCTACGAGGTGGGTGAGCGGGAAGATCGTGAGCGCAACGTACCCGAACGCCGGAGGGAGCAGTGCGAGCGGGAAGAAGGTGCCCGCAAAGAGCGACATCGGCGTGATGAACAAAAACGACGGGTAGTTGAGTGCATCGATACTCGGCGTGATGGAGGTGAAGCACATCGCCAGCGCGGCAAACAAAAGGCCACCGAGGAATGCAACCGGAATGATGAGCAGGGAAGTGGGAAATGCCATGACACCGAACAGGGAGAGCACGCACAGCATGATCACCACATACATGACGCTCTTTGTGGCGCCCCAGAGCAGTTCACCGGCAATCACGTCCTCGATCGAGAGCGGTGTTGCGATCATCGCATCGAAGGCTTTCTGGTAATACATGCGGACGTACGACCCGTAGGTGCACTCGAAAAACGCGGAGTTCATCACCGCAATTGCAAGGATTGCCGGAGCAATGTAATTGACATACGGGATGCCATCGATCTCTTTGACGTACGTGCCGATCCCGACACCGATCGCAATCAGGTACAAAAATGCTTCTACAAATGGCGGGAAGAAGTTCACCTGCCAGGTCTTTACGAACACGTCAAGGTTCCTGCGCCAGACATGCCATGCCCGTGATGTGATCCGGGGAACAGAAAAAAATCCTGTTACGGTCAATCCCGCAACCCCCGTCCGGTCAGTTTTAAAAACACATCCTCAAGCGTAGCGGGGCGGGTGAGCATCTTTTTCGGGCGGCACCGTTCAAGCAGGGTACTGGCGAGTGCAGGTGCATCGGATGTGGAGACCAGTACCGTGTCCGCCGCGATCTCGAACTGGATTCCCATGTCCTTAAGGTATGCAAGCACATCATCGCTTCTCTCCACTTCAACGATCTCTTCACCGGCATGGTGGCGCACCATGTCAGCGGGCACTCCTTCAATAAGGATCTTCCCGTAGTCCATGATCACGAGCCGGTCACAGAGCCGGGCGGCTTCATCAAGGTAATGGGTCGTGAGGACGATCGTGCTCCCCTGCGCCTGCAGCATCTTTAACCGCTCCCAGACAAGGTGCCGTGCCTGCGGATCGAGCCCGATCGTGGGCTCATCCAGAATCAGGAGCTCCGGATCGTTTATCAGCGCACGGGCAAGGATCAGCCGCCGTTTCATACCGCCAGATAATTTTTCGATCGCAACATTGCGCTTCTCCTCGAGCTGGACAAATGCAAGGAGTTCGTCAACCCGCTTTTGTGCACTATCTGCGGGAATATCGAAATACCGGGCATATGTGAGCAGGTTACCTTCGCAGGTGAAGTCGGGGTCGAGGTTTGTCTCCTGCGGCACGACCCCGATACGGCGTTTGATCTCCGCCGGGTATTCATCGGGATCCAGATCAAAGACGCTGAGTGTGCCCCCAGAACGGGGCGAGACACACTGGATCATCTTCATGGTCGTGGTCTTACCAGCCCCGTTGGGGCCAAGAAATCCGAAGATCTCCCCTCTCTCAACAGAGAAGCTGACCCCATGTACTGCTGTCACATTGCCATAGGATTTTGTCAGGTTCCGGGCAGTGATCACGGGAGAAATGGAGGCACCTCACTTCCCTCGCAATTTCTCGATTGCACGCTGTGCGGATTCTCGGACATCGGAGAACCGGTCCTGTAACAGCGTTCGGATTGGACCGGTTGCCCGGGCATCCCCGATCACTGCCAGCGTCTCGATCGCCCCGATCCTGACCTGCATGTCACGGTCATGGAGGCAGGCAATAAGGGGCTCTACGGCTGACCGGTCTTTGATTTTTCCAAGGGCAACCATGGCGGCAAGCCGGACGCCCGTATCACGGTCGTCAAGAAGCGGGACAAGTGCAGGCCCGGCACACTCCTCTCCAATCTTTCCAAGAGAATGTGCCGCTTCGATCCGGACATGGGGGTGCTCATCCTCAAGTACTGTAATGAGTGCCGGTATTGCTTTGGATGACAAGGAAGATCCCAGCGCTTTTGCGGCAGCAGCGCGTACAGTTGCACGGTGATCGGTGAGATTCTTTAACGTTGATAGGTCAGTCATGCTAAAAAAATCCTAGGATCGTTCACAGGCTCCAAACGATGCAAACGATTCGATCACCTTTGTCGTCTCCTCGTTTGAGAACCGCTCCGTGATCAGCGCAAGCAGGGAGTCCAGATCCTCTTCCGGCAGGCACCCGAGACTTTCCTCACCCCTTTTGATCAGGTCGGTAAGGTAACGCAGTTCGTCATCGGAGAGCCTGTGTATCCGGTCAGCAAAATCGTGCCCGTCAACGGCAAAATGGTTAGAGACCGGGGGCAGGATCGAATGGAACCGGTGACCGGATCCCGAGCAGGTGAGGTCCCCGCATTCCGGGGCAAGTTTTTTCAAAATTTCGATGTCGGGTTCCGAGAGTTCGCGTGGCATTGTATCGTTTCCCGCTGACGCTTATTTTGTATTCTTCGGGACAAATGTCCGGGACGGGCAGCGATCGCTTTCACGGTCAGCCTGAACCGCTCCGTTGATCCGGCACTCCCCGGTGTCATGAGTTTTTTGAATATAACTAATACAGTCCCTGCAGCAACCCATTGCACAACTGTTGGGCAGGTACTGGTATCAATTTTTGTGTGGTATGAAGGAAAACAGCCCTATCCCCCCCATCTATTATTCCGGAAAAATGTCGGGCTCGGTGCAGACACAGCCTAAAAAAAGCAAAAAATGGATAAAAGATTAGAAGTATCTACCCAGCCAGTTGCGGATCTTATCAACGATACCTTCGGGCTCTCGTTTTCCCTTCGTGAGCGTATCGGAACCCCGGGATCTAAATGTCCTCTGGGGTGCGGGTTCCTCATGGGAGGGAATATCGCGGAGCGTGGCGCGTGGTTCGTCAGGCACAGGCTCAAAACCCCACGAGAAACCGATTTTATATGCATTTTCATTACGGCGGATCCAGTCGGCTGCTGCAAGATAACCCCGATCTTCAGCCCTCTTGATGGTGTCATTGTGATCGAGGGTGAAATGGATTTCACGCTGGAGGGCGACCAGCTCATCATATACCTTCTGTGGGACGCGAATCTTCTCCCTACTCATAGCTCTTCATATACGATTATGATGGGATACGATATTTAATGATTGTCATAAATATGACCACGATTGCAA
>CAZNIL010000122.1:0-3827 GCA_964573085.1 uncultured Methanoregula sp.
GAGAGTCCTCATGATCACTGTTCTTTTTGTGGATGATAACTCCGAGTTGATGGCGCACGCCCGTTCGGTCCTTGAAAAATCCGGGGAGATACGTCTTGATATCGTCCACTCCACAAAACAGGCGCTTGAAAAGCTGAAAGCCCGGACCTTCGATGTTATTGTCTGCTACGAACAGGTGCCGGAGGTCAACGGCATCGAGTTTGTTTCTGACATGAACGGGATCGACTTTTTAAAATACTTAAAATCGCAGGGAAATGCGACACCGTTCATCATTCTTGCCCGCAGAGGAAAAGATAAAGTTGTGATTGCCGAAGTAATCGCCGGCACCGAACTGCCTTTCCCGAGAACCGGAGATGCCCGCTCGCAGCTGATGGATCTCGTGATGCTTGTGAAACAGACAATGCTGCGAAAGAAGGCTGACCGCGAGATCAAGGCACAGAATGAACAGCTGAGCGCTATCCTCTCCGCAACCCACCTGGGTATCTTCCAGATGCGCAATCATATCCTCGAATGGGTGAACCGTCCCTTTGCGGAAATGCTGGGGTTTGACGAGAACCAGCTCGTCGGAAAGGATATCGGGATGATATTCAGGAACCACGAGGAGTACGAGCAGGTTCTCCGCGATCTCCAGGTACCAAGAAATTCCCGGGGTGGCGCTCTTTTTGCAGACTGCGACCTCCTTGGCAGGGATAAGACTCCGGTCCCCTGCCAGGTGCGGGTGCAGCCTATCGATCCCCGTGATGTTTCAAAAGGAGGTACCTTTGTTGCAACAGACATTTCCGAACGCAAAAAGATTGCCGATGCCCTCAAGAAGAGTGAGGCAAAGTACCGGGAGATGATGCAGAACACCCAGAGCATCATCATACGGATAGACACGCGGGGGGATATCGCGTTTTTAAACACCTACGCGCTTGCGTTCTTCGATTACGCAGCAGAAGAAGTGATTGGTAAGAATGTGGTCGGGACGATCATTCCATTAAAAACACGTTCGGGTCACGATCTCTCGATGATGGCAAACGATCTCGGGTTCAATGCAGAAGGGTATGCGATCAATGTCATGGAGAACATCAAGAGGAATGGCGACCGCGTCTGGATCGCATGGATCAACAAGGCGATCCGGGACGAGGAAGGGCATATCGTAGAGGTGCTCTGCATCGGAAACGATATCACCGATCGCCGGCGCGGGAGCGGGGAAGTCAGGATCAGCACGGATACCTGGAAGGACCAGGTGGTATCTGACACCGATATCCGGGAGGATGTTTTTGATGCAGTGTTCCATATCTGCACCGAGATCTCTATTGAGGGAAGGGAAGGCAAGGCAGTTGGTACGACATTTCTTGTCGGGGATTCCGATAACGTCATGAGCAAGTCCCGCCAGATCATGCTGAATTCTTTTGAAGGCCACCCCCCTGAAATGCGGGTTGTAACCAACCCGGACCTCAAAGAAAACATAAAAGAGTTTGCCCAGCTGGACGGGGCTTTTGTCGTGACCGGTGACGGGTGCATCACTGCATCCGGCAGGTATATTACCGTTGATACCAGCGGTGTAACGCTTCCGAAAGGGATGGGTACCCGTCACAACTCGGTTGCTGCAATGACCAGTGTTACCAAATCAGTCGGGATTGTCGTCTCGCAGAGCGGCGGCGGGATCACGATCTTCAAGAATGGCCAGATATTAAAAAAGATCAGCCTTTGATCGCATCACCATGGACGGGGTATTACTTCAACCGGCAGCACATGCCCGTGTTTTTACAGATGTTTCCCACCGCCCTGAATGCATCCTCAAGGTCAGGGAAATTGGGGATATTTGCGTCCCGCAGGATCCGCAGCGGGGTCTTCATCGAGTCCCCGCCGATCAGGCAACCGACGATCATTTTGTGGGTATGTTTTGAGAAGCGCACGAGTTCATTTGCAACACGGAGCGGGTCGGAGATTGCAGAGGGGACCGCGATCACAAATGCCACATCCCACAAGTCCTGGTTTTTCATCATCACATCAAAGGTGCGGGCGTACCGTTCCGCACTCGAGTCTCCTACCATGTCGATGGGATTTTCACGACTCCAGTCAGCGGGGAGTACGGCATTAAGATCGGCAATAATGTCCTGAGAGAATTCAATTAACTCGATGCCGAACCGCTCGGCATAATCTGAGGAGAGTACCGCGAACCCCCCGGCGTTTGTGATCACTACCGCCCGCACCCCTTTCGGGTAGCCCTCCGATGAAAGCAGTTCTGCTGCCTGGAATGCTTCCCGTATTGACTGCACCGGGATCACACCCGCTTTCCGGAATGCGGCAAGGTATACTTCGTTACTCCCGGCAAGGGACCCGGTGTGGGAAGATGCCGCCTTCTGCCCGATCTTCGATGCACCGGATTTTATTGCCACTATGGGTTTTTTCGGGGTTATTGCGCTGACGATATCCATGAACCGTCTGCCGTCATGGATCTGCTCGATATACAGGATGATCGCTTTCGTATTGGGATCGGAACCGGCGTACTGGATGAAATCCTCAAACGTGAGGTCTGCCTGGTTGCCGACGCTGATCACCGCGGAGAACCCGATCTCTTCGGGGAGGCTCCAGTCAACGATGGTGGTGATGATCGCCCCGCTCTGGGAAATAAACGCGATCTTTCCCGGTCGTGGCGATACCGGGTCAAAGGTGGTATTGATTCTCTGTAACGGAAGCATCAGTCCCAGGCAGTTCGGCCCCATGATCCGGATGCCGTACTGTCTGGCAATCGCCACAACCTGCTGTTCGAGGAGTCTTCCGTTCTCACCACTCTCCTTAAAACCAGACGAGATGATAATGACCAGCGGAATTCCCTTCTCGCCGGCTTCCTTGACGATCTGCGGGACAATACGGGCAGGGACTGACACCACGGCGATATCAACCGGGCCGGGAATGGATCCAAGTGCCGGGTAGGATTTTCTGCCCAGGATCATCGGGTGTTTCGGGTTGACGGGGTAGAGCGAACCGGGGAAGGTGAGCAGGTTCCGCAGGATCGCGTACCCGACTTTACTCGGTTCCTGGGACGCCCCGACCACCGCGATGGATTTTACCGCCAGTAACCCGGATATTGGATTTTTTTGTGCAGGGGGTAATTCCGGTTGCAGGTGTTCCGTTACAAAGAAGCGTGCATCCACCGCACAGCCGCCGTTCTCGTACAGGATCAGGGGGTTGATGTCGAACTCCACAATATCAGGATGTGACAAAAAAAGACTCGCAACGGCTTCGATGATGGTAATCAATGCCTGCTCGTCCCGGGCCGGCTCGTTGCGGTATCCTGCAATGAGGGGATACCCATGCAGTTCATGGATCAGGGAAACGATCTCATTTTCATCGATGGGGAGCACACGGGTGGCAACGTCCCTGAGCAGCTCCACCAGTGTCCCGCCAAACCCGACCGTGAGCACCTTCCCGAACGTCGGGTCGGTCTTTCCTCCAATAATCAGTTCCAACCCGCTCGACACCTGCTGTTCTACCATCACGCCGTCAATCACCGCAGCTGGTGATGCAACAGCAGCATTTTTTAAAATTGAATCGTACGCTTCGCGGGCCAAAGCCGCATTCCCGATATTGGTGACGACGCCCCCGGCATCGCTCTTGTGAACGATCTGCGGCGAAATGACTTTCATTACAACAGGATACCCGATACGGTCGGCCGCTCCTGCAGCTTCTGATGATGAACGGGCAATCTCATAGCGGGGTACAGGTATCCCGCTTTTTTTTAATAATTCGTACCCTTTTGCTTCCGTAATAAGCGTGTTTGCCACGGTCAATACACCCCTACTACAATTCTTGGCAGGGTTGGTTAAGAGTGTTGTTGT
>CAZNIL010000123.1:0-1376 GCA_964573085.1 uncultured Methanoregula sp.
TCAGATGAGCAGGGGACGATACTGTATGTGGGAAAGGCAAAGGATCTCAAAAAACGTGTCACCAGCTACTTCCAGAAGACCGATCACGATCCTAAAACACGGAACCTGATCGCCCGTATCGCATCGGTCGATTTTGTTGTGACAACGAGCGAAGTTGAGGCATTCCTTCTCGAGAATAACCTGATCAAGAAACACCTGCCGCGATATAATATCGATTTAAAAGATGCAAAACGGTTTGCATATATCGAGATCTCGGGCGATCCTTTCCCCCGCATCGGAATAGCACGGCGCACGAGCAAAGGCGACGCACATTATTTTGGGCCTTTTATCTCTGCGGCTGAGCGCGATCAGGTGCTCAGGGTCATAAAAAAGGTCTTCTGCCTGCGATCCTGCAGGAAACTCCCCGGGAGGGCGTGCCTCCGGTACCACATGCAGTCGTGCAGTGCCCCCTGCATTGGGATGATCAGCGAGGAGGATTACCACAAACAAGTCGATCGGGCAACAATACTCCTGAAGGGAAAAGGGGGCGAGCTGCTCAAATCTCTGCGGGCGGAGATGGCGGAACGGTCCGATGGACAGGATTTCGAGAAAGCGCTTACCCTGCGCAACCAGATCCGTGCCATCGAGCACCTTGCAGAACGGCAGCATGTGGAACACCCAAAAGAGACCGACCAGGACGTCATTGCGTATACTCTTGCGGATGATACGGTCTTTTTGATAGTATTTTCTATAGAAAAGGGGCTGCTTACCGGAAAACAGGAGTACTCGTTTGATGCAGGCGAGGATTTTTTCGAAGAATTCCTGGTGCAGTACTATGCCGACCGGATACCCCCGGCAGAACTGGTCCTTCCGGGTGAAACCGGTGATGCACTGGTCGAATACCTGTCGCAAAGAAAAGGATCGCAGGTTCAGGTGACCGTGCCAAAGATCGGCGAGAAGAAGAAGCTCCTCGATCTGGTATACACCAACATCGAGCTCAGTTTCCGGCGGGGAGCCCTGAAAACGGGAGACCTTCGGGCTGCACTTGACCTGCCCGGTACCCCGCATGTGATCGAGTGCTTTGATATCTCGCATCTCTCCGGCACATCCATGGTTGGTTCGATGGTGCAGTTCAGGGACGGTTCCCCGGATAAGAAGAATTACCGGAGGTTCAGGATCAGAACCGTTGACGGTATTGATGATTTTGCCTCGATTGCAGAAGTCGTAAAGCGGCGTTATACGCGACTTGCCGGTGAAGGTACCGTGATGCCCGATCTCATCGTGATCGACGGGGGAAAAGGACAACTCTCTGCGGCGCAGGATGTTCTCCTCTCTCTTCGTGCGGAGATCCCGGTCATTGCGCTTGCCAAACGCAGGGAGGAGGTTTACGTGCCCGG
>CAZNIL010000123.1:1476-3823 GCA_964573085.1 uncultured Methanoregula sp.
GGTCTTTATCCTCTCGTTCTTTGTGATCTTTGTCGGGTTCTTTGCTTGTTTCATCGGGTGCGCCCACCTGTTTACGGCATTCAGGAACAAGGACGCGGGCAACGGGGTCCTCGGCATCATCAGCATGATATTCGGGCTCCTGCTGCTCTTCTACCCGTTCATAACCGTAGCCCTGCTCCCGTTCATTGCCGGCGGGTTCTGCATTGTTGCCGGTATATCAGGGATCATCACATCCTTTATGGCAAAGAAAGCGCAGGCAGTTATTACAGCATAAATTCTTTTTAAATCCCTCTTTCTTATTATCACAGATCAGGTTCTTTTTGTTTACACCGGCTCCGTTCAGTAGGTCAGCACAAGGTATGCCATCGCTGTTGTGAGGAACGCAAACAGGAGGATAATGACCGCAACCGGGATTATAAAGCCCATCATCCCGTGTCGCAGTCCCGGTATGGAGCGTCCCTTTTTAAAAAAACAGGCACACTCTGATCGGCTATGTCTGGACCTATCCCCCCGGTGGGGTTTGTTCTGCCTGCACGTCAGGCAGGGCCTTATCCTCAAAAAGGTGGTTAACCCCGAGCAGGATATTTACCTTTTTTAAGTCATCGCTGCTCTGGAACACGATCATCACAAGGAGCGTGATAGGCACTGAGAAGAACATCCCCAGAATACCCAGCAGCCAGCCCCAGAAGATTACTGAGAGAAGCACGATGATGGCCGGGACTTCGAATTTGCGCGAGGCGAGGTAGGAAAAGACCGGGTTTTCCACAACAAGGTTAAGCACACAGACCAGCGCAATGACGGCAACAGCCCCCCATACCCCGAACTGGATATAGGCAAAGAGAATCGCAGGTATCGCCGCGATGATCAGCCCGATATAGGGAATATAACAGAGCAGGAATGTCAAAAGGGCCCATGTGGATGCTGCATGGACCCCCATGACCCAGAGCGTGCCGCCAAATAGCACCCCATGGACAAGGTTTGTCTCCGTCCGTACGATCATAAAGTCAATGATGTACCGGCTCATCTGCGAGATCTGCCCCAGTTTTTCCGGTTCACCCTCCATGACCTGTGCAAGCCGGGCGGGGATTTTTGGGGCTTCAAGGAGTAAAAAAAACGTGGCCACTCCGATGAAGAAAAGGTACAGGATGGCTTCACCGATACTGATGATGGAAGACATGACCATCCGGACAACGCTGGTCAGGTCAAGCGCAGGGAGTGCAACCTGCCCGGCATTCAGCCCCTCGGTGCTGCTGACAAATGCCGAGATCTCCGAGATCCGCATGTCGAGCTGCTCCTGGTACTGCGGGAGGTCGTTCATCAGGATCCCAAATGACCAGAACGCCATCAGGAGCAGGGCAAGGATACAGAGGCATGCCACGATGGTGATAAGGGTGACGGCAGCGAGATCACAAAGCCCTTTGTTCTTTAACCAGTTCATTGCCGGGACCAGCATGAGGGTTAAGATAACTGACAGGACAAGGATGTTGACTATATGGGCTATCATGTGGATGCCAAGTATGATGATGAGGAAAAGTGCGACATAGACAACAACCCTGTCTATCTGCCTGCCTGTATCCGGAATCATTGTTATACGGGATCAAGGTGGTATTATCATACAAAGCTTGCCCCTGAAAATTACCTAATTAAGAAAATAGCACCCTGTTACAGGATCAATTGTTGAACTGCACAGCTCAATCGTGTTCTTTTTTATTCAGGCCATTGAACCGTGCCCATTTTACGAATTGATAAGCAGCAGTGCCCGACAGGTGTACGGGTGAGACACCACCCGATATAAAAAAGGTGAAAAAATGAAAGCAACACGACTGATTGCAGGCGCACTGCTCGCCTGCTGTTTAATCGGCATGATGGTGCTGCCGGCCTCGGCAGCATCCGGGTTACAGGGAATGAATGAACGGGCAGTAAAGATTGACGCCGGCCTGCAGGACGACCTCTGGAAGACCCATGCAGAGAACCGGCTGGAGACCTTTGACCTCCACGTTCAGCACGGAAAGGATATTATCGACGTGCTTGAAGCCCACCAGATCGATGCAAGCGGCCCCCAGGCAGTGCTTGACCAGTTCGCCGCAATGCGCCCCGAACTCGAGCAGGCATTGAGAAATCATGATCGCAATGCGTTAAAGACCGTGAACGCCAAGCTCATCGAGCTTGCCAGACAGTTCCGCCAGTCTGTCCGCGATGCGATCCGGGCATCGGCCGGGACCACAACCGCATCTGCATCCGACATGGCGATGCCACCTACCGGCACCGCAGCGATCTGATGGTGCGGTTTAAGAATAATCTGCCACACCTCTTTTTTTCAGGTAACGGTTTTATTTAGATCCTCGCT
>CAZNIL010000124.1:0-3666 GCA_964573085.1 uncultured Methanoregula sp.
TGCCGGCAGAAAGACGATCAAGAAAGAAGACGTTGATCTTGCAGCAAAGTCATAATATCAACTCTTTTTTCTCTAAAAACAAAGATTTAGAATTTTCCCTTTGTGCTTGGCACGCCTTTCTTCCCGCTTGGCGCAACCGCCTGAGCCAGCGCGATCCCGAACGCCTTGAAGACCGCCTCGCACTGGTGGTGGTCGTTTCTCCCTGAGAATGTGATATGGGCGGTGATCCCGGCTTTTATGCAGAGGGTGTAGAAGAAGTGCTCGAAGATATCGCTCTGGACGCCGCCGATAGATGCGCCGTTAAACTCACCATTATATACAAGGTATCCCCGGCCTCCGCAGTCCAGCGCCACCTGCGCGATCGATTCGTCCATCGGGATGATCGCATGGGCGAAGCGACGGATCCCTTTTCCGTCGCCAATCGCCTGCTTTATTGCGTCGCCGAGCACGATGCCGGTATCCTCGACCGTGTGGTGGCAGTCGACGAGAAGGTCCCCGACAACCCTGCAATCAAGGTCAAACCCGCCATGCTTTGCCATCGCATGGAGCATGTGGTCGAAAAACGGGATACCTGTTTTTATCGTACCGTTCCCCATACCATCGATAGTAAGTTTTACAACAATTTCCGTTTCCTTTGTCGATCGGTTCAGTTCTATCTTTTTCATCTGCAAACCTCCAGAGCCGTTTTTAACGTGATCTTTTTACTGTAGAGCGCCGAGCCCAGCACTGCCCCGTATGCACCGGCCTCTTTAAGCCCGACAATGTCCTGCGCGGTGGACACTCCTCCAGCTACGGTGACGGGGAGCTTTGTCCGGCTAATCAACTCTTTGACCGGCCCAAACCTGACTCCCTGCTGGAGCCCTTCAATATCCACATTGGTGTAAAGAAGGGACCCGGCACCCTGCGATTCGAACCGTTCCACCCAAGTAAGGACGTCGCCCTTGGTCTTCTGCCATCCTTCAACGGCGATCTGCCCCCCTTTTGCATCCACGCCCGCCATGATACGATCGCTCCCGAACTCTTCCGCGAGCAGCCGGATGCTCTCCGGCTCCCGGGTGGCAAGGGTGGAGATGATGATCCGGGAAACGCCGGTCGAGAGCCAGATTGCCCCGTCTTTGACTGACCGTATCCCTCCCCCCAGCTCAATCTCGACACCAGTCTTTTTGATAAGATCGCGGATCAATCCCACATTTTTTGTTGCGTTCCCAAACGCCCCGTCAAGGTTGACCACGTGGAGTGCGTCCGCCCCTTCATCGATCCAGCGGCTGGCGCACCGGGCCGGGTCACCGTATACGGTTGCAGTTTCGCGTCTGCCCTGCACCAGCTGGACACACTGCCCGTCAAGAATATCTACCGCAGGGAATATTTTCATAATGTTCAGCGGATCATCCGTTGGATCGACATGACAAGGATATCCTTTGCACCGGCACGCCTGAGCGCATTGATGAGCGCATAGACTCGCTCCTCGTTTACAACCGCGTGCACGGCAACGAGGTCTTCAGCCGATGCAACGTCCATGACCGTCGGGCCGGAAAGACCAGGCAGCACGTTCCTGATGGTATCAAGCGAGGACCGTTTCACGTTCATCATCAGGTAGCACTGCCCGCGTGCCCGCACAACACTCTCGAGGGCAAGCTGTATCTCGTCGATTTTCTCCTTTTTTGTCTGGAGGGATTTTTTGTTCGCAATGAGGTGGGTGCTGGTCTTCAGGACATCGGCGATGACCCGCAGCCGGTTGGTCTTTAACGTAGTCCCGGAACTGGAGAGATCGACAATCGCATCGGCGATGCCAAGATGGGGTGTCGCCTCGCAGGCTCCTCCAACAAGGACGATATTGACAGAAACCCCAAGTTGCCTGAAAAAATCCCTGGTTATGACGGGAAACTCTGTGGCAACCTTTGCACCTTCCAAGTCACTTGCCGAGCTGATGCTGGAATCCTCACGGGCTGCAAGGACGAGTTTTGCTCTCCCGATCTGGAGGTCGAGAAGATCTTTGACATCAGATCCCCGTTCCAGCACCATATCACGGCCGGTAATCCCGAGGTCCGCTGCTCCGGTTGCGACATATTCAGGAATATCTGCGGGGCGGGCAAACAGGATCTCAACATGGGGATCGAGTGTCTTTGTTATCAGGCGGCGCTCACTCCCGGCTTCAGGAAGGTGAAGCCCGCTTTTTTCCACCAGCTCCATGATCGGTGCTGCAATCCTCCCTTTGTTCGGTATCGCAAGCCGGACGATAGGGGAAAAAGAGGAAGGGTCCGGTGTGGCCGTTTTTTTTATGCCGGCCTTTTCCTTTTTTTTATCAGAAGGTCTTGAGCTCACCGCGGATTACCTTCTCTGTAATATCGGTCACATTCTCTAGCCAGCAATCGATAATGCCCTCGACTTCGCCTTTGATTGCCTGCATTTTGACCCCAGGCTTTGGCAGTACCTGGGCGCTTGCCACCAGCGGGCGATCAATGGGCTGGCCTATCTGGGAGAGGAGGCGGATATACATCTCGTCGATACCCTCAACATCACGAACGCAGTCGTTTGCCATCTGGGTCGAGAGGAGGTTGTAGATCTTGCCGATATGGTTGATCGGGTTCTTCCCACTCGTCGCCTCCATGCTCATCGGGCGGTTGGGGGTGATCAGCCCGTTGCACCGGTTGCCGCGTCCCACGGAACCGTCGTCGCCCATCTCGGCTGAAGTTCCGGTAACGGTCAGGTAAACACTCCCATTTTTGATATCGTCACCGGTATTCATATGGACAACGACTTTACGTTTGGTCTGCCTCTGGGCGATTTTGGCAATCTGCTCTTTTAAGAGGGCCATGTACTCGGAATACTGTTCGATATCAGTACAGTACTTGTCGACAACCGCACAGGCGATTGTCAGCACAATCGTGTTCCCGTCACGCAGGCCCATGATCTTGATGTCCTGCCCGATCGCCGGGTGTTTCGGGCGCAGTTTCTCATCAATGTGGTCACTGACCGCCATGACGATGTTCTCGACATCGGAGAACGGGGCGTGGCCGACGCCGAACGAGGTGTCGTTTGCCCGCGGGATTTTACTGGTATGGGGCTTGAACACGTCACGGAGATCGGTCGAACCCGTCCCGAGCCGGCAGTCCATAATGACATCACGGTCGAGGTTTAACATCTTGAAATTCGTGCGGAAATAATCCCGCGCTGCTTCTACCGCAATCGCATCTGCTGCGATTGCCTCGTTGTTGAACATCTTGGTTGCCCGGCCATCAATCAAGAGGAAGATCGGGCGAAGCACTTTGCCCCCTCCGAACTTCGGGCTGGATTCTCCAGCGACCACTTCACCCTGGTCGGTATTGTGGTGAAGGACTGCCCCAAACTCCTTGAGGTATTCCCTGCAGAGCGCCCTGCTGATTGATTCTGCGATCCCATCTGCGATGCTGTCGGGGTGTCCGAGACATTTCCGTTCAACAACCTCAATCTGCTGCTTTTCCAGCGGGATCTGGTTCAGTGCTTCGATTTTGATATTTCTTTTCATCAGATTCCTCGGCCCTCTCAATAATTCGTACAAATAAAGGGATTGGATGTATTATAACAATTATCTTCTGACACTGATTAAGTATAAACGCCCTTTTGTGTATTTATTTAAAAAAAAGACCCCGGATTTAAATTACCTTCGCAAAAATTTATGCAGTATCG
>CAZNIL010000125.1:0-3558 GCA_964573085.1 uncultured Methanoregula sp.
GCGAGGCCGTCGTACATGGGGTGCCGGAACTGCGAGAAGGGGGATCTGTGCGAGGGTGGGGAGAAGGACAGGGAGTAAGGGAGAATTGCCACATTTTACAGTTCTCCCATTTTTATCTGTTTTAATTTCAAGCAATAATTTCCGATGACACTCCTTGTACCACAGAACTAAGCAAATTTTATTTAGTTAGTGCAAGCAAAGTTGATCTTGTATTATCATGCATATCATGGACGGATTCTTACCGTGGCAATTGTGCATGGTCACAATCCTCTTGATGGAGTGATCCCCAGCCTTGACAAAAACCATTCCCGTTATCATGTGTCTGATAATTGCGGCTATAATAACGATCGTACTCTGCACGCTCACCGGCCCTGCAGGGTTTGGCCTTCCTTCTGCCGGCCCCGGTGCAGCCGATATCGTCCGCAGTATCCGGCTGCCCCGGGTCCTTGCTGCATTCTTCGTCGGGGCCAGCCTTGCCGTTGCCGGTGCCGCAATGCAGGCGCTCTTCAGGAACCCGATGGCCGATCCCTACATCCTCGGAACTTCATCGGGCGGGGCGCTCGGTGCATCGGTTGCCATCGTCTTCCTCGGCGGCCTTTTCGTCCCTGTCTTCGCATGGGCCGGAGCCGTCATTGCAATCCTTATCGTCTGGTTGATTGCCAGCCGGCGGGGGGTCATCTCGGTTGAGACCTTCCTCCTGACCGGCATTGCCGTCTCATTCTTCTTCTCGGCCATTGTCTCGTTCCTGATCGCCATTGCCGGAGAGAACGTTCACCAAATCATCTTCTGGCTCATGGGCGGGTTCTGGAACGCATCGCCGTCAGACGCAATCCTCTCCGCCTGTATCCTTGTCCCTGCCGGGGCACTCCTCTTTTTTATGGGTCGGGACCTCAACGCCCTGTCGCTTGGGGAGGAGACCGCTGCCCATCTCGGCATCGATGCAGCACGTGCCCGGTGGTCGGTGTTGGGTGGCAGCACCCTGCTTGTTGCCGGTGCCGTCTCAATCGCCGGTTCCATCGGCTTTGTTGGTCTCGTCACCCCGCACATTGTCCGGATGCTCCTTGGCCCGGACAACCGCGTGGTCATTCCTGCCTGTATATTTGCCGGAGGGATCCTTCTTGTCATCTCGGATACGCTCACCCGCACATTCTTCTCCGATCTTCCGGTCGGCATTATCACGGCCTTTATCGGTGCGCCGTTCTTTATCTGGCTCATCTACCAGCGGGGGAACGTGACATGAGCGAGAGAAAACGCATCAATGCAGAAAACCTCCACGCAGGATACGACACAAAGGATATTGTCAGATCCATCAGCTGCTCTTTTGGTCCGGGCACGTTTACCGGCATCATCGGGCCGAACGGCTCGGGCAAGACCACGCTTTTACGGGCCTTCAGCCGCGCTATCCCGTCAAGCGGAATCCTCGAACTGGACGGCAAAGACGTTCGCGACTATACTCCGGTAGAACTCGGCATGGCGCTCGGGTTTGTCCCGCAAGACGAGGCCCGTCCGTTTGCCTATACCGTGATGCAGGTCGTCCTGATGGCCCGGTATGCCCGGACGAGCCGGTTTGCCGCTCTCGTGTCGGCCGATTACGACCGGTGTCACCGGGCCCTTGTCGAAACGGGAATTGCCCACCTTGCCGACCGGTCCATCCGGACCCTGAGCGGCGGCGAGTGGCAGCGGGTGCTCATTGCCCGGGCACTTGCACAGGACACGAATGCCCTGCTGCTGGACGAGCCAACCTCGCATCTCGACCTCGCCCACCAGTCTGACATCCTCATGCTCTTGCGCAATCTCGCGGCTTCGGGCGCTACTATCATCGGTGTCTTCCACGACCTCAACCTCGCCGCGCTCTACTGCGACCGGCTCGTCATGATCAAGAACGGGCAGATGGTCGCCGACGGCACACCCGAACAAGTTCTTACACCGGAAAAAATCCGAAACGTGTACGGTGCTGATGTAGTTACATCCTGCCACCCGGCCACAGGCCGGACATTTTTGATGCCGGTTAAAACGACAAACGGGAATGGATCGCATCTCAAATCCTTGAACGTACTGGTGATCTCCGGAGGCGGGAGCGGGGCCGGACTCCTGCACTTCCTTACCGGCAGGGGGCCATCCCTCTCGACCGGCATCCTTGCGACGACGGATACCGATTACCTCACAGCACAAGCGCTGGGAATTCCCTGTATTCCGGTCCTGCCATTCTCCCAGATCCCGGCCCATGCGCTGGAGGAGCAAAAGGCGATGCTGGCACAGGCTAACCGTGTCATCCTCTCCGCTCACCCGGTGGGGGCCGGCAACCTGCCGGTCCTTCTGGCACTTCGCGATGTGGACCCGGCCCGGATTATCATCCACCTGCCGGAAGGCAGGGAGTTTGCCTCGTATGATTTTACCAAAGGCACCGCAACCACAGCGTACCAGGATCTGTACGCTGCTGGCGCAGCATGCACTTCAACGTATGACGGGATACTCAGGCTCCTGTCGCCCAACCTTAACGGTGAATAAAACCATGGAAACAAAGCCCAAAACCAAAACCACGCTCCGTATGACCCTGCTGGCCATGAGCGTAATGCTTGTCCTCTGCCCAATGCCCGTATCCGCCAGTACCGTCACGGACGATGCCGGTATGACCGTCACACTCAACACAATACCGGAACGTATCGTGTCGCTCTCGCCTTCCAACACCGAGATCCTTGCAGCCCTCGGCCTGCTTGACAAGATTGTCGGGGTCACGGATTTCTGCGGCTATCCCCCCGAAGTGAAAAACAAAACCCGGGTTGGGGGTTATTCTGCGATTAGCATCGAGAAGGTTGCTATGGCAAAACCGGACCTCGTCATCGCATCGGACAAAACATCTGATGAGACTGTAAGCCGGCTTAAAGAGATTGGCCTGCCGGTTATTGTTGTGGCACCGAAGAACGTCGAAGATGTTATCCGCGATATCCACATGGTCGGCAAGATCACCGGAACTGATACTCAGGCGGAAGACCTTGCGGCAAATATCACCCGGCGCATTGCAAAAGCTTCCGCCGTTTTGAGTATCAATAGCCCGACCGTTGCTCATGTAGTCTATTCCAAGCCCCTGTACGTGAGCGGCAACACGACAATGCAGAACGATATCATCTCCCGTACGGGCGGAACCAACGTCTTTGCCGGCAGGAACGGCTGGAGCACGGTATCCCTCGAAGAGTTCCTGCTCGCCAATCCCGATATCATCATCGTGAGCGGCGGGGGTGGGATGGATGTATCTGCACAAGATGTAATCCTCGAAGAGTTCATGTCCAACCCGCAATACGCGTCTCTCTCTGCGGTCAAAAACCATCATGTCTATGCTATCAACGCCGACATTATCAGCCGGCCCGGCCCCCGGATCGCGGATGCGGCAGAAGAGGTCAGCCGCATAATTTCATCTGTTGAGGATGAGCGTGCTGCTCATCAGGCCGTCGCCACAGATACCAGAAGTACGAAAACCCCCGGTTTTTCAGGATTGATTGCCGCCCTTGCAGTACTGGGATTATTTTGTGCAATGAGGAAGTAGCAGGAGACCGCAACCAT
>CAZNIL010000126.1:0-3526 GCA_964573085.1 uncultured Methanoregula sp.
GCTGACCGTGGACAAGAAGGAACCGGGCCGCACGATGTGCCCGGCTTCCGACTTAAAGCCGCGATTTATCGATGCGGGTTCGGTGGAGAAACTGACGGTGTATTGTCTGGAGGGTGTGTTTCAGGGGTAATGGTAAGAGGAGACCGGCCTGTAGTATTTTGCACCGGGCATCGGCTGATCCTGAATTGAAACTGTTGCAGGCGCCGTACTGCTACAGGATTATCTTGTTCTGGCATCCAGCTTTTTAAGAAGTGCAGAAATTTTCGGCTCGATCTCAGGAAGGTCCTGCGTGATGACATTCCATACAACCGAGTAATCGATCCTGAAATACCCGTGGATGATCCGATCGCGGAGTGCTGCCATCTCCCGCCAAGGAATATCCGGATGTTCCTTCTTGACCCGGTCAGGTACATTTTTTGTTGCTTCGCCAATTACTTCGATCGCGCTCCTGACAGCATGCGCAAAATAATCATCGTTGACCAGATCGTCAAGAGTCCGCCCGTCGGATATCTTTTTTAAGAACGCAATCTCATCGAGGATGTGCCTGAGGTAAACCCATTCATCCTTCAACCCATATCACCTCGGCTTCGACTCTTTGCCGGATGTACTTGTCGATCCCTTCGACCGTGATGAGATCGACTTTCCGTTTGAAAAGCACTTCGAGGCGATCGGCAAGCCCGACGAAGTTTTTGAGCGTCGCATACCCGTCTGCAAAATCGATCAGTACGTCCACGTCGCTTTTGCGTGTCTGCTCGCCCCGTGCGAATGAGCCGAAGATGCCGATCTTTTTCACGCCGAACTGGGAACGGATAGCCGGGGCTGCTGCTTCGAGCCTTCGCATGACGACACTTTTCCTCCGCTGTGCGGCGACCTGTCCCGGCATCCGGTCCTCCTTTTTTATGTATGGTGTTAGGCGATGGCGGGAAATAAGGGTATGGTCATATTCCTGATAACACGGTATATTGGTAGAGGGTACGGTGCCCGATTCCCCCATGAATGGATCTGGTCAGGTAATCTCACAGGAGCCTGAGAGTGCTAAAACCAATCCGGGCATATTTTGAGCCCGGATTGCCAAAAACACCAGATCCGGATCCAAACATGACCGGCCTGTTTCAGGGGTTTTCGGGCATAGTTTCCCGGATTATCGTTATAATCGCTCCTTTTACCTTGGATATGGTGTTTGCGCGGTTTAAAACCGGCCTGTTTAAACCTGTTTGGAGGGAGGATCCCTGAAAAAGCCGGACTGGAGTATTGGATTACAATAAAACTCCTGTTTTGGCCCTGCCCGGATCCGAGGATCATGGGGCGGACTAGTGTCTGACAACCCGGGCCGGGCAGCTGCAAAAAGCCTAAGAGACAGCAGTACTTTTCCGGACTGCACTCTCCGACGGTGGGATGGATCCGGGGACTGCCCAACAACATGGTCCGGGCCTGGATTATAGGACTAATTCGCATAAAATCACCAGTCTACCGACGTAAAATAAAAAGACCAAACAGGCCCAAATGCGGGCACGATCGGTTGCCGGAACGGGGTGTACTATGCCGGACACGGAAAAACCCCCGTTTTTCCTAGAAGTTCGGGATCCGTCAATCCTGACGGACCCTCACTTGCGGAAAGAAGGCTTGTATTGCCCCTTATTCCGGCGATTTTCTCCGACGGACACCGGCGTGAATTTCGAGTCAGAGTGGGGGATCTGTATTAAACAGACTCCACATTTTCAAGGAATTTGTGTATCTGGGCGGCTACAATAGCTCTCCTGAACTGGTTTTCAGAAAATGTTTCGACACCAAAAGATCCGCTTGACGCACCGTCCCGAAATTTTTTCTGTATCACGGCTAGTGAATTTCTTGCAAGATCCAGTTTTTCTCCGGAAATCCCAGCTTCTGCGAAAGTCCGGTTGAAATACTGAGCTGCCCGTCCCGGTCCCCCGCCATAGTGAGTTAGCGCAAAAATATCATATGCATCCTTCAGGTTTCTTCTGTTTTGCAATGCCTGACCTTTCAGGATTAATGATCCGGGCAGATCGAGAACCCTAAAAACCGTTGAATCGACTCCATTCCCGGGTAATGTTGCTTCAATCTCTTTCTCAAAATTATAATCAAAGGCGATATCTGCACCCTCGAACATGAACGCCTCAAGATCGGGCTGGGATCTTATGAGGTATCCTAGTTCACATTTGTCGCAAAGAAAATCGATATGAATAGAATAATTTTTTCCATCAACCGGGGATACCATATTTCTTACGAACCTGAAATGGTTTTCCTCAGTTTTCCTCAGTGTAGCCAAGACCCGTAACAATTTTTCTGATACTTTCGTACCGGGGCATGATTGTGGTCTTCAGGACGAGATCGATATCAACACTTCCGCAATGCTCAAAATAATTTTCTGTTATAAAGAACGGTGCCCATCCTCCTGAAAGTACCATATCGTTCCGGTAAGCCTGCAGCGCGATGCCGAGTTCGACGAGTGCGGATTTCGATGTTTCTGTCATTTCGCGGGGATACATGACGGTCAATCCTGAAGTTTTTTCCAGCGGTTTTCAATTTTCCGGTACAATGCATCCGACGCCTCCCTTCCACGGGCAGGGTAGTTATAAAGGTCAACGTACAGCTGGATATCGGAAACAACGTTGATCCCATCGATCTCCTTCGCCCCGTAAAAGATCCCGTCGCTTGCAGCAATGGCAAATTTTACATTCCCGTTCTCTTCAATCGGCATAAGTCCAAGCTCGTCTGCCCATGCCATAGCATCAGATTTTTTCCGGACGTAGATATGGGTATTTACCGGCCTGACAAATGGTTCAGCAAGCAAGGCGCCGGAAAGACCCGTCAGTGCGTAATTCTTCCGTGGCGTTCCTCTAAAACCGTTCAGGAATTTTCCGATATCTTCCTCACGGGAATAGTATTCAACAAATTGGGTATTTGCAACGAAGTTGGAATATGCTGCCCACCTTTTAAGCAGGTCTTCGGGGGCCATGACCGTCAGTTCCGATCGGGCGGATGAACGGAGTGCGAGCCTTTGACGGATCAATGTTTTCGAAACCCGTGAGGTATATCCTAAGGCAGTGCCGGATTCTTTTGCCAGATCCCGCAACATCCAGGTTTTTGGGTAGCGAACCAGCAGCACGCGTAGGATGTCCGTTGCTTTTTTCGCAAACAGGTTTGCCAGTTGGTCCGTGCTATGTTCACTTTTTAATGCTTGTTCCTTTTTTGTGAACATAATTATTCTATTCGGTATGTTCACTATTTAATGGTTGTTCACTTTTTGTGAACATAATTCCCGTACGCCCATCGGCAAAAAAAATAATCCCTTTTCCTGAGAGCCGGGGATATCATGAGAACTGAGGCATCCGTTCCTGCCGGTTCCGTCCATCACTCTCCGACGGTAGCATGGATCCCAGCCTTCCCATTTTCCCGCTCCGGCAGCCAGGTTTTCGCAAAATGCAGCCACCTTGTTTTCAGATTCGCTCATTTCAGCCCCTGTTTGCCGTATTGCGGCAGGATATGCCCCGGAGAACAACCACGT
>CAZNIL010000127.1:0-3372 GCA_964573085.1 uncultured Methanoregula sp.
AACTTAAAAGGCGCATACAGAATGGAGACAAACCCTTATGAATGTGGACAATGGTAAGGGGACCATCCATATCCTCGATCCTGCCACGGTCAATAAGATCGCTGCCGGAGAGGTTGTCGAGCGCCCGGCCTCTGTTGTCAAGGAGTTGCTTGAGAATGCAATCGATGCAGGGGCACGAATAGTCCATATCGAAGTGTCATCATCAAAGGGGTTGATCACCACGATCCGGGTCATCGATAACGGGAAGGGGATGTCACCGGGCGATGCAGTCCTTGCGTTTACCCCCCATGCAACCAGCAAGATTGCAGGGATTGAAGACCTCGACGCCATCAGGACTCTTGGATTCCGGGGCGAAGCACTCGCGAGCATTGCTGCTGTCTCCCGGGTTACCCTATGTACAAAATCAAAAAAGAGCAGGGCGGTCTCCGGCACCAGGGTGGTTGTTGAAGCCGGGGAAGTCAGGGAGCAGGGGGAGACCGGAACTCCCGAAGGTACAAATATTCTTGTACAGGACCTCTTTTTTAATACTCCTGCACGGAAAAAATTTTTAAAGTCCCTCGGCACGGAGCTTGCCCATATCTCTGGCATCACAGAAGGGCTTGCCTTAGCGCATCCTGAAATTTCTGTATTCCTGAACCATAACGGCAGGGAAGTCATAACAACAGAACAAACACCCCGGCTTCTTGACACTATTGTACGTCTCTTTGGCAGCACCATATCTTCAGATCTGATCCCGGTTGAGTACTGCAACCCAATCGTATCGGTCAATGGCTACATCTCCCGTCCTGCCCTCTTCAGGAAAAACCAAAACCGGATCCTTGTTTCCATCAACGGGCGTTTTGTCTCATCACCTCCGGTAAATACAGCAATCATCGAAGGATACGGGACACTCCTTTCAAAGGAACGGTTTCCGGTTGTTTTTCTCTACCTGACAATCGATACTGCCCTCGTGGACGTGAATGTCCACCCGGCAAAAAAACAGGTGAGGCTGGGACCGGAACGCGAGATATGCACCGCAGTCCGTCAGGCAGTTACGGGTGCACTGCTCAAATCTGACCTTATTCCTGCTGCAAAGATACCGGAACACCCGCTGCTCCCTGTGCAATCAGGGTACCGGTATACCTCTGCATTATACGACCCTGAACCGGTACGTTCCTACGGTGTCAGCGAACCTGCCCGTGAACCCACCCATACAGGTATCATCACCACAGATCGCCAGCTCCGCCAGTCCGAACTTCCTACGGGGATCCTGCCGGATACAACCATTGTTCCCGAAATGGACGTGATCGGTCAGTTCGGGGGGATTTACATCCTCACCGCTACGCGATACGGGGACCTGATCCTCATCGACCAGCATGCTGCCCACGAACGGATCATGTATGAACTGGTGAGCGCAAAAAGGGAGTCGGCCCGTCGCTCTCAGGAACTTATCGCCCCAATCCTCATTCATCGTTCCGCACGGGATTCTGCAGTCCTGCGGGAACTGCTGCCGTCTCTTGCAGATGAAGGGTTCGAAATTGAGGACTTTGGGAAAGATACATTTCTGGTGCGGGCAATACCCGTTGTGCTGGGTACGCTCGAACAGGCTGATCTGGTCAATGAGATTATCGATGACCTCAGCAGGGAAGAGACCCCCCGGTCCATCAGTAACCGTGAGCGCATCACGCGTATTATCGCCTGCCGCAGCGCAATAAAAGCCGGTACTGCCTGCACGCAGGAACAGTGCCGCCGCCTGCTCCAGCAGCTCAGGATGGCACATAACCCATTCTCCTGCCCCCACGGGAGACCAACGATGGTCAGATTTACCCGGGAACAACTTGATTCAATGTTTAAGAGAACATAATAATTACCGTTTTCTTATGCATTATTGGGTGCTCATCATCTCGACGGTGTATTGCCTCGTGCAAGCTCCGGCAGTCAAAACGCCGTCTTCTCCTTCTCATTTATCCCGAGGCTGGGAAGATACAAGGAAAAGATTGCAGGGATATGAACGATTATTTTGATGGACGGACAATTCCTGCACACGTAGTATTTCTCCTGCCATGTCTGCAAACCGCGATTCCGGAATTACAGCGGATTTTACCGATAGTGAAGCATTCAGAAATCGGGTCTCAAAAGAAGGGATACATGCCGGGACGTTTACTCAATTTCAGAAAATCATCCTCTCTTTTTATAACCTTGAAGGAAGGGACATGCCATGGAGACACACAATTGATCCCTATCGCATTCTTGTGTCTGAGATCATGCTCCAGCAGACTCAGGTAGAGAGGGTAGAGAAAAAATATCCTGAATTTATCACGACCTTCTCAACATTCGGTGACCTGTCTAAAGCTCCGCTCCACCAGGTACTTGCACTCTGGCAGGGGATGGGTTATAACCGCCGGGCAATCGCATTGCAGGCTTGTGCAAGAGAGGTTATGGATGAGTATAACGGAATTCTCCCCTCTGATGTTGCGATGCTTCAGACTCTGCCGGGTATCGGGCATGCGACGGCATGTTCCATTGCCGCATTTGCATTCAACAGGCCGGTCGTTTTCATCGAGACCAATATCCGGCGGGTCTTCATTCACTTCTTTTTTAATGACCGGTCATCGGTCCGTGATCGCGAAATACTGCCCTTTGCAGAAAAGGCACTGTATCAAAAAAACCCAAGAGTATGGTATTGGGCACTGATGGATTATGGATCTGCATTAAAAAATTCCATCCCCAATCCCAACAGGCGGAGCGCCCATTACACAAAACAGGAAACGTTCAAAGGATCGGATCGTCAGATCCGCGGCATCGTGATAACGTCGCTTCTTGCGGTTCCCGACCAAGGTGAGCAGGAACTTGTAAAGAGCATTCCCCATGATCCGGTACGAGTGCACAAGATTATTGAAGGACTGATGGCAGAGGGTTTTATTACCCGAAAAGGTAAAGCGCTCATGATCCGGGATCGCTGAATGGGGATTACCAACGAGATCGTTAAACACAATGATTTAGTGTGTTCGTGCACAAATTCAATAAAATCAACTTTATTCAATAATATTGTAATGAACATTGGAAAAAAAGTATATTATTTTATTCATCGAGTGAAAGAGGAGTGAACACACGGATGATGAATTGCATCCCATCAGCAGGACAATAATACTACTGGGGTGAGATATTCAAATCTGTGGGCATTTTCAAGGATATTTCATTCAACAATTTAAACTGTCTTCGACCACTACATCCACGTATCACGTTACAAGATTATGAGAGTATAAGACATTTTCAACGATTTTTCATGAATGTCAAAAACAGGATAGCACAGTTCTTTAAAATGATGTTCACGCGTTGCGCCATAAGGCAGGGTACGAGGATCAGGACAAGAGGCGAATAATGTCCTGACAC
>CAZNIL010000128.1:0-3294 GCA_964573085.1 uncultured Methanoregula sp.
TCCCTCAAAAAATTTGTGTTGCTGTCCATCGCTGCCTTGGCCTTGTTAATGTCGCCTGTTGTGGCCTTAAAAAAATTTCAGGTATCCTGCCTGGGGAATCAAAGACTGGTACTCAAAGATTGAAGAGATATCGGTGATCGGCCCCGCGGGGTCTGTCGTTTTGCAAGATACTTTAATAGCAATTCAGAGTCCTTAGTAGATAACAAACCACCCTCCACGTTCTGATCGATGTCTCGCTAAAACATCCGGGTGCATCGGCGAAGAGTGGGAGTAATTCAGATAAACGGGTTGGTGTTTAATTTCATACAAGAGTAAGGAGGTTCGATTTCGAAGATGCATGATGTGACAATCCCCAGCGTCAATATCGGCGTGGTGGGCCATGTTGACCATGGAAAGACTACACTGGTCAACGCGATCACCGGGATGTGGACGGACCGGCACAGCGAGGAGGTCAAACGCGGCATCTCTATCCGTCTTGGATATGCTGACGCGACATTCTACCGGTGCGGGTCGTGCCAGGGTGATGATGCCTACTCAACACAGGAGACCTGTCCGGCCTGTGGCGGGAAAGGGACGCCGTTCAGGTCAATATCCTTTGTGGACGCGCCGGGGCACGAGACACTGATGGCGACGATGCTCTCCGGTTCGGCATTGATGGACGGGGCAATGCTCGTTATCTCTGCATCCGAAAAATGCCCGCAGCCTCAGACCAAGGAACACCTGATGGCGCTGGAACTTGTCGGTATAAACAAGATCGTGGTCGTCCAGAACAAGGTCGACGTGGTCAGCCAGAACGAGGCGATCGAGAATTATAAAGAGATCAAGGAATTCATCAAGGGCACCATCGCTGAAAACGCACCGGTAATCCCGGTCTCCGCCCAGAAGGGGATCAATATAGGGGCGCTCGTGCATGCACTTGATGCAGCGATACCGGATCCCACACGGGACCCGGACGCAGAGCCGCTCGTGCTGATCGCACGTTCCTTTGATGTAAACAAGCCGGGCTGCAACTGGAAGGAAGTAAAAGGAGGCGTTATCGGCGGTTCCCTGATCCGCGGCATCCTCCATGAAGATGAGGATATCGAGATCCGTCCCGGGCTGCAGTTGCAGGTCGAGAACCGGATCAAATGGGAACCGATCACCACCAGGATCACCTCCATTCATGCCGGCTCCACCCGGGTAACCGAGGCGACACCCGGCGGGCTTCTTGGTATCGGGACCAAGCTTGACCCGGCTCTCACGAAAAGCGATGCACTTGCAGGACAGGTTGCCGGCCATATCGGCAAGCTCCCGCCGGTCTGGGACAAGGTCAGGTGCCATGTTACCCTCATGGAGAGAGTCGTCGGTGCAACGAGCGAACTCGCCATAGAACCATTAAAACACAATGAACCGCTGATGCTTTCGGTGGGCACAGCAGTCACGGTGGGTGTTGTCACCAGCACAAAGAAAGAGTACGTTGAGATATCCTTAAAGCGCCCGGTATGCGCGGAGCCGGGTGCACGGATCGCAATCAGCCGGCAGGTGGGAGCACGCTGGCGCCTGATCGGGATGGGCGTTCTGGACGAGTGAGGGTGCTCCTCGACGCCAATGCACTCATGATGCCGGCGCAGTTTTCCATCGACCTGTTCGATGAACTGCACCAGCTCGTGGGCGCGTTCGAACCGCTCGTCCTTGAAACCGTAACGCGTGAACTCGCCGGCATCTCCTCTGGCAGGGGGCGGGATGCTGCGGCAGCGCGTTATGGCCTGAGTGTTGCGCAGGGGTGCAGGACGGTCCATGCACCGGAACCAGCACACTGCCCCGTCGATGAACAGGTAATCCGGTATGCACGTGAGACCGGCTGCATCGTAGTGACCAATGACCGGCGCCTGCGGGAGACACTGCTTTCCCAAGGCGTTGGTGTTATATCTATGAGAAAACAGAAAAGACTGGAACTGATACAAAGCTAGGGGATTGTCATGTATAATAAAATCCGGTTGGATGATAAGGTTAGGGTGCCCCCCAACCGTCTCGGCGAAAATCTCGAGAAGGTTATCCTGGATGTCCTGCAGGAACATCTGGAGGGGAGCATTGACAAGGAGATCGGGATCTTTATCTGCGTCACACGCGTGCTCGAAGTCGGGGACGGGGAGATTGTGCCCGGAGACGGCGGTGTCTATTACGATGTGAAGTTCGAGGCACTGGTGTTGCGCCTTGCGCTGCAGGAAGTCATCGAGGGTGTTGTTGTCGAGACCACGAGCTTTGGCGCATTCATTTCTCTTGGCCCCATCGATGCGATGCTGCACGTGAGCCAGATCTCCGATGAATACATCAATTTTGACGAGAAGAATTCACGGCTCATCTGCCAGGAGTCAAAACGTTTCATCGGCGTGGGTGACACGATCCGTGCCCGCGTCGTAACGTTAAGCTTAAACGAACGCGAGCCCCGTGACAGCAAGATCGGGCTCACGATGCGGCAGGCCGGCCTCGGCACTGCACTCTGGCTCGAGGAAGATATGAACCTCGAAAAGGAGAAGGCGCTGGAGAAAGGCCAGCCGGTAGAGAAGGCAGAGAAAAAGGAGCGGCCTGCCCGCAAAGGCCGGGAGAAGTGAGGGTATGCCACCTCCCGGGAAGAAAAAACAGGGTAAGGTGTGCCGCGGCTGCCACCGCGTCGTGGACGGGGAAACCTGCGTGGTCTGCGGTACTTCGAACTTAAGCGATGACTGGGCGGGTTACCTCGTTATCATCGACCCCGAACATTCTGATGTCGCAAAAAAGATGAACATCAGCCTCCAGGGCCGGTATGCGCTGAAGGTCCGTTGATGCTGATACTCCCCGAAGAAAGACGACATTTTTTTAAGGACCCGTTCGGCGAATTATATCCCGATATTGCGCCTGCCCTTCCCCTGCTTGCCCACCGCACGGTGTACGCGGTCGGGGACGTGGTAACCCATACCCTCAAAAAGAACGGGGTTGCCCCGGACATTTCCATCATTGACGGGCATACCATGCGCTCCCCGTGCACCCGGGCCCCCCAGTTCTCCGGCCGGATTATCCGGGTGAAGAATCCCCCCGGCACTATAACCGATGAACTGGTCGCCGGCATCGATGACGCAATCGCCCTCCCTCCGGCTACGATCTATGTCACCGGGGAAGAAGACCTCGCGGTCATCCCGCTTGTCCTTGCCGCACCGGAAGGCGTACGTGTGCTCTACGGCCAGCCTCACAAGGGCGTCGTGCTCTGCACGGTAGACCCCGCTTCAAAGGAGAAGGCGCGGGAACTGCTGTCATTCTTCGTGCACAGGGACGGGGCTT
>CAZNIL010000129.1:0-3292 GCA_964573085.1 uncultured Methanoregula sp.
CGGTGATGTCTGTCATCGCCATGAAGCATTCCTGACTCGCCCCGGCAACGTTCGCTTCAATCCGCACAACGATCGGTTGATCGTTCTGGTTCCGGATCTCCACGTCGCAGGATTGTTGTGTTTTTCGCTCAAACACCGTCTTCATGAACGCGTTGAAGCCAGGAAGGGAATCCTGGCTGACGAATGCCAGGAATCTCCGGTCAACCAGCAGTGAGCGCTCGAGCCCGAGCATGGCTGCACCGGTGAGGTTCATGTTATGGATCGTCCCCCGGTGGTCGAGCGTGAAGTAGCCGACCGGGGCAAAGTCATAGAGATTGGTAAAGCGCTCCAGCAACGCCTCAACCTCATCCCTCGCCTGTACGAGCCCCTCGTTCTGGATCTCAACCTCGATCCGGGACACCTGCAGCTCGTGGATGAGCTTTTTCATATCCTCTTTTTTTATGGGGAGGGCAGGTCTCCCCGCCGTTTCGCTCATCCGCTTCTCTGCCAGGCTGCGCAGAGTGACGGGTGCATTAGCACCGTCCTTGTCCAGTGACGTTTTGGTATCAGGTTGCATCATTTTTTCCGGTTTTCCTGTCCATAACCACCAATGACTGAAAATTATTGTGTGATACGATATAGTTTTGGTCAACAAAATATTTCATCCGGTATAATTTAAAATCAAAGGAATCATGCGAGTTGTTTGCGGTATCCCCCCGTTTCCCATTTTTCACATGACTGTGGTGGAGTTATAATCGAGAGACAGGAGATTGGACTTAAAAACACACGGTCAACACGGTATTATTCATAAAATTACGCAAGTGAAAGCACCGCGCTCGGTCGCGCAAGTTTCAACCCGTCTGTCCTCGCGATTTCTCGTGGTATCTCTTTTTCTAACAGGTGCACCGGACCCTAAGTACTGGTATGATAAGGAACGTGAAGTGGTTGTTTTTTTATTGGTGCTATTTGACAGGTTTGTGATCTTCCGTCCTGATATCGATGGTCCCCTGATCTCACCTTTCTTCCCGGAACACAAATGTGCGGGATATCATAACTTTGCGTTTCATAACGGGGGTGCTCTTTAAGGATGTGGGAATTTTAACCCCGTACTTATTCAGCAGGACCAGTTTTCCAATCCAGACACGATAGGGATCTGACAAAAATGCTCCTTTTTCAATCGCGAACCCCGATCCCGGTACCTTGAATTCACTGATATGCTTTCCCTTGATTTCCGCAAACGCATATCCCAGCATCTTTTCCGCGGCAAGGTTCAGGTAATCGATATTACCGAGATGATCAGTCAGGATGACACCGTCATCCATGCTCTGGATTGCTATCAAAAATTTGAGGAGTTCCTCTTTTTCCTGCATCAGCTGTGTCTGTAATTTCCTCCTCTCCAGTTCTGCTTCCTTACACGCATCGGCTTTTAACTGTTCAAGTTTTTTCCTGTTGCTGATATCATACGCGATTGTCGATACACCTATGATCGCACCCTCGTCGTTTCTGACCGGGGAAATGTAAAGGACGACCTGGATCCGCTCCCCGTCTTTTGTCATCCGTTCAGTCTCATAGTTGTCGATGGATTTACCCTGACGTATCTTATTGAGGATTGATTCGAGTTCCCCTTCCCTTTCCGGAGGGATCAGGATATTGACGGACTTCCCCACTGCCTCCTGTTCGGTATATCCATACAGCTGCCAGGCACTTTTGTTCCATTCGGTAATGATCCCGTCCGGCGTTTTGACGATGATGGCACTGCTCGATGATACAACGATCTCTGCAAGAAGGTTATGGATGTCCCTCTCATGAGAAAACCGGAGGGAAAGATACGCAACCACAAAACCCATGAGAATAAAAGTACCTGCATGCCCGATGCTGGTGATGATAATTTTTGGCATGTCAGGGTGGATAATGACCACCATGGCAAGGTACAATAATGCGAACCCGGTGGCGAGATATACTCCCCGGCGTGGATAATAATATGCCGCAAGCACGACAGGAAAATAAAACAGTTGATCAAAAATCACAGAATTATCTGCAATGAGAGTGTAATAATTCAGGATAATTACTAAAATTGTTACAACAACAATCAGTGCCTGAAAAAAATTAGGATAGTATTCTACCCGTTCCAGAAAGTTGTCTGCCATGAAAATTTCTCTTCGATCATTTTGGTTGAATGGGTAAAAATAGTATTTGTTTGTTATACCAGCTGGTTCGATTCCTCCACCCCAATTTAAAAAAGTCAGAAAAGCGGGTCTGTTTTTTCCCGCTCTGAATAATTACCGTCCGGCTGACTCCATTCAACCGGAATGAATGGCCAGTCCTGCCGGGAACAGACCGGTTACATTTTAAACGTCGGGATCCTTAGGGCATTGGTCGATGCCCTCATATCCATAAGTTATTTACAACTTTAAATTAAAAAAACCATTTTCGGGCAGATTCAGACCTGATACCTCCCCATCACATTAAAAAAACACGGTCAACAGTGTAGTATTTTAAAAAAAGATTTTAGGCAATCAGTCCCTATAACCTGTTTATCCCGCGACTACTTTTGGAGAAGAAAAATGCCGACAGGAACTGGTGATGTTGCAGCGACGTCGTTTGTCACGCTCTATTGCCATGCTCTTGAGACCCGTTCAGACAATCCCGTACTGTCCGACCCGAAATCCGTTGAGATCGTAACCGAACTGAATAAAACGCTCTCCCGCTCGGAAGATACGCTGGACAGGATTCTTGTCTCCGGCACGCTGGATAAAAGGCTCGTTGTCCACATTGCACTCCGTGCAAAAAAATACGATGACTATGCCCGGGATTTCCTCAAGAGGTTTCCGGACGGCGTTATTGTCAATATCGGCTGCGGGCTCGATTCCCGGTTCCTGCGGACCGATAACGGGCGCGTGGTCTTTTATGATCTCGACCTGCCGGAGATCATCGCGATCAAAAAAGGCTTTTTCAACGAGACGGAGCGGTATCACCTCATCGCTTCCTCGGTACTGGACTTTACCTGGATGGCGCCGGTCCTGCGGCACAAAGGGCCGTTTTTGTTCATGGCAGAAGGAGTATTCATGTACCTTGACGGGAAGGATGTCCAATCGCTGGTGCTGGAGATCCAGAAAAAGTTCCCGGGCTCCGAACTGGTCTGTGAAGTAGTGAATTCAGTATGGCTCAGGCCCCGGTTAAAAAAAATGCTGGACCACAAGATACAGCGGCAGCTGCACATGGGAAAGGATGCCATGTTCCGGTCCGGTATCCGTGACGCTCATGAGATGGAACAATGGCATGCCGGGATACAGTTCCTTGACGAATGGAGTTA
>CAZNIL010000130.1:0-2079 GCA_964573085.1 uncultured Methanoregula sp.
GGATGATGAGATAGTTGCCGATCCGCTCGACAGCAGCCTGAAAATGGCTTCGCGGTGATTTCACCTGGACCAGCCGGGCTGTCTTGCCAAAAAATGTGTTTATCCCGATGGTTGTAACCCTCGCATCCATCTCGCCCTGGCGGACGATGGATCCGGAGTATACAGCATCGCCCGGCTTCTTCTCAACCGGGAGGGATTCACCGGTCAGTGCCGATTCATCGCAAAGGAGGTATTTCCCGTTGCCCAGTACGGCATCTGCCGGCACAATGTCCCCAAGCCGGATATGGATGATATCCCCGGGCACAAGTTCGTGGGCCGGGATCTCCTGCCATGTGCCGTCCCGTAGCACACGGGCATTGGGCGCAAGCTGCTTTTTTAAGAGTTCAATGGCGTTCTCCGCCTTTCGTTCCTGTAAAAAACCGACAACCGCGTTGATGATGAGCAGGAGGAGGATGATGGCAAAGTCGTCCCAGTGCGTAATTGCTGCCGAGAGGATTGCAGCGATCTCGATCATCCACGGGATCGGACCCCAGAAATATGACAGGAATTTGAGCAGCGGGTGTTTCTTTTCTTTGGGAATATCATTGAAGCCGTACCGTTTCCGGAGCTCAATGACCCCGGCAGTGGTCAGCCCGGTCATGGATCCATGGGCGGGTCCGGGCGATTCTGCTGCCATATCCGATTGTATCGTGCCACCCGTCATCGATAACGATCTCCCGTTCTACCCGACCAGAATAATCCCATGATTCCGCATGCCTTTTATAAGCAACGTATTCAGGTTCAACTATATTATGCCTTTTTCAGGCAACATCTGACACGCCTGCCGGACATATAACCGGAACAATGAAACCCTGTTCCGACAGGCAACCCCCCTCCCATGAACGGTGGCCATCTTAAGATTGCTGCAGAATTTCTGCCCGGATCTGTTAGCGGCGTATCATCCAGAGTACCGCTGATGTACCGATGAACACCACAGAAAATGCCGTTCGCATGAACAGGGCTGTGGCAGTCTGTATGCCCGGGGGAGAGAAGACAAAACCTGCTGAGAGGAAGAGCAGGGTAACAATACAAACCGAGGGAATTGCATAGTACCTGTCTGACCAGAAGGACAGGAACAGGGGAATAAAATAGACCAGCCAGATGGGCACTCCCAGAGGAGTCATGATATCGATCGCATAGACCAAAACCATAGTCAGTGCGATCACTATCACAATATAGGGGCCCGATGCAAGGGAAATGAGTTTCTGTATCACCGGTGGTTGGTTGCTGTGTTTGGCAGATAGCATGGATTACCCCGTTTATAGCGGTAAGTACCTTTTTCTGGGATATAACACGTATTTTTGGAGAGTGTTGAAAATCTTTGTGATCTCCCTTTTTGGAATCTTTGGCCTGGTTGTGAAGATGCAATCCTGTACAGGATATCAATTTCCGTATTATATTGTATAATCGGAAAGGGTTTAAAATATAAGTCCCAAGGAAAGGTTACCGGGTGCTGCGACCACAGCATACTATCACTGTATTTCATCCAACCTTGAGCAGCGCCCACCTGTCCTATGTAACGGGCGGATGACCCCAAATGAGGTATATATATGAGCGTTAAGTATTTACATTCAGTTGACGAGCTCGACAACTTCGTCGGGCTCGAGCCCAAGGAGAGGCAGGATATGGAAACGGTCTGCGAGACGTTTCCCTTCCGTGCCAATGACTATTACCTGTCCCTGATTGACTGGAAAGACCGGCACGACCCGCTCCGCCGGATCGTCATTCCCGATCCCCGCGAACTCAAAGGCGGGGGTTGCCTGGACCCTTCCTGCGAGAAAGATTATACAAAACTCCCTAGCCTCCAGCACAAATATGCCCAGACCGGCTTGCTTCTCTTGTCCGATGTCTGCGGCGGCATCTGCCGGTTCTGTTTCAGGAAACGGCTTTTTATCAATAGCGAGCGCGAGACCATCAAGGATATATCGGCAGGGCTTGAGTATATCCAGACCCATCCTGAGATCACCGATGTCCTCTTAACCGGCGGCGATCCGTTCATGCTGGAAACAAAACGGCTGGAGGCGATCTTAAAAGAACTGC
>CAZNIL010000130.1:2179-3281 GCA_964573085.1 uncultured Methanoregula sp.
GCTGGAGGCGATCTTAAAAGAACTGCGTGAGATTGAACACGTTAACATCATCCGGATCGGCAGCAAGATGCCGGCTTACAATCCCTACCGGATCCTCAATGACCCCGGCCTTACCGAAGTCCTGTCCCGGTACAGTACACCGGAAAAACGGATCTACGTCATGGCCCACTACAACCACCCAAAGGAAATGACGGATGCCTCGATGCAGGCGATCGAGAAGCTGCACCGGGCAGGTGTTATTGTTGTCAACCAGACACCGGTCCTCAATGAGGTGAACAGCTATCCGGCCATCTTCACCCAGCTCTTCCGGAAACTCTCGTTTGCCGGCATCTCCCCGTACTATGTCTTCCAGTGCCGTCCGTCACTGGGGAACCTGTTATTCCAGACACCGGTGGAACGGTCGTACGAGATCATCCAGCAGGCATGGCAGGCCTGTTCCGGCCTTGCAAAACGCGCCCGGTTCGTGATGTCACATGCTACCGGCAAGATCGAGATTGTGGGAAAGACTGCAAACCATGTCTATATGCGTTACCACCAGGCGGCAGATCACGCTGACATCGGGAAGATGCTGGTCTTTAAGAGCAACCCGATGGCACGCTGGTTCGATGATTACCGGCACCATGCTGGCCATATCGGTGATCTCCTGCCCCTGAAGATACCGAAGATGCACTGGCTGTTTTAAAGGAGGGGCAGGTTATCATGATTGGCAAATCAGGTGTCATAAAAGAACCAAAAGAAGGCGGTGTATCTGTTGAGACCTTACTTTCCGTCAAGGACCTTGGAGGGCAGGTAAAAAACAGGGTAAAGGACATTGTATCTGTCCTGAGGGGATTATATGAGGGGGGAGAAAAACAGGATGATCTGTCGATCATTAAAAAGACCATTGATTCTGAGAAGACTCCCGAGTTCTGGAAGGACTGGCGGTGGCAGCTCCGACATGCAATCCGGGATCTTGCCACCGTTGAACAGGTCCTTGGTATCCGTTTCAACAGGGAGGAACGGGAACAGCTCCAGAAGACGATCGATAAATTTCCTTTAAACATCACCCCCTATTACCTCTCGCTCATTGATGTGAATGATTACCAGAACGATCCGATTTTCA
>CAZNIL010000131.1:0-3248 GCA_964573085.1 uncultured Methanoregula sp.
ATCTTCTTCAGTTTGCCCTTCCCTGCGGGAACGGCAAACGCCCCCAAGAACGTTATAAAAACGATGATTTTTAAGAGCCCTTTTTTTATCAATTCAAAAAAAGCCCGCGGTTGCTTCTAATCGAGCTTTTTGTCGACATAACAGTCCAGCGGCAGTCCCTGGGCGATCGCGAGCCCGCATTTATTACATGAAATGCAGGTCGATTTTTTGCGGTCCCCGGCTTTCCACCGCAGGATCAGTTCCGGTTCACGTATCAGCGGCCGGCAGAGCCCGATGAAGTCGGTCTCGCCGTTCTTTACGATCTCCTCAACGAGTTCGAGCGACCGCAGGCCCCCGGTCATGCTGGTCGGGATACCGGTTGCCTTTTTGATCTCCCTGCACCATGAGCGGGAGAACCCTTCCTGGTCGATGGACTTGATGGGGCTTCTTAACGCCATCTCGGCAAAGGTTGTTCCCTGCAAACCCCTGGCTGACTTCCAGGACATCATACCCGCTTCTCGCGCAGAGTCCTGCAGCCTGCAGGCCTTCGGCAAACGTGAGCCCGGGGCCAAAAATCCCGTCAGCAGCCCCCATCTTGAGAAATACCGGATAGTTATTTCCTATATTTTTGCGGATAGCACGGATTACCTCGCAGTGGATCCGCACCCGGTTCACAAGCGATCCCCCCCAGCGATCCGTCCGCTGGTTGGTGAGCGGGGAGAGGAACTGGGCAAGAAGACTGTCGTGCGCCCCATGGATCTCGACAGCATCGAACCCTGCCGCTGCTGCCCGCTCTGCAGCAGCCCCAAAGGACGCGATAACCCCCTCAATCTCATCCTCTGTTGCGGCATGGTAATTATTGATAAAACCCGGGCGGTCGGTATAGGGGGACGCCGTGTCCAGATGTGACGGTGCAATTGCCTCCTGGCCCATCTCCTTGTTATGCCGGGAGGTCCAGAGCCCGGAGTGGCAGAGCTGGGCAGCCACCAGACCTCCGGCAATATGAATGGAATCTGTCAGCCGTTCAAAACCCGTAACCGTGGCATCGGTCGAGAGGAGGCACGAGTTGGCGCCCGAGATCGCAGAATCCGTAATCCCGATAGCGCCCGTGATGACAAGCCCGACACCGCTCTTCGCGTACCGGGTCAGGCGTACAACTTCACTGTCATGAATAACTCCTGATCCGTTCGCCGGGTTCCCGCTTGCAGCTGCAGCAAAGACAAAACGGTTCGTAAGCCTCAGGGTAAGCCTCAGGGTTTTGAGTGAAACAGGATCAAAAAGCCCGCTTCCCATAGGGAATTGGTGCTGTTATACAGAATAATAAGTTACCCGTTTTCCCTTCTTTGCATATTCCCCGGCAAAGGTCTCGATGTTCCGTTTGTACCCGATACGGTCGACAAAGCCGAGGTCTTTGAGTTTTGTGCGCACCCGCATCACATCCGCCTCATCGGCCCAGTCCTTTGTGTAGACATAGATGACCTTCCGGTTGTCCCGGGATTCGGGGTTGGGCTTTGCGGTGCTGATTTTCGTTGAGATCCCGAGTTCGCCGGCAACCGTTGCGTCCCGCACCTTCTTCCATGACCCGTCAATTACGTCCGGTTCCAGAAAGATCAGCCACTTGCCGGCATTCTCGTCCTCGATCGCCTCCGGCTGGATGTCCGGGGCGTCCTGCACAACCCAGTACATCTGGGTGGTCTTTGATGGAATGCCCCCTTCGCCTGCACGGATCATGTCGTAAATCGTATCGGTTGTTGAAAACCTTGCGGTCAGCGCCTCCGCAAGCTGCGGGTATTCACCGGTAAACTGCCGGAAGATCTCATCAAATTCCTGCCGGAAGTCGATTCCCTGTTCCACAAGGATAAACAGGTGCTTGTTCTGCACCCGCAGCGCCTTGTTCAGGAGGTGCTCGAAAATCCCATACCCGACATCCGCGAGCGCCTCGGGATCGACATCTGCCATACTTAATCGTCATGTGCTGCCCGAAAAAATAGTTTCTGATTTCATGCGGGCTTTTGAAACCGATGGGTACTACGACGTGACCCATGCATCTGTTTTATAAAATGGTTTGGGATCACCTGTTTTTAAGCACATACCACTCTCCTTTTGGGATAAAAACCATGGTATCGTCGAATTCTTTAAAAGCGCTGTCATCGAATAAGTACCAACTATGATCTGGAAACGTGACTGGGGTCTGACCGGCAGGGTATGGCTGACGATGTTTTTGTTGTTCGTCGTATACATCATCTTCCTTGCCGTGCTGTCGCTGCTTGGGATCGGATTGAATTTCCTGATCCTTATTGCCGTTGTAATGGCGTTCATCCAGTACTTCTTCTCGGACAAGCTGGTGCTCTGGACGACAGGGTCCCGCGTGGTTGCAGAGGACGAGTTCCCCGAGCTGCACCGTATGGTTGAAAAGCTGGCAAAGGAGGCGGACATCCCCAAGCCGAAGGTCGCGATCATGCAGAGCCCGGTACCAAATGCGTTTGCAACAGGCAGGAGCCCGAAGCATGCGGTTGTGGCGTGCACGGACTCGATTATTCGGCTGCTCTCTAAAGACGAGCTCGAAGCAGTCCTTGCCCACGAGCTTGCGCATGTCAAGAACCGCGACATCCTGACCATGACGATAGCAAGCTTCATCGCGATGGTCGCTTCAATCATCATGCAGACCTTCCTGTGGGGTGCGATATTCGGCAGGCGGGACTCGGGAGGATCCGGCGCATGGATCATCGCGGGTATCGTTGCGATGATCGTGTACTTCGTGGCAAACCTGCTGATCATGGCGCTCTCCCGGTACCGGGAGTTCGCCGCCGACCGCGGCAGTGCCTACATCACCCGGAACCCCCGTGCACTCATATCCGCACTCAGTAAAATCAGCGGGCGGATGGATTCGGTGCCGGCTGAGGCAAAGGCAAAGGTCGAGGGAGCAAACGCGTTCTTCATCATCCCGGCGCTGTCAGGAAAAAACGCCTTAATGGAGCTCTTCTCCACGCACCCGCCGCTTGAGAAGCGGATCGCCAACCTCGAACAGGTCGAGGCCGAGATCCGCGGGTACTAAAAATACTTCCCTTCAGGCAATACTTTTTTAACAGGTTTGCTCTCGGATCAGCCCGGGCCGGGTTTTTCGTACAATGATGCACAGCGTCATTACGGCAGGAAGAGATCTTCCCGTATGGAACGATGGTACGCAATTATATCGGTGTGAATGGCTATGAACCTCAAATGCCCTGAATAAATGCTGTAACTACGGGGATTTTTTCCTTCAGAATAAA
>CAZNIL010000132.1:0-3210 GCA_964573085.1 uncultured Methanoregula sp.
TGGACAAGTGCCATCGCCTTGATACGGTTCTGGCTGTCCCTGAATGCGGAAAGAGTTGTCTCATCCGTAATATACCGTGACTGGAGGTTCAGGAGGGAAATAATAATCTGGAGGTTATTTTTTACCCGGTGGTGGACTTCGCGGAGCAGGACATCTTTCTCACCCACGCTTTTAGTGAGTTGCTTTTCAGCGTCGAGACGGATGTCAATCTCCGTCATCAGTTTCATGTTAATATCTGAGAGGTCTGACGTTCGTTCGGTAACTTTGCGTTCAACATCCTCGCTGAATGTTCTCAAGGCTTCTTCTGTTGCTTTGCGTTCCGTGATGTCCTGCCCCTGTGCAATTGTTGCAATGACCGTTCCTGTCGGATCGAGAATGTTTGATGAGTTCCACAGGACAATCCGGGTCTCGCCGGATACATGGCGTATAGGGATCTCAACGACTTCCCAGTGTTCCCCGCTGAGTGTCTGGCGGATCAGAGCCATGGATTTTTCACGGGTCTTGTCAGGGAAGAGGATCTCGAGGGATTGCCCGATCACCCCCTCGCGGGTCATCCCGTTCAGTTGCTCAAAGGCGCGATTGAATTCCGTGATCTTTAATTCCGGGTTCCAGGAAATGACCGGTACGTTGGCATACCGGATCAGGTTCTCAAGATAGTCTTTACTCTCCCGTAGAGCATCCTCACCCCGTTTGCGTTTGGTGATGTTACTATGGGCTGTTACCACCCCATATCCTCCGAGGGGGATGGGTGCAGCAGTCACGTCGATCCAGGTGATATCCCCTTCTCCTTTGACAAGACCCATCTCAACGTTTGAGACGAGACAGTTCTCTTTTAACGCCCTGACGCTGGCATACTCGTCCGCTGGCATGGGGATCCCGTCGGGCCGGATAATGTGCCATTCCCTGCCATCAACCTGTCTGCCCGCCTGGTCTTTTTTTGGAAGTCCCAGCAGTTGTTCTGCCATGCGGTTGCTCTCTACAATATTCCCGGCTTTATCAGAGATAGTAATGCCAAGCGGGACTGATTCAAAGAGTACCTGGTACTTTGTCAGGTTGACCCTTGCCGCTTCCTCTGCCCGCCTGCGTTCGGTAATGTCCCGGATGTTGCACTGGATGACCTTCTGAGTTTCCACAACATAGACATTGCCGACGACCTCTACATCAATAACCCGCCCGTCTTTTGTCTCAAGCGGCAAATCTTCATACCGGATATATCCGGTCCTTTTTAAGTCGGCAACAGCCTGCTCTGCCAGCGCCTTGTCCCTGATAAACCCGATCTCCCAGAGTTTTTTCCCCAGTATCTCATCACGGGTGTATCCCAGCAGGGTTAAGAGGAACGGGTTTGCATCGGTTATCTCCACGGACTCTGCATCAAGGATCAGGATGCCGTCCTGGGCGGTCTCAAAGAGCCTCCGGTACCGGGTCTCTGAATCATGAAACCCTTCCCACACCGCCCCGAGTTTCACTGCCCTGAATATCGTATCTTTCAGCTGGGCGAACTGGACCGTTGGCTCACCGTTTTTCTGGAGATAGAAATCCGCACCGCTGTTGAACGCTTCGATAACTACTTCTTCCCGTCCCTTCCCGGTGTATAAGATAAACGGGAGACCGGGATATACAGCGCGAACCGCCCTGAGTAACTCAATGCCATCCATACCGGGCATCTGGTAATCGGCAACAACTGCATCAAACCTGTTCGTTTCTATCTCCCTAAGTGCTTCTGGTGCAGAGAGTGCTGTTGTGACGGTCAATACACCGGGCACTTCAAGAAACCTCTTCTCAAGGGAGAGGTACGCCGAATCATCATCTACGCAGAGAACAGTGATCATAGCAAGCCGGCAAAAAGAATGCTGAACCCTCCTTCCCCTTACATCAGATGCTGTTTGAATAAAGGGTCATGGTACTTTCCAATTTTTGTGTCAAAATTTGGAAGTACGGATTGCGGAAAAAAGCTCAGTATGATGCACACTGCCACATCTTTTTGTCATATGGTACTGGATACGCAGCCAGTGCATTATCCCCCACCCGTGGCAAACCGGGACCAGGTGGTAATTATTCCTTTTCCTTCACAACAATCGTAAACGCTGTCCCGGCACTCCTGTCCAGTTCAATTGTCCCAAAAAGCTGTTCCACGAGCGAGACTACGAGCCGGAGGCCCAGTGATTTTGCGGTGCGCCAGTCCAGATCCGGTGGGATGCCGACGCCGGTATCCTTGTACACCATGGTAAGCATGGCATTCTCCCGTGTTATCGTAACGGAGATCTCCCCTTTTCTTCCCTTGGGAAACGCATGTTTTAAGGAGTTGGATACCAGTTCATTCACAATAAGCCCGACAGGAATCGCGGTATTGATATCGACATTGATGTCCTGAATCTGGGTGTTGAGAACGATCCCCTTTCCTTTCATCCCATAGAACTGGAACAGGCTGTTGCCAAGGAACCTGACATAATCGTCAAGATGAATCTTTGAAATGTCCTCGGACTGGTACAGTTTTTCATGGACAAGCGCCATTGCCCTGATACGGTTCTGGCTCTCCCGGATCAGTTGTTGGGTTTTCTCATCCTGTATATACCGTGACTGGAGGTTTAAGAGGGAAATAATGATCTGGAGGTTGTTTTTCACCCGGTGGTGGATCTCGCGGAGCAGGAGCACCTTCTCCTCAAGAGAGGCGTTGAGCCTCCCGGTGCGATCCGCAATTCCTTTTTCCAGTTCTTCGTTGAAATGTTTCAGCTGCTCTTCAGCCTGTTTGCGGGCGGTGATGTCGTTATGCTGGATTACCGCATTTGTAATTCTTCCATCGGGATCTTTTATTGGGAAAATCGTCACGTCAAGGATTACGAATGCTGTTTTTTTAGGAGCAAGGTGTTTCAGCTGTGAACTATCATATTTAATCTCAAACTTGGCTGTCTGGCCTTTTTCAAATACTGATTTCACCAACGGCAAAAGCCCCTGTTCCTCAACAATGTTATCCTTGAGCACATTGTATTTGCCGACAACATCGTCTTCAGTAATATTGAGCAGATCACAGCATGCTTTATTCAGCTTAATTAGAGTCCCTTTATCATCAGAAATCCACATAGGGGCCGGGCTTTGCTCTATCATACTTGTGAGAAAAAGTACTGTTTTTTGAAGTTCTTCTTCTATCCGTTTGCGCTCGGTGATGTCTGTCATCGCCATGAAGCATTCCTGACTCGCCCCGGCAACGTTCGC
>CAZNIL010000133.1:0-3170 GCA_964573085.1 uncultured Methanoregula sp.
TCCTGCGTTTGGATCGCCGGAGAATTCATCCGGGCGATGATCGCTTTTAAATAACACGGTTTCCAATAATTACAGGATATCGATGGATTTTGAAATTACCAACGATAAAAGAAATGATCTTTTATCACGAAGGGAGGTCCGGTTCACGCTCCGGTATGACGGTGCAACTCCCTCGCGCATGCAGATTATCGGAAAGATCTGCGCACTCCTTAACGTCAAAGAGCAGCAGGTGGTGCTCGACTCGTTGAAGGGCAGCTTTGGCAAGACGGAATTTACCGGCGAGGCGCGCATCTATGAAAATGAAGAGGGTAAAAAGAAGACCGAGCGCGCGCACCTGATGGCACGCGGTATGCCCAAGCCCAAAGAGGAAGGAGCGGCGTAAGGCATGGCAGAAAAGAAGGCAAAAGCCCCGAAGGGGAAGGCGCGGGGTGCATTTTTTAACGTCGAGGGTGCAAAGGTCACCACCGCAAAGAAATACTGTCCGCGCTGCGGGCCCGGTGTCATGATGGCAGACCACAAGGACCGGACTGCCTGCGGGAAGTGCGGATATACGGAATTCAAAAAATAATTTTTTTAAATGCCTATTTTCGGGCAGGTTCTTGGGATTGAGGGCACTGCATGGAACCTCAGTGCCGCAGTTTTTGATACCGATCTTATCTCCCTGTATTCTGACCCGTATTCTCCTGTGTACGGGGGCATCCATCCCCGTGAGGCTGCCCAGCACCATGCGTCGGTGATGAACACCGTCATCTCGTCTGTGCTCACTGAACCGGAAAAGATCACCGGGATCGCGTTCTCAAAAGGACCGGGGCTCGGACCCTGCCTGCGCACGGTCGCCACCGCCGCACGGTCGCTTTCGCTCGCTCTCAATGTGCCGCTTGCCGGTGTAAACCACTGCGTTGCCCACGTGGAGATCGGGAGGTTTGCCACAGGGTGCAGCGACCCGGTTGTGCTGTACGCAAGCGGAGCAAACACGCAGGTGATCGGGTACCTGAATGGCAGGTACCGTATCTTCGGGGAGACACTCGATATCGGGATCGGCAACGCGCTTGACAAGTTCGCCCGGTCAAAAGACCTCCCGCACCCGGGCGGCCCGATTATTGAAAAACTGGCTGCACAGGGGGGGTATGTCGATCTCCCGTATACGGTAAAGGGGATGGACCTTGCCTTTTCGGGCCTGATGTCTGCGGCAAAGGACAGCACCGCACCCATTGAGGACGTCTGTTTTGCATTCCAGGAGACGGCATTTGCGATGTGTGTCGAAGTGACCGAGCGGGCGATGTCGCTTGCCGGAAAAGACGAGGTGCTGCTCGTCGGGGGCGTGGGTGCAAACCGGCGCCTGCAGCAGATGCTCTCGGACATGTGCGAAGACCGGGGGGCAGAATTTTTTGTGCCGGAACAAAAATACCTCGGCGACAACGGTGCGATGATCGCGTATACGGGAAAACTGATGCTCGAGAGCGGGCAGGCGCTTCCCATTGAATCATCGCAGGTCAACCCGTCGTTCCGCTCCGATGAAGTTGATGTCACGTGGAAAGCACCGGAGCGACGGAAGGGGCATGAGTCCCCGCTGAAGGGTCCTGCCGGCACTGCCCGCGGCGCTGAAGCGATCATCGGGTTTTCAGGAGGGAAAGCGTCAAAGCGCAGGCTCTTTAAACGGTACCGGGTGCCGGCGCTCGACCACCGGCTTATCACCGAACGCACCCGTGCCGAGGCGCGGCTCATATCAACAGCCCGGCACGCAGGCGTACCAACCCCGATCATCAGCGACATCACCCCGGATACGATTATCATGGAGGAGGTGTCCGGGGTGCTGCTCACCCACGACCTGTCAGCCAAAAACCTGAGAGAAGCCGGGCGGATGGTCGGGAAACTGCACACCGCGGGTATTATCCATGGCGACCTGACAACCGGCAATATGATCATGCAGGACGGGCAGTGTATCCTGATCGATTTCGGGCTCGCGCAGGTCTCCACGGAGATAGAGCAGCGGGGTGTGGACATCCACGTGCTGTTCCAGGCACTGGAAAGCACAACGGCTGATGCCGCAGCGCTAAAAGAGGCATTCTGCGACGGCTACCGCGAGACCTGCGCCGGTGCAGGAGAGGTTATTGTTCGCGAACACGAGATCGAACTGAGGGGGCGGTACCGGTGAAGCTGGTGGTCGTGACGAGCAACCCGCACAAGGCGCATGAGGTGGCGGCGTTCTTTGGAAAGGCCGTTGACGTTTCACACGTGGCGCTCGAATGCCCCGAGCTCCGACTTGACGATGTCGGGGAGATTGCACGCGGGAAGGCACGGTATGCGTACGGGGAGATCGGGACACCGCTGATCGTTGACGATACCTCGTTTGAGATCGATGCGCTCAACGGGTTCCCCGGGCCGTTTGCGGCATACGTGCTCGATACGATTGGAAACGCCGGCATCTTAAAACTCATGGAAGGGGAGCAGGACCGGAGCGCCTGCTTTACAACCGCAATCGCGTTTGCCGATGCGGATGGTATCCAGGTCTTTTGTGGCACAATCCACGGCACCATCACCACCGCACCACGGGGCGCCTTAGGATTTGGGTACGACCCGATCTTTGAGTGCAACGGAAAAACTCTGGCGGAGATCCCGCTTGCAGAAAAGAGCCGGATCTCGCACCGTGCGAAAGCGCTATCCGGGTTCCATGACTGGTTTATCCGGAAGTACAGTGCCCACCCTGACGCAAACGGTTAAGAGCTTTTACATCATGTATGATAGGGCAGGAGTGTTCATACCATGGCAAAATTTCCCGAGGCAGAAGCCCGCTTACTCAACGTGAAGATCTGCATGCACTGCAACGCACGCAACGCGATCCGTGCGACAACGTGCCGCAAATGCGGGTACAAGAATCTGCGCACCAAGAACAAGGAGAGGAAGGCGTAATTTTTTTATAATTTTTATCATTCTTTTTTTGGCTCATTAGAAATCCCTGATCTCACATCATTACCAGAGATCCTTAATGAAACGGTTTCGACGGATATCACAAGGGGGGATGTCCGCCATTGGCGAGAGATGGTGGATACGAGAAGATACCGACGGTATCTTCGCTGTGCCGCAGTGGCAGGAGTCAACTCGAAGATATCCTTAAGGATATCTTCTTCAGTTTGCCCTTCCCTGCGGGAACGGCAAACGCCCCCAAGAAC
>CAZNIL010000134.1:0-3157 GCA_964573085.1 uncultured Methanoregula sp.
ATCTTCTGGACGGCAAGGAACCGCTGGATCTCGTTCTGGCTGGTCTCTGTCCTGAGCTCCATGACGATGTCTGCTGCACGCATCAGACGTGTCATCTCTACAGGTGTGTGGATCCCGGTGTAGACGATGAACACAAGGTTTGCACCGCGCTTGCGGACTTCTTCTCTGGCAAGGTGGAGGAACTTTAAGGCCCCGTCAATGCCGTACTTGAGTACGATCGTGGACAGGGAGTCCACAACGATCCTCCCTCCCGCCATCTGGGAGAGGTACATTTCAGGGTGAAGCTCGGTGGCATCTGTCATACCAGATTCAATCTCCCCGTCATTCATCAGGTACGTCCCTTCTTCGCCCTCTACCGTCCAGAACTGCCTGGCGGCTATATCTACGCCCGATAGCGCCGTCCCGTACATCATGACGATCGAACCGGCAGGGTATCCTCCGTCAAGCAGGAGGTTGAGCCCCACAATACCGGTCGACCGCTTCTTGGGTTTCCCACTTATGGAAACATCTTCGATTCGGGTAGCAGTTGCCATATCAGATTGTACCGGCTAATATATTTTACAAGTTCTTTAAAAGGTTTGTGCCGATTTTGCCCATTTTGTCGCAGAATATTCCCCGGATGTGCTCATGCGCCGCGGCCGCAGTAGGTTTCCCGCAACGTGCGGCGCAAAAGTTTCCAGCCATGGACCCGTGGCAGGGAGTCCGCGATCACGAGCCGGCGGGGCACTTTGTAGCCGGCCATCCGGTCGCGGCAGTATGCCTCAATCTCCTCATCAGAAAGTGTTGCACCTTCCTGAAGCACCACCGCGGCAACCGGGATCTCCCCCCGCCGCTCATCCGGGCACCCGAAGACGGCCGCGTCCCGGATCTTTTCGTGCTGCACGAGCACGTTCTCGACCTCTGTCGGGTACACCTTCCAGCCCGACATGATGATCATGTCCTTTTTGCGGTCGGTGATGGCAAGTATCCCCTCCTCATCAACAAACCCGATATCACCGGAGAGGAACCAGCCGTCATTTTTAAAGACATCGGCAGTCGCTTCCGGAAGGTTCCAGTAGCCCTTCGCGACTGCAGGGCCCCGGATCGCGATCTCCCCGATCTCCCCGATACCGAGTTCGCGGTCGGGCTCCTCGACGTCAACGATGCGGATCTCCGTGTATCCTGTCGCAACCCCAACGCTCGTGAACCTTTTGGTGAGGTGAGGATACTCCGGCAGCGTAGTCGTCCCGGACCCGATCACGATGGTCTCGGAAAGCCCGTACGAGTTCGCGACCGGGATGTGGAAGCGTGTATCAAACGCCTCCCATATCGCGGGCAGCAGCTGCCCGCCGCCCGAGATGATCACCCGCACGGTGCGAAGGGACTCCTCTGTACCCGGGGGGCTGTGGACGAGGGAATGGATGACCGGGGGCATCCCGGCGAGCACCGTAACCTTGTAGTCCCTGCAGATCGCTACGTACTGATCGGGATCGAAGCGTTCCATCATCACAAACGTCCCGCCTGCCCGTAGCATCGCAAGACCCCACGAGAGCCCCACGTGCCCCATCGGGTAGATGCCGAGATATACATCCGAAGGGAGCATCCGGAGCGCCTCCCGTTCCGCATCGAGCGCAGACATCCAGTTGCCATGGGTGAGCATCGCCCCTTTTGGCGTTCCGGTAGTTCCGGAGGTGTACTGGATCTGGCAGAGGTCATCCGGTGAACAGTTTGCCGCCCTCATAGGTGCTGGTGCCGGTGGAAAAGAGGCCCATGGAAACGTGCCCTCCCTGCAATCGCCGATACAGATCACATGGTCAAGAGCGGGGGCTTTCCCCCTGATTTCCTGTACCACGGGTGCTCCCTGTGCATCGGTGATAACCGCCCGGGCGCCGGCATCGTTGAGTGTAAAAAGGAGCTCGTCGCCCCGGTACACGATATTTGCCGGCACCGCGACTGCCCCGATCCGCCAGATCGCAAAGTAACTGATGAGATATTCGGGCGAGCTGTCAAGATATATGCAGACCCGGTCCCCTTTTTGTATCCCCAGTTGTAAAAGACCGTTTGCGATCCGGTTCATCTCGTCGCGGAACCTGCCATAGCTGTAGGTCTCGTTGCGCGACGGGCAGACGAGAGCGGCTTTCGCTTCAGGGACGCTCTTTGCATCAAAAAGGGTTGTCACATTGACCATGGGGCACCGGGCGGGGTTCTGCTGAACAAAGAAGATGTGACGTTGATGTATTTAGGAGTTGATTACCGGATTTCTTACTCATGCATCTTCCGGTAAATAAAAAAACAACCGACCTGAAAATATCGGCGGGACCATCCTGTTCATACGTAATACCGGTGATGAGCAGTTCAGGACCACCCCTGTTCTTTCCCACCAACCATATACCCGCCGAATAAAAATACTGGTACAAAAGGACCGCAAAAAGGCTGCACCATGGACCCGCTGGTTTCAACTGCCATACTTGGAATGACCGGTATCGCGACCGGCTTCGCATCCGGCCTCTTCGGCGTCGGCGGGGGATTCCTGATGACGCCGGTCCAGTACTGGCTCTATGCTGCAGGAGGGATCGACAGTACGCTTGCCACCCGGCTCGCGTTCGGGACGTCCCTTGCGGTCATGCTCCCGACCATGGTCAGCGGGGCAGCCGGCCACCACAAGCGGGGGGCCGTTGACTGGCAGGCAGCATTCCCGATGGGTATCGGGGCGGTTGCCGGGGGATTTTCCGGCGGCACCCTTGCGACGTACCTGCCGGGGAACGTATTGCGCACAATTTTTGCCCTGCTCGTGATCGCCATGGCCGTACGCATGGCATGGCATTTACGGAGCTGCACGTCCTGCGGGAAGCGGGGATCGGCCGGTATCTTCCTTCTCCTCGGCCTGCTGGTCGGGATCGTCTCCGGCCTTGCCGGGATCGGAGGGGGGATCCTGCTGGTACCGGTACTGGTCATCCTCCTTGGCTACCCGGTGCACTCGGCTGTCGGCACATCCTCTGCCTGCCTGATCTTCTCCTCAGCAGGAGCGGTGACCGCATATATCATCAACGGCCTGTCCGTCACCGGCCTGCCCCCGTATTCCCTTGGTTACGTTGACCTGTTCCCGTGGGCCGTCCTTGCCGCAACCACTATCCCGCTCGCCCGGCTCGGTGTCCGGTGCGCCCATGCCTGCCAGCCG
>CAZNIL010000135.1:0-3123 GCA_964573085.1 uncultured Methanoregula sp.
TTGAAGGGATCAACCTCCGGGTCTTACCCGGGGACTTTTTTGCAATCATCGGGCCGAACGGCGGGGGAAAAACCACGCTTCTCAAGGTTATTCTCGGCCTCATCCCTCCCGACTGCGGTACCATCCGCATCCTTGGCGGGTTACCCGGTGAGAAACGGCACCTCCTGGGTTATGTCCCCCAGCTGCGGACATTTGATTTTAATTATCCCATCAGTGTCCGGGAGATGGTCCTCTCAGGCCTGCTCGGCCGGAAAACTGGCATCTTCAAGACGTTCAATGACGAGGATACCGGACTTGCGGACAAAGCGCTCTCGACCATGGGTGTCACACATCTTGCTGACCGCACAATACGTAATCTATCAGGAGGTGAACAGCAACGGGTGGTGATTGCCCGGGCACTGGTGGGCAACCCCCAGGTACTCCTTCTCGATGAACCGACGGTGTTTGTGGATACGCCAACCGAGACGCAGTTTTATGATATTCTCGGGAATCTGGCTCGTTCGATGACGATTGTGCTGGTCACCCACGATATCGGGGTGATCGTCTCCCACGTCACCAAGGTTGCCTGCCTCAACCGCCACCTGTATACCCATGACTCGAAAGAATTGACCGAAGATATGATTCAAGGGGCCTACAAGTGCCCGGTTGATATCATTGCCCATGGCCACCCCCATCGGGTGCTGCGTCCGCATCCGCCGGAGGAATGACCGTGTTCTCGCTTCTCGGCTATACGTTCTTCCAGAATGCCCTGCTGGCAGGAGTGCTCGCGAGCATAGCCTGCGGCATCATCGGAACTTTCGTGGTTATCCGGCGCATGGTCGCGATCAGTGGCGGGATCTCCCACGCGGCATTCGGCGGGATCGGTCTGGGGTACTTCCTTGGGATCGAACCGCTGCTCGGTGCCCTCGGGTTTACGGTTGGTGCGGCACTAACCATGGGCGAACTCGAACAGCGGGCAGAGCAGCACATGGACACGCTCATCGGGGCAGTCTGGGCGACCGGCATGGCGCTCGGGATCCTCTTCATCTACCTGACCCCCGGCTTTGCCCCCGACCTCTTCGGGTACCTTTTCGGCAATATCCTGCTGGTGCCTCAGGGGGACCTGCTGCTCATGCTGGTCCTCATCGTGGTCATTGTTATCACCGTAGGGTTGCTGTTCAACGATCTTCTCGCGGTCACCTTCGATGAGGAATATGCGACCGTAATCAATCTGCCCGTGGAACGACTTGTGCTGATCCTGCTGGTGCTCATCGCCTTCACGGTCGTTATGCTCATCCAGGTGGTCGGGATCATTCTTGTCATCGCCCTGCTCACGCTCCCGGCGGCAATCAGCCGGGAATGCACATCTCATGTGGGAACCATGATGCTGTATGCGGTCCTTCTCGGGATCGTTTTCACAACCACGGGTATTTTCCTTTCGGCATTTCTTAACATACCCTCAGGCGCAACCATCATCCTTGTGAGTGCAGCGGTATACGGACTTGTGCTGGTAAAAAAGAGACTGGCTGACAGATAACGGATTCGCAGGAGGCTGCTGCACCGGACAACTGCCAGGTCTCTGCAAGAGGATAAACAATGAATGCAAAACGCCGCGTCTTTGAGGATTTCGCAGCAGACTATGATCGCTGGTTCGATGACCATGCGGAGGTTTACCATGCTCAACTGCGGTTGCTCGGCAGAGCAGTCCCATCATGGGGGCTCGGGCTGGAAGTCGGTGTCGGTTCAGGGCGCTTTGCCGCACCGCTGGGTATCTGCTACGGCATCGATCCCGCCATCCCCCTTGCAGAAATGGCGAAGAGCCGGGGTGTTGAGGTTGCCATCGGGGTTGGCGAACACCTGCCATATCGATCAGGATCGTTCGATCATGCCGTGATGATGACGGTCATCTGTTTTCTTGACGATATGGCCGGAGTCTTGCGGGAAGTGTTCCGGGTCCTCGTACCGGCTGGCATTATTGTGCTGGGTTTTATAGAACGGGACGGGGAGATCTTCCGGCACTACCGTGCTGAACCGGAAAAAGGAAGATTCCTGCGCCACGCACGGTTCCACTCCCCAGAAGAGATAATCCAAAAACTCCATGACGCGGGATTTTCAAGAGTTGAAGTCAACGCCCGTGAACACGGGTTCTGTATCCTGACGGGAAAAAAGAAGATTTCCCGCGTTCCATGAACCCTCCATCATGTATGAACGTCCCTTTTTTTTAAGATGAGCACTTTGGGAAGCATTTTTTCCCGCAGAACCGGATCGGGTAATCGGCATCGAGCAGAATAATCCGGTTATTTTTATCATATGCGCCCTCCTACAGTCCACCGATGACAACCCGATCCACCATGAGCATTCCCGAAGCTGCCGAAGTGCTTGGCATTACCGGTACGGCGAGCCTGAACAGGATACATGCCCGGTTCCGTGAACTGGTCAAAGAATGGCACCCGGATGTCTCGCAGCATGATCCGGACCTTTCTCATGCCACGTTCATCCGCATCAAAGAGGCTTACGACATTCTCGTGGAATACGGTATAAATTATGAGTTGTCATTCCGGGCTGAAGATATCCGCAAAGGCACTGACTATGACTCAAGGGAATTCTGGATGAACCGGTTTGGTGATGACCCGATCTGGGGCTGAATAATTCCCATTACAATATTGGTTTGCCTGCACCATCGTGTACCCTCTTGCACTCCGTGAGATCGGGAAGTTGGTACCGGAATGTTTCCGCTTCTTGGGAGGTTGCCTTTACCAAAGTTTTTAAGCATTTATGCGCATATGAGTAATTATGGTACATAAGCGGGTGCCAGGAGAATTGCTCTGCCGAAAATGAACGGGACAGAATCACAAAAAAATGGTCCAATGAGCGGCAGGCGCCTCTATGAATAAAAAATATTTTTCGAGGTCATTATCATGAAAGTTGCAATCGCAAAAGAAGGAGACATGGTGTCCGAGCATTTCGGGCACTGTATTGAATATGCAGTGTACGTTGTTGAAAATTCAAAAATAACTTCACATAAGATTCTCGAGAGCCCTGGCCACGAGCCGGGAAAGTTGCCGCCATTCCTTGCCTCGCACAAGGTCACGCACGTCCTCGCAGGCGGCATGGGCCCACGGGCAGTGGACCTGTTTTGCGCAA
>CAZNIL010000136.1:0-3119 GCA_964573085.1 uncultured Methanoregula sp.
CCTCACGCAATCTTTTTTAAATGGCTGAAAATACAATATCTCATCACAACAATGCCAAAGACAGATCTGTATCATCTGGTCGCTTCAAAAAAATCGGAGATCGCGGAACTTGCGGCGCTGTACGGAGCATCGCATATTCGCATTTTTGGATCCGTTGCCCGCCGTTCATCCGATGAACACAGTGACATCGACTTCCTTGTCGAAATGGAACCTGGCCGGACCTTGTTCGACCTCGGCGGACTGACTCATGACCTTGAGGTACTTCTTGGGCGGCATGTGGATGTCTGCACGATACCATTGTTACGGGAACAGGTGCGGGATCGGATAGTGTCGGAGGCTGTCCCCTTATGAGAGATGACTACCTCCGCCTACAGGACATGGCAGAGGCAATCCGTCAGATTGACAAATATGCATCAAAGGGAAAACAGGCATTTGAACGCGACGAACTTATTCGGGTATGGATAGTCCATCATCTACAGGTGCTTGCCGAGGCAGCACGGGGCATTTCGGAAGAATCACAGAAGCGTTATCATAAGGTCCCGTGGAGTAAAATCATCGGTTTTCGTAATATCCTCGTTCACCACTATTTTACCATCAATGCTGAGGAGATTTGGGCGGTTGTTGAGGTGAATATTCCTCAATTGAAACAGGAACTTGATGCGATCCTGGGAAAAAAATAGTCCTGACCGGGGACCGTGAATTTTTTTAACTTGCAGAATGCTGAATTTGAACCGGGAACCGGAAGTGGATATCTTCCAATTTATAATGTGAACATCGTTAATTCCTCTTTTTTTATAGCACCATTAAAATCATCGGAAATTCAATTGTTGAGTTCACCGGATTTTTTTGGGTTTTTTTTTCAATGGAAATTGTTTTAGAGCGGCAAGATGTCTTTTAAAAAAATCCCGCCATGCCGCTACACATTCACCGCACACTTTTCCTGCAACGGTTCATCACCCGCACCAAACCGATGCATCAAGAGTGGCGGGGGTCAGGTCCGGAATGTAGATCTCATAGACGCCCGACAGGTTTAGCGGGAGACTCTAAAAAAACAGACCGTATAGCAGTACGATCTTCTGTTCAGATCGTTCCCCCATGAGGGAGACCGGGATTGTTCAGGGCAACGGACGGGGGATCAACCCCTGCCTGGTGCGGTTACCTCCCGAACCGCTTGTACCGCTTATGCGCTTCCTCGATTGTCATCACTTCGAGAATGTTGACAATGCCCCCGGGCAGAACATCGAAGAACGCAGTATAGGAATGAGCGATATGCATCCGGCAGTGACCGTTCTGCAACAGCTCCACATCCGGGGCAGTATACGGATCCTCAAGTTTCAGCAAATGCTGCTTGACAATCCTGCGATCCTTTTCCTGCAGGCTGTCAACGTACAACAGTGCCCGCTTTTCGATGTTTACTCTCACGACGCATCTCTTTTTTCAGGCTTGCGTATTCGGGATCGCTGTCGAGCGGGACGAATTCTCCTTCCTTTGCGATCTTATCCAGGTGTGCAATGAAGTCATGACGCTTCCGTTCCTGCAATACCCGGCCGATCACATCCCCGTACCGTTCGCCCGGCTCCTTGATGGACATCAGGGCTTGTTTGGTATCCGTCGAAACAAGCACTTTCTCGGTGAGAGGAATGTCGTTCTTTGTCATGGCCTGTGCTCCTTTTTGGTCTGAATGTACCATTTGTCCTTTTACACATTAAATCTGTGTGTCACGCCATTATGCGTTAACTCCAACCTCCCGCTCAAACCTTATTGGCAACGGATTTGATACGCAGGAGACGGTACCATATTGGTGGGTATGCGGGTGGTGAACCCTAAGATGGGTTATGACCAACGTACGGGGATCTTCAACTATTGCACACAGTCAATTTTGACCACCAATCGTCATAGAAATACACACCAAACAGAGTGTATTATTAAAAAAAAATTGTGATGCAAAAAATCCCGCCATGCCACGACAGATTCACCGTACATTGTTCCTGCAACGGTTCATCACCCGCACCAAACCGATGCATCAAGAGTGGCGGGGGTCAGGTCCGGGATTTGGAACTCGTAAGCGACGCTGGATTTCTTAAGATTTTATTCCAGAAAATGCAGGAACTCATCTTCAGTAAGTTCCGCTGATTTGATAATTGATCGAAGTGTTGTCCGGTCGAGTTCGTCATGGAGAGGAATAGTGATATTTTAGGGCAGTATCCGACGTTTGTTTTTTCATGCGGACGTGACTGCCCTTCTGCCGGACAAAAAAGAATCCTGCCCGGGTAAGTGCCCGGATCACATCTTTGCCCGAAACAACGGGGAGATGTTTCAAACAGCGACCTCGATGACACGGGCCCCTTTACCGGGGATGATCTCTTCCTCGGGTTCGAGATAGAGAGATATCGCTTCTTTGATATTTTCCTTCGCCTCTTTGATCGTTTTACCCTGCGTGATACAGCCAGGAAGAGAGGGAACAGTGACGACATACCAGCCATCTTCTCCCTTCGAGATCACAACTTTCAGGTGCATTGTCCAACCTCCCGTTTGACTAAATTACATTTGCGAGCCGGAAGAGGATAATCTTTGTTGTAAAGGTACGTTAGCGGAGGGTAGGGGTCAGATCCGGAATGTGGATCTCCTGATCACCTGACAGGGTATGGATTATGTGCAACCCACCGCTGTTCATCACTTTTACCTTTGGAGACCCGGCTCCTCCCGTATCCGAAGACTGCTGCATTACCTTTTCAAGACCTCTTGGAGAGTGAGCAGATACGCGAGGAAAAAATACATCTGATACGGGCTCCGATTGTGTCGATAGGGATCCGGTGGACAGGTTGCGCCGGGGGAAATGTCCGCCGCCGGAAAAAAAGTCCGCAAAATGATTATGAAATGCGAAACGACGCGGTTAAAACGAGAAAATAATTGCTCAATATCGGTGTTCTTTCAGGGCGGTTTCATGCGATGTAGTTCAGTCCGGACGGTACCGGGAACGGCTCGGGAAACCCCTCATATCGACGTCAAATAAAATTGATAATATAATATGTGATCCCCGGATACACGACAACCGGTGCGGGGTAGGAATTATAAAATCGCAGAACAGATAATTATCCAGTGATATAGTGAGAGTCCGG
>CAZNIL010000137.1:0-3023 GCA_964573085.1 uncultured Methanoregula sp.
AGTACATGGCAGCATCACTCCATGACCAGAACGCCGCAGCCGCAAGGATGATAACAAGCGGGACTGCACCCGTCATCGTTGCACGGGTCCTCCAGAAGACCAGCGCGAACAGCGATGTCATGGCTCCTGAAAGCACGAGCAACAGGACGACAGGAACGCTTTCCCAGACCATCAGCCGATCATCACCATCATTTTTTTATTGATTCTCCTTTCATGTCCGTGTTCCTGGAGCTAAAATCTTTTTGAAAGCGATCCTTCAGGAGCACACGATGCAGGATGCAGGTGAATATGGTTGATCTTGCACCGGAAGGCTAATAAAATCCATGCCAGCAGAGCAGGAGCAAGGGACCGGTACATTACCCCCTTCATATGGATAGTACAATAAAAAACAGGTACCGTTTTAGCGTTCGATGAGCCGGATATGGTCATCGGTCTTTTTTGCAAGTACCTGCCGTCCTTTCAGCCGGGAGATATCCGAGATCGCTTCAAGGACATGAACGGTATCTTCCAAGAACGAAAGAATATCTGCAGGAAAGATCTCGATGCCGTATTCGTCTGCCAAAAACGAGGCGATCTGCCGGTGGTCAAGCCCGTTCTCGCGCAGCTCCAGAACCTTCTGTGCAAACTTCTTCTCCGGACAACCGCAGAGCGGGGAGTCCCGGCAGTCACAGCGCAGGAAATCATTGAAAAATGCCAGCAGTTGTTCCCGTACTGCAAAATCAAAGGAGTCATAGTTGATGCCTGAGGAGAGCGTTTCGAGCATCGTGCCGTTAAATGCGCGGTCGGACAACCGGTACCCGGCGAGCCTTTCTATCCTTTTTGCGACGCGGAGCCGTGCCCGGTCAGCGATCAATCCTCGTCCCCGGCACTCTCGTCAAAGTTTTTAAGTGATGCCATCGCATCGCTCATCCGTTCGCACTCAATCAGCCACTCGTCAAACAGGGTCGGGGACTCAATATCATCTTTGACATATTTCCCGCAGCATGCCGCCCCGTCAAGGACACTGGCGCCGATATTTGCCGCGATATCGAGTGCGTTCTCCATGTCCTTTTCTATGAGGTCTTTTCCTTTTTTGACCAGCGATTTGATCTCTTTTTCATACGTTCCTTCCAGGTATTTCCTGCAGGAACCAAACATGACGAGCTTCTGGAGCTGGAGGATCTCGATGATCTCGGTAAGGTCTTCATCAGGCGCAGATGACATCACGATCAGTTCAACTTTGCCCAGTTTGTCCAGCGCTTCTTCTTTTGAGAACCGCTTGTTCTGGAACAGTTTTATGATCTTCAACACTTCGAGAGTGATGTCAACCGAGAAACTGTCGAGCACCCGGAAGCCTTCGGGCATCTCCTCGCTCTTGGGGTCGACGTCAAAACTGGAATCTTTTAACGTCTTTACCCAGTTGTCCCAGCGCTCCTGGTTGTAAAAAATATAGAATAATCTGAGCGGTTCGGGTTCTGCTGCCTTTTTGCCTTCCTTTTTTGCCATTTCAGTACACATGTTCCCCTGTTGAATTAAAGTATTTTCGTTGCTTGAGAGCGGGCTTGTTGTGTTCGGTACTGGGGTATTCTTTTTATTTCCCGCAAGGGCATCCATCGTCCCCGCATCCAAAACCTCAAACGGATGTGCAGGATATCCCGCCAAGAGTTATCTTGAACAAGGGTCAATGATCCTGTGATCATGAGAAGTCCTCCGGGGTGTGCCGGCCCGTGAAGTGCGTGATGGTGCGGTATGGCGAGCTCTTCTTGAAAAGCGAGCCGGTCAAGCGCCATTTTATCGGCCTTTTAATGCGCAATATGAAAAAGGCGCTGGATTCCGAAGGGCTCCCTCACCAGTTTGAACTTTTCCGGGGCAGGATGCTGGTGCTGGGCAGTGAGCCGGAACGGATTGCTGCGGTTGTCTCCAGGGTATTCGGGGTAGTCGATGTGAGCGTCTGCACCCGGACGTCCAGCAAGCTTGACGACCTCTCTTCCACAGCCATTGAAACTGCAGAAGGAAACCTGAAATCCGGCATGAGCTTTGCGATCCGGGCAAAACGGCAGGGGGTTTTTGGGTACACCAGCCAGCAGATGGGGGAGGTGATTGGCAGGGCGGTATCTGACCACATTGCCGGTGCCCGCGTCGACCTCTCAAACCCGGACTATGAAATTTTTATTGAGGGCCGGGACGTTGGCGGGTTTGTGTATGACCGGCGGATTGAAGCACACGGGGGGCTTCCCCTCGGCACACAGGGCCGGGTCTGCGTCCTGCTTTCCTCCGGTATTGATTCGCCGGTTGCGTCGTGGCTTGCGATGAAGCGCGGGTGCGAGGTGACCCACCTGCACATGGATGGAGGGCGCTGGGCGGGCCCGGACGTGAAGGAGGCTGCAGTTGAAAACCACCGGCGGCTCTCGCTCTGGTGCCGGGGTTTCGTTATGCCGATGCTCGTCATCACCAGCGAACCGCTGTATGACGCGATGGAGGAGTACCGGATCCCTCCCCGGAACAGGTGCGTGATCTGCAAGCGGTTCATGGTGCGGGCAGGCAGTATCCTCGTACCACGCCAGTATGCCCTTGCACTGGTCACCGGCGACAGCCTCGGGCAGGTCGCCTCCCAGACGCTCTCCAATGTTGTGGTCATCTCGGACGCAGCGGGTGTTCCGGTCATACGCCCCCTCATCACCTATGACAAGCAGGAGACCATCGACATCGCCCGCCGGATCGGGACGTTCGATGCCCATCCCAAAGACCTTGCCTGCCGGGCAGTCCCGAGGATGCCGGCGACTGCGGCCGTCCTTGAAGAGATCAAAGCGTGCGAGCGTGAAATGGATATCGACAGCATTGTTGCCGCCGCGGTCAGAGAACCAGAGGTAATCCTCGCAAAGAACGGGGCCGTCATACCAAAAAAAGAAGACATGATTTAATTTCTTTAATACCATCCGGATAAAAAATCATTACCTCATACTACCCAGAGTTTCCCTACGGGTAATCGCGATGCCCTCCCCACAGCACCATCCCCGGTATCTCGGACTGCTGGCGAACGGTGA
>CAZNIL010000138.1:0-2938 GCA_964573085.1 uncultured Methanoregula sp.
AGCATGAAGCTGAGCACCGATGCGCTGTATGCCATCGTGTCCGTGCCATGGGTGATGATGACCCCTGCCACTCCGGTTTTAATCTCTTCATACACTGTACGGGCAAGGTCCTGCCATATCGAGGGGGTCATATTCTCGGAAAGGATCGTTGAGATGGGCCGTGTACGGTAATTTGCCACCTTTGCCAGTTCCGGGATCGCCGTAAGAATATCGCTTGCATCAAACTGGCTGGTCACGGAACCGGTCCGGTAATCAATCCGGCTTGCAATGGTTCCCCCGGTCGATACGATTGCGAGATCAGGGAGGTTGCAGTCCGGTGTTATCAGGGGCTTTTTTGGTGAGGCAGGAACCGGGCGTCCGACAAATGTGCAGGATTCCGGTGGTAAACCAATATTATACCCTGAATCAAGTTTTACCACCGCCATCCCATCACGGCCGGTGATGTATGTTCCTGTTTTCTTCTGCCCGCCGACCTCGCAGGTGACGATGTCTCCTGATGTGAACTTCGTTGTTATGATACCAGCCTCCGCGCCTCGGCGATGAGGTCGTCTTTTGCCTTTGAAACTTTTGCGAGCCGTTCATCGATCAGCACCGAATCGGTGTCGAGCTGCTTTTTCCTCTCTTCGATTGCGATCTTGGTTGCGAGCGGCGCCGGGCCTCCGGAAGCCTTTCGAAGCGCAATGGAATAGTCCACATCAAGCACTGCATTGATCTTGTCCTGCGTGAGCCCTTTTTCAGCAAAGGAGATCTCCACGCCGAGTTCTTTTGCTGCAGTATCCAGCGTCTCGAGGTTGAGGTATCCTTTCTGCACTGCTCTCCCGACAATATTGTGGGCAGTGCGGAACGCAAGGCCATAGCTCCGGACAAGCGTATCGGCAAGCTCGGTTGCCGTCGAGAAATTTTTCCCCGATTCCTCCCGCATCCGTCTGGTATCAAAGGTTGCGCTTGAGAGCATATCCACGAGCATGCGCAGGCTCTCTTTTGCGTCCCTCATCCCGCGCCAGATGTGGGGGGTGAGCTCCTGCAGGTCCCGGTTGTAACTCATCGGAAGCCCTTTGACCGTCAGGAGCGCACCCGTGTACGCACCAAAAACCGATCCGGTCTTTGCCCGCATGATCTCTGCGATATCCGGGTTCTTCTTCTGGGGCATGATGGAGGACGTCGAACAGAATGCATCGTCAAGGGTGACGAACCTGACAAACCAGGTGCTCCAGATGATCAGATCCTCGCAGAGCCTGCTTGAGTTTGCCATCAGGATGGAAAGATCGGCGAGCGTTTCTAAGGCAAAGTCCCGGGTTGCTACCGCGTCCATCGTATTGGTGACCAGCCCATCGAACCCAAGGAAGCCTGCGACAAGTTCGCGATTGATGGGAAAGCCGGTGGAAGCAAATGCAGCTGCGCCAAGCGGGCTCTGGTTTACCCGGATATATGCGTCCCGTAACCGGTCGAAGTCCCGTGAGAATGCCTGCTCGTACGCGAGGAGGTAGTGGGCGAGCGTGGTCGGCTGTGCGTGCTGCATATGGGTGAAACCTGGCATGACGCTGTCGATATGCAGTGCGGCAAGCGCGACCAGTACCTCCCGCACCTTGAGGAGCGCCGCCATCTGCTTGAGGACATCGTCGCGCAGCTTGATCCGGATGCAGGTGGCGACCTCGTCATTGCGCGAGCGCCCCATGTGCATGCGCCCGCCGGCTTCCGCACCGATTGCTTCGATGAGGAGTGCCTCGATGCCTGCGTGGATGTCCTCGAAACGGTCATCAAACGCCTCCTCCGGGACCCCCTCATCATGGAGTTCGAGGAGCGCGGGCAGGAGTTGTTTCGTGATATCACGGTCGATGATCTTCTGCTTGTCCAGCATCAGCACATGGGCGATGTCCACCAGCACGTCGGCATCGGCAATACAGTGATCTGCACGCATCGATGAGAGGAAGTGCATCATCTCGCCCGTCCTCTCCCCGGAGAGGCGCCCCAGTCTCACAACATCGGTTCGCATCCGTTCACCATCCGGTATCTACTCTTCTCTTTTGGTTAGTGGGCTGATTAAATCCACGCCTTTCGTGCGGCGAGTTCGATCGCCCGCTGCACCGATCCGCGGGGGATGATCGTTGCCACCGGCACATGGACAAGCTGCTCGATGATGCTGCTGACGATAGGGGCGCAGACGATCGCGATCGCACCTTCCCGTTCTGCCCGTACTGCTGCGACAATTGCGTCCTCCATGGTGTGGACGGGATATTCGCGCACCCGCATCCGGTGCCCGTCAATATCTGCCACACGCTCTTCCACGCTTTCCAGCACCGGGCGGGCTGCGATCAGCCCGATGAACTCCTCGTCACTTACATGGTAGAGAAGACGCAGGGCGCGGACGATCTCCCTGAGCGTGGAGAGGTTCGGGGAGCGCCTGCCATGCAGGAGTTTATAGAGCGAGCTCTGGGAGATCCCGCTCTTTTCCGAGAGCTCGCGCACGCTGATCCTGAGATCCTGCTTCAGGAGATTATTGAGCGTCCCGACAAATTCATCATCAGACATGAGCGCTGCGCGCACGAGCCGGTCGATAGGGTTCGCTTGTGCCATATAACAGGTACAATTGTGATAAATCCTGAAATATTTTTTTATTATTGTGCCAAAAGCGGTCAGAAAGAAACCAGGCTCATTGATTTTTTTGTAAAATTTATTTATCTTATTGTGGATTTTGTCTGCATAAATTATCACAAAAAGAGAAAATAACTGTCCAAATCGGATATTTTTTAATAGTGCCCGCACAACAGTTCCCGCATGAAAAGAATCTCTCTTGCAGCGTTCGCCGTTCTTGCAGTTGCACTTGTACTGTTAACCGCCGGCTGCACCCAACCGCAGACAACCTCCGAAGTAACCGGGATCCGCATCGGTTACCAGCCAAGCACCCACCAGATGGCGGAGATCACTGCCATGGACAAGG
>CAZNIL010000139.1:0-2893 GCA_964573085.1 uncultured Methanoregula sp.
CCTTGAACCGGTCAAGCATTGATCTAGTTTTCCAAAAGCCGATAGATAATGCTTCGTATATTTTATTCCGTATCGAGAACTAACGGGATCCTCTCTTTCATTAACCTCTGTTGTGATGAGGTTTTTCGGGCAGGCATATTTCCAGTTTTCACGGAGTTCTCCTGCCCCCCTCTACCAAAGTGCATAAATAAAACAGAGTTTTAAAATGATTAATAATGTTAAATTGGAAGTGATTCATGGCAGAAAACTTTGATGTCAAACTTGTTGAGGAGATGAAATACTATACGCCCAATCCGGAATACAAACGGAATTCCTGGATAGGGGATTACCAGAAGGTGTATGACGAGTTCCTTGCAGATCCTGATGCGTTCTGGAGCAAGATGGCACAGCAGCTTGACTGGGTCAAACCATGGGATGCTGTCCTAGAATGGAAGTACCCTTATGCAAAGTGGTTTACGAATGCAAAACTCAACATCACAGCAAATTGTCTTGATCGGCATGTCAACAATCACCGGCGTAATAAGGTCGCCCTCATATGGAGAGGAGAAGGTGGTGCAGAGCGTATTTACACGTACCAGAAACTCCTGTCCCACGTCATGCGCTTTGCAAATGCATTAAAGAAGATCGGGGTCAAAAAAGGCGACTGTGTCTGTATTTACATGCCGCTTGTTCCCGAACAGGTGATAGCAATGCTTGCCTGTGCACGGATCGGTGCAACACACAGTGTGGTGTTCGGAGGATTCGCAGCAGCAGCATTGAACCTGCGGATTCAGGATGCAGAAGCAAAGGTCGTAATAACCGCAGATATCGCCGTCCGCCGCGGGAAGGCCATCCAGCTGAAGGCAATCGTCGATGAAGCTCTTCATAACGCCCCCACTGTAGAGCATGTCATCGTACTCCGGAGGAAAGACCCGTCAGTTGATCTGCACCCGACACGCGAGCTGGATTTCTATGCGGTGATGGAGGATGTTCCCGATGAATGCCCACCCGAAGTCATGGATGCGGAGGATCCGCTTTATATTTTATATACGAGCGGATCTACGGGAAAACCAAAAGGGGTTGTTCATACCTGTGGCGGGTACATGGTCGGGACGTATTACACGAGCAAGTACGTCTTTGATATCAAGGACAACGACATCTTTTGGTGTACTGCCGATCCTGGCTGGGTTACCGGGCACAGTTATATCATCTATGGACCCCTTGCTGTCGGCGCCACGGTGTTTATTACCGAACTGACACCTGATTATCCGGATGCGGGCAGTTGGTGGAGCCTCATTGAGGAGCAGAAGATCACGATATTATACACTGCACCAACCGCCATCCGCACATTCATGAAGATGGGCGAGAGCTGGCCTAACAAATATAATCTGAAATCCCTGCGCATCATCGGTTCTGTCGGTGAGCCATTGAATCCGGAAGCGTTCGAGTGGTACTATCACGTCATCGGAAAGGATCGGTGCCCCATTGTCGATACCTGGTGGCAGACTGAGACCGGAATGCTGTTGATCACCACTATGATCGGTGAAAAGATGCGTCCGGGATTTGCGGGAAAACCCATTCCCGGTGTCACAGCAGATGTCGTGGATAAATCCGGAAATCCCACCCCGCCGAACACCATGGGGTTCCTTGTCATCAAATCGCCGTGGCCCGCCATGCTGCGCACGTTGTATAAGGATGATGAACGGTACCGGAAGTACTGGTACACCATCAATAACGTTTATACTGCGGGCGATCTTGCGGTCAAGGGGAAAGATGGCTATATCATGATTCTCGGGCGTGCCGATGACATCATCATCGTTTCCGGTCACAATATCGGCACCGCTGAAGTGGAGAGTGCTCTCGTATCCTACAAGGCAGTGGCGGAGGCCGCCGTTATTGGCAAACCGGATCCGGTGAAAGGGAACTCGATCAAAGCATTTGTGATTCTCCGTGTTGGATTCCAGCCGAGTGATAACCTTACCCAGGACCTTGTCCACCATGTGCGAACCACACTCGGCCCGATTGCAGTACCTCACGAGATTGAATTTGTTGATAAGCTGCCAAAGACCCGTAGTGGCAAGATCATGCGGCGGGTGCTCAAGGCAAAAGAAATGGGGATCGATGCCGGCGACATATCGACGCTTGAAGAATGAGGTTCCCAAGCTGATCGGAAACCTGAAACACAGACGAAAACTTTGAAGGAAGAATGTAAAAATGGATTCAGAAAAAATGGATAATGTGATAACAACCCGCGATCTGACCGGTAACCCGGCACCTCTTGGGCTGATGGGCTTTGGCATGACAACTGTCCTCCTGAACCTGCACAACGCAGGGTTCTTTGCACTTGGGAGCATGATACTCGCCATGGGGATATTCTATGGGGGGATCGCACAGATCATTGCCGGGGCTATGGAATGGAAGAAAGGAAACACATTCGCCACGACGGCATTCTGTTCCTATGGACTGTTCTGGCTTTCTCTCGTTGCGCTCATAGTATTCCCGACGATGGGAATCGGTGAGAAGACATCCCCAGTGGCGATGGCTGCCTACCTCGCGATGTGGGGGGTGTTCACCGCGGTGATGTTCATCGGGACGCTCAGATTCAACCGCGCAATGCAGTTCGTCTTCGCATCACTTGCGATACTCTTCTTCCTCCTCGCGATCGGGGATTTCATCGGCAACCCGGCTGTGACGCAACTCGCTGGCTGGGAGGGGATCATCTGCGGGTTCTCGGCGATCTACACCGGACTTGCTCAGGTTGTCAATGAGACCTACGGAAAGGGCAGGATGGTTGTGCCGCTCTGGCCGATGAAGTGAACTGGCGGGATATCTCACTTTTTTCTGAAGCATCTCGTTCGACTTCAGCCGACGCGGGCCGCTTTCCCTGCGGATCCCTTGCGGACCGGTCAACTGC
>CAZNIL010000140.1:0-2892 GCA_964573085.1 uncultured Methanoregula sp.
ACCCGCACAGACGTTTCCTCACTGATGAGGGAATGAGTAACTATCTCATGGCAGGACAGGAGAACCATGAGGTACAGAACAATGGTTATATCACCCGATCGAAAAACTTCGCATTGTAATCATCATCTCTCGAAAGAAACCCCCCGTTTTAACACGAGTGTAGCAACTATACCCGCGACAGGCTGTCCGCGTTGGGTCGAATTTTTTAAAACCTGACGGATATCTCCTTGGCTGCCCTGAATTATCAGGATTATAAATTCTGATGCAGATTATCAGATCCGGAATTATGGTTTTTCGAGAGACCGTTGGATAAACGATCCCAAATCGTCTGCATCTGTCCGTATGGTTTCAATCCCCGCTTCAGCAAAGACGTATCCCGGCCCTTTACCCGCGAGATCCTCCCGGGTTACGACAATGTCAGGCTTGAAGGTTACCAGGAAATTTGCCACGGTTATACCTTTTCCCTTAACCACCTGCTGGTGGGGGTTCGCAATCACTTCAGTCCGTTCCACCTGTCGGCGCAATAAATCAATGTCCGCTATGGCAAAATACGGAGCATCCCCAAAATGGCTGCTGATTGATCCCCCGTGATCGGCAAGCGCCACCAGATACCGGACTTTTGTTGTATCCGGGGGCTCATAATGCAGAACAGTATGATCCACATTGGGGACTGCTCGTTTGATCTCCCGCTCAACCCGTTGACTTATCTGGTGTGCCCGTTCAAGCCCCGAGGTCCTGAGTGTAATATCGGCCTCGACAAACATGTATCTCCCCGAATTCCTTCCCATGATCTTTCGCACATCCACCACGGCAGGATCCTGCAGGATGGTTGAGCGTATTGTGTCGAGGGTCTGTGTGTCGATGGAAGCATCGAGCAGCACCCGCATACCGTTCACCAGGATGCCCCATCCTGCCTTCACGATCAGGATGGCTACGATCATTGCGGCAATCCGGTCAACAGGAAATTGCATATACTGCCCCAGAAGACCAAAAAATACGACCGTTGAAGCAAGCACATCGGCAGTGAAATTTTTCCCGTCAGCAATAAGGCCGGGAGAATTGAACTGCGTTCCCATGCGGACTTCGTACCGGCCGAACAGGAAGGGGACAAGGATCAAAGCTGCAACCAGCACGAGCACCCACCCGCTGAACTCGTGGATCTCTGATGCGGAAAAGAGTGCCTGGTACACGATCTCGTATGCGGTGCCAAACAGCAGGAGGGCAATGATAACTGCAACGATATTTTCCACTTTATACATCCCATAGGGAAAACTGCCGCTCTTTCTTTGCGAGATGACGAGGCCAAGGATCAGTGCTCCTGACCCGATTATATCGATAAACGAGTGAACAGCATCGGCCGCAAGCGACAGGCTTCCCGTGGAGAAAGAAAGGGCGAGTTTAATTGCAACCAGACCGGCATTTACCAGCAGGGAATACAGTGCCACCCGGACAAGGATCCTGGTATCGTTTGTTTCGCCTGCGGTCATAAAAGTCCTGTTTTTATTGTGTTTTGGTTTTTACAATTCAATTAACTATTGCCGTTGTGGCAAACCGGTCATGGATGCGTCTCTTGTTGCCCGGTCCAATACCTATATTAATGATGTGAATATATATTCATAACTTGAGGCGAAACAGATGCCTGGATTAGATCAGACTGGCCCGGCCGGGTATGGACCCGGTACGGGAAGGGGCATGGGCCCCTGTGGAAGAGGGATGGCTATGGGATGGGGATTACCGTATGGTCCTGGTCAGGGTTTTGGCCGGGGCTATGGTCGTGGATTTGGCCGGCGCTTCGGCAGGGGCAGGGGGTTCTGCCGGAATTACGGTATGCCGATCCCTCCACGGTCAAGGGGTTACCCGATCCAATATCCTTAATAGGATGTGAATATATATTCATAATACGAGGTGAAACATATGCCAGGATTTGATGGAAGCGGCCCGGGTGGGTATGGACCCGGCACGGGGAGGGGCATAGGCCCCTGCGGCAGAGGTATGGCTATGGGAAGAGGATTCGGCCGGGGCTTCGGCAGAGGCCGGGGTTTTGGTGCGGGATTTTACGGGAATTACGTTGAACCCGAGCCATTGAGCAAGGAAGCACAGAAGCAGCTCCTTGAAGCTGAACTCAAACGCATTGAGGCAGAAAAGACTGAAATCCAGAAACGGCTTACTACTCTTGAGTAATGCCGGGAAGACGACGCTGCAGGAGGGTGGGCCAACAGCCTGCCTTCACGTCATTTGGACCTGCGAAAGCAGGGAGCAATAAGCCTGAAGAGGCAATCCTCTCTATTGATGAGTTTGAAGCTGTCAGGCTCAAGGATCTCGAAGGGCACGACCAGAGCGAATGCGCTGCAATGATGGATATCTCGCAGCCGACATTTCACCGGCTGGTGGTCTCTGCCCGAAGGAAAATTGCCGATGCGCTGACGCATGGGAAGACCATTAAGATTCAGGGCGGGCATTACCGGTTCTGATCCGGAAGTTCAGCCAGCATTCCTCTCAGGGACAGAACTAAAAGTATAACGCAATTTTCTGTTTTCCGGTAAATCGTATCGGAACCATTCATTGCCCATCCGATTTCTTTTGTGCAAGGTATGCCCGGACGGGAAAACGTTTCGATCGCTCTGCGTCCATCCAGACCGTGAATTCAAGGGTGTCAACGAGACGGAAACCACATTTTTCCAGCCAGCCGCGCACCTTGTTCACGGTATGGCGATACATAGTTACAGATGAGCTGGTACCCGTGTGTTCCGGGCCAACGATGACAGTGGCATCTTCTCCCTGCTCCCGATCACCGGTCACAAAGACGAACACACCCCCGTCCCGCAAAATCCGGCCGATCTCCCAAAAAACCGGTGTAAGGTTCTCAAAGAACTGAAATACACCGGTCGAGAC
>CAZNIL010000141.1:0-2863 GCA_964573085.1 uncultured Methanoregula sp.
TTTAAAAAAAAGACCCCGGATTTAAATTACCTTCGCAAAAATTTATGCAGTATCGTCATTTCACTTCCCTTAGGAGCCTTTTTAGCGGGGGGTTTTGCCGGGGGCCGTTCGGGTTTTTCCTCGTCGTGATCGTCCTCAATTTTCCGGACCTTCTTTTCATGGGAGGGTTTTGCCTCGTGCGCAGGCTTGTGATACCCGAGTTTGGAGCCGCAGCCGGGGCAGAAATTCGCTGCCGCGGGAAGTTTTTTCCCACAGTTCTGGCAGAAGATCGGCCCCTCCACTTCCTCTTCCTGTGCGGGTTCCTCGTTCCCGATTGATTCTTTTCTGCGCTCAGGGACAGGGAAGACTTCAGGTTCCGGGCGGATTTTTTTCTGCGGTTTGGGCAAAGACTGTTTCACCGGCTGGACGGATGGCTGTCGAACAGGCTGCATCGCCGTTTTCATGGCGCTTTTCATCGCCGACTGCACTTCAACCTTCTTGACCGGCTGGGCAATTGGAGGACTCGTAGGAGGGATCTCCCGGTAGGCAACCGGTTGGGGTGACACCCTGCGGAACGGTTGTTCAGTAGCCCGGACCTCCGGGCGTCGTTGTACAGGTTCCTGTGGCTCCTCCTCTATTGGGGCATGGTACATGGACAGAAGCCGTTTTACCGGGGGTTGTCGTTCATAGTCCTTAACCGGCTTCTTTGCGGGGTGGAGTTCCTGCCGCACCAGTGCCGGTTTTGTCACCCGTGCAGGTGCAGGTTGGTCTTCAGGTATCTCTTCTACCTCTTCGGGTTCCGGTTCCGGCACCTTTTGAGCAGGGGCCTTCTTGTGGTTTTTTGGCTGGGGCTGCTCGTTTAAGAGGGTGATCCATTCATCGATCTCCGTAGACCTGTCGATCCCATTCTGTGCAAACACCAGTTTCATCGTCTTGATCTCATCGTCCACAGAGCGGATTGAGAGCACGAGCACCGGGTCTGAAGCCTCGGAAAATTCAACGATGCTTCCGGTGATGGTTTCAAGAGGGATGTCCTTTGCCGTGACCTTGAGCTTCTTTTCCTGAGTATCGATTAAAAATATCCGCCGGTCGGTAAGGTATGCATGGAAAAAGAACTTTTTTACCGATATATTGAGGGATCCGATCTGCACCTGCTCACCGGGCTGGAGGTACGCGGAGAGCCCACCTTCCTCCTCGTCCTCCCCGTCTGATTCAGGTTCCCCGTTCCTGGATTTTTTTGCTGGCGGCGCGTTCTTTGGCGCGATGCCTCCAGTATCCGCCCTGCCACCCTTTTGCAGCGGCGTCCCCTTTTTCGGGGGTATCTTTCCCCCGCAGTACCCGCAGATGACCGTAGTATCCCGGACTTCAATTCCACAGTGAGGGCATTTCATCGATTCACTCCAGTGTACCCAAAGTAGGTAACTATAATGTTCTCATGACATAAGAAAAATTCTCTGATCACCCCATCACGTACCGTAATTCCCTGCCCAGGGGGTATCTGAGCACAACGGCAGGAGTGCTGCCACAAGCTGCGTCATAGCTGACTCATGCGCCATCTGGTGGACATATACTCCGGCTTCTTTGCGGTTCCTGCAGATCAGCGCGTTAATCCGGCAGGATTCTTCATCACCATCCCGGTAACATGCAGACGGCAGGATCGACCCCGCCGTTTCATTGATCATGGGTGTAACGTCATTGTGATATGCCCCGGCAGCCCGGATGTTTATGCCGGTGACCACTATCCAGACACCCTCCTTTCCCGACCCTTGAGGATCAGTGACCCTGAACCTGCAGTAATCCTCGTCGCCGTGCTGGTTGAGGAATGACCGGTACAGGGGGTCGTTATTCTTCTTGAGTTCGGACAAAAAGATCCCGATCTTTTGGTCAAGGTACCCGGTGTAGCGCGCCTCGACCACCGCTCTGACCTCGTGATATGCCTGCAGGCGGATCATGTCACGTACCTTTGTTGTGGCTTTTGAGAACAGGCCTAGGACCGTCCCGCGCGAAATCTCCAGATGAAGGGGCTTGAAGTAATGCGTACGATTTCCCAGGGTAAATCCGAGCGTGCCATCCTTCTTACAGGTAAAGGGAGAGGGTTCCATCTCGTGTGCCATCTTTCCGGCAATTGCTGTCATTCCCGGGGGATTGTATTTGTTGTTGGGTTTTCTTTGAGATGCGATGTCTGCCCATTCATCCGGGGTACGGGTTTTATTCAGGTGGCGTTTCCAGAGCGGGTCCTGAATTCTGGCGATGGCAACAAGCCGGAACCGGTCACCCGCCGGTACATACTTTGCGCCGCAATAAGTGCAGGCAAGAAAATCAGTTTCCGGAATTCCGAACAGGCGTTGTTCGGTTTCCATCGTGAGTGTACCATGATGGCATACCGGGCAGATCTCTGTCCATACCGGGGCCGCATCGGGGTCCGGTGCTGCAGTTCCCTCCGGTATACTATGGTGTTTCCCGTATGAAGAAAAATGCCAGGTCCATGCCGGAAGCAACCGGATCCCCCGGAATGTCCGGTGTGATCGCCAATCGGATACAACTGCTGGCTCTGCAATACCGGCATTCTCGAGCACGTTGGATACGATATCTGAAATCCACGGATCCGGATAATTTCTGTCGGCCAGGAGCCGGTCAAGACCATCGGCCTGCACGCGGCCGTCAGCACCGGTCCTCTGCCTGATGGCAAGCGTCCGTGTCGCCTCAGCGTTTAAGCACTCCATCCCCGCTGCAATAAGGTCGCAGGATACCTCGATGCCATCCCGTACAAAGGGTAGGGGGGCAACGCGCCGGCTTACGGTGTCACATGCTGAGCTGCGCAGGCCCGGGGGGATGGGAAGGTAGTGGGCAGTTGGCATTGTTGATCTTCAAATTGACTGTTTAT
>CAZNIL010000142.1:0-2862 GCA_964573085.1 uncultured Methanoregula sp.
TGCGCGACGTGATGAGCCGGGACGTGATCGCAGTCACTCCCGACACGCCGGTGACTGATGTGCTCCGGATCATGACTGCAAAGGATATCGGGCGCGTGCCTGTGGTCGATGGCAACAGGGTGGTCGGCATCGTTACCCGGACCGATATCCTCAAAGTTGTCGAATTAAAAGAGATCTGACCTTAGTTCAACAGAATGTTGGTCGAAAAGATTACATCCCTCCCGTCAGGACAGCACATGCTCCCTGCATGCCGGGCTGCACCCTATCCTCCGGCCGCCGGAGGAAAAATAGCAATGAGATCCCCTGCCTCAAGACGGGTCTGCAGGTTCTCAAGATGCTGGATGTTCCTCCCGTTTCTCAGGATGTTCACCAGCGGGTTGAGGTGCCCCGGCCCAGAGTACAGCTCACGGGAGAGACCGGGATACATTGTTTCGAGCTTCTGGAGGAGATCGGTAAGGGTAGATCCCTCGCCAAGTTCCAGCCGGGTCTCATTCTCCATGAGCGTGCGCAGGGTTGCAAATGCCTTGACGGTTATGTTCATGGGCGGGTTCCTTGTGCGGGCCACTCATCGTTAATCCGGCCAGTATGATAGTGTTTCCTGCAATGGACCGGGATGCACCGGCTTCCCTGATTCACGCGGGAAAAAATTTCAGGTGCCGGCTGCACACCGGTTCATGACAGGCCAAGTTCACGTTTCTTTACATCGGTCGGGCGGCCTTCCCTGTCCCAGCCACGGAGCGTATAATATTCATCGAGCATGGCATCCCGCTGCCATACCATTCCCTTGGGAGCGCCTTCCTGCAGAGGTTCCTTGAGCAGGCGGTCGGGAAGGGTATCGTCTTTTCTTCCAAACCCGGCCCGGATGTTATAGAGCTTCTGGAGGTTCCAAATCCGCTCACCGGTCTTTAAGAGACCTGCGGCATCGCAGGATATGCCGGTCGCGGCAGAGACAAGGGCAGCATAATCGTCAGCGTTCAGTGCAAACGACGTGAAAAGGCACATGCCGCTCGCATCGATTGCTGCGGTCAGGTCCTGGAAGATTTTCACCCAACCTGGTTTGCCCGTTGTCACGAACGGATCGAGCTTCTCCGGCGAACCCAGCAGTTCAGGAGCAATCAGGTAAGCGTAGACATGATCCCCGCCCCTGACGCTTGTTGCGTAGGCAAGCCCGTGGCCCTGGATCCCGCGGGGATCATAGGCCGGCAGTTCCTGTTTCTTGACACCCATCGACAGCTCCGGATGGCCGTGCTTGTCTGCAAACCGGTAGGATCCTTCAGCCAGTTCATTGCCGATACCTTCCCGGAGAGCGATCTTCTTCACCATCGCGACCATCCCTGTAGCATCCCCAAACCGGATCGGGTCGTTTACATACCCTCGCTGGGTCATCTCCATCAGGCAGGCGATTGTTGAACCAGTAGAAATAGTGTCAAGACCGTAATCGTTACACAGGTTGTTGGCACGGGTGACCGCCTTGAGATCGTCGATACCGCAGTCAGAGCCAAAGGCCCACGTAGTCTCGTACTCCGGCCCCTCGCCTTCCACTCCGTCAAGCTCATGGGTACGGCCGCACTGGACGGTGCAGGCATAACATCCCTTGGGACGTTTCAGGAGGGTCTTTGCGAACTCCTCTCCGGATATCTTGTCGGCAGTCGGGAAATGGGCAGTCTGAAAGTTTCGTGTCGGATGGACATAATTCTCGTTGACAATATTGACGAGCACCGCAGTCCCGTATGCATTGAGTGCTTTTCCAATACCGTTATCAGCGATCTTCTTTTTGATCTGCTCTTTTACTTCAGCGAGTTTCTTCTCATCGGCCGCACCGATCTTGCGGTCGCCCCGTGCGGCAATGGCTTTTAAGTTCTTGGATCCCATGACCGCACCGCACCCGCCTCTGCCTGCAGCCCGTGTCTTCTCGTTCATGATGCAGGCAAAGCGGACGAGCCGTTCGCCGGCAGGACCGATGCAGGCCACCCGTATCTTCGGGTCTCCGAGTTCCTGAACGATCGCATTCGTTGTTTCAGGAACCGTCTTTCCCCAGAGGGCTCCTGCATCGCGGATCTCTGCTTTGCCATTGTCGAGGAACAGGTAGACAGGTTTTTTCGATTTGCCGGTGATGACAACGGCGTCAAAGCCGGCAGTCTTCATCTTCCAGCCGAATACTCCGCCGCTGTTTGCACTGGTTGCCGTTCCGGTTAAGGGAGAGTGGGTCGAGACCTCGTACCTGCTTCCCAAAGGAATGCCGGTCCCGGTGAGCGGGCCGGCAGCAAGGACGAGGATATTTTTGCTGTCAAAAGGATCGGACTTCGGATCAACCATATCACTCAGCAGCCGGATGCCAAACCCGCGCCCGCCAAGGTAATCGCGCTTGAGCGTGGCGGGGGTGGGTTCAATCCGGACTTTACCGGCAGTCAGATCTGCATAGAGCACATGTCCTGCATAGGAATCCATTCTTATCACCATCCGGGGAATCAGCGGTTGCATTAATAATGGTATTTAAAATAAAGTTGATTAAATTCAGGAGAAGTCAGTGAGAATGACTTTACTTCATGGATCCGGCGCAAAGATCCCGGGGATATATCAATACCGGGCAAGACTCCCCATTACCCGACATCAGCCCGGAAGGGAAGTTATTCAGGCCGGTTTACGATTGTCCTGAAAATTTTTTTCTGGTATCGTAGGGGCAGGGTCGACCTGCGCGTTCACAGGACAGGGTACCTGTCGTATCCCGGCGGCAATTTTAAAATTGCATAAGCCCATCCAATGCAGAATTCCCAGCCACGTTCCGGTACGCCTCAATATCCTTAAACGGCCGCTTCGCGATCACAGCCGCCACCTTCTTCTTCCCGATACCGGGCAGCCATT
>CAZNIL010000143.1:0-2836 GCA_964573085.1 uncultured Methanoregula sp.
GTTGCTGCCTCGAAAGGAGAGCCGCCCGCACAGGTGCACCTGTCCGGCAGGGTGAAGTTTGACAAGGCGGGGAAGGTCACGGGTGCATGATCGGGATCGATGTCGGCGGTGCCAACCTCAAGGTCGTGGATGATGATGGTGTCCACATCCATTACTGCCCGCTCTGGAAAGGATCGCCGCTTGTGCAGCTGCTGAAACAGTACCGGAAAAATCCTAAAGAGCCCGCTGCAGTTGTTATGAGTGGCGAGCTTGCAGACTGTTTTATAAATAAAGCGGAAGGTATTGCATGTATCGTAAAGGCAGTTTTGGAGGTATTCCCGAACGCAATCTTTTACGGAACTGATGCGGCTTTCCACACCGGCGCTGTCCCGCAGCTTGCTGCGGCAAACTGGCTCGTGTCCGCCGATTGCCTGCGGGTGCGCTACCCGGGTGCCGTGCTTGTCGATTTTGGCAGCACGACTACGGACATCATCCCGCTCGCACAATTTTGCGACCTCAAAGGCCTGACCGATACACAACGCCTCCAGAAAGGGTACCTCATCTACACCGGCATGCTGCGTACCAGCATCCCGACACTTCTCCGGGAGGTTGTCATTGGCGGGATACCGACACCGTTAAGTACCGAATTTTTTGCAACAAGCGCGGACGTCCACCTCGTCCTTGAGCATATCACACCCGAACAGTATACGTGCGAAACACCGGACCACAAGGAGAAGACGGCCGATGCGTCGCTGCGCCGGCTCGCCCGCGTGGTCTGCGCAGACCTTGCAGAGATCGGGAGGCAGAATGCGGCCAGCATCGCCTCGCAGTTCTGGGACGTCCAGCGGACGCTTGTCTGTGACCGGGTTCGTGCTGTCATGAAAGGGTCCGGCGCCTCCTCTGTCGTGACAGCCGGCATCGGTGCGCCGCTCTTTGTGGAGGAGCTTTCCGGTACGGATCTTTCAAAAGAGATCGGCCCGGCTGCCGACGCGCTGCCTGCATATGCCGTGCGGGAAGTGGCCGTGCGGGAAAATGTCCCTGCATCCCGTTCCCGTCGCGTGAAACGGTGAGACAATGAAGCAAAGGCTTCTGGTGCCTCCATCTTTCCTGCGGGTGTCGGCAGAATGAAGCGGTTATGGCTGATTGCAGGAGCGTTGCTTGCCGTCTCCCTCCTGCTCTCACTTATCTTCTGGGTGATCGGGTTACCGTTCTTTGTCGCCTTTTTGTTCATCCCGTTCATCCCGTTCATATCCCGGAACCGGCGGCTGAAGCGGTGCCCGGTATGCGGATGGGAAACCACAGGCGGCGAGCGCTTCTGTCCCTTTGATGCAACTCCCCTCATCGAGACCGGAAGCGAGCGTGGAGAGTGAGACGACCGACATCGGGAGGTGGATCCCGAAAACGTCTGCTGTGGGAATTTCCGGTAATTTCAGGTGTGAAAAATTCCGCACGGTCATCCGGTCAATGTAGATGCCCATCTCCTCAAGGTATGCGGCAGTCCGTGTGAACGGCATGGTGCCTGAAAGGGTGATACAGAGGTCGACGACCGGCGAACCAATCCTTGTTCCGGGATAGAATGGTTCATCTGCAAAGCATACTTTTTTGCATGCCCTGCAGGAGAACCGTTTCACATAAACATGGACGGGGCGGCGTCCTTCTCCCCGGGTAAGTACCGCGAACTGTTTCTTCTTTGTGTCATACCCGGAGATCGCGCCGCCACACACGGGACAGGTTTCCCGTTCTTCAAAGACCATCCCGTCACATGCAGAAAATGCCATCTGTACAATACCTTCGAGCATTGACGGGATACGAGGTCTTCTCATAAGACAGCACCATCTTCTGGATTTCTAGTATGTGCAGGTATCAGGAATTTTTAAGCCATGATGGTCCATTGGCAATGAAGAGGTTGTCATTCATCAGAGATGAACCCACCGCTATTCATCAATTTTTCATAAAATTTCAGTATGCTTAAATAATGTTAAGTACAGATCATTGTCGTTCGAGGTTAGAACATGGACATGAAATACGTACCAACAACATGCCCGTACTGCGGCTGCGGTTGCGGCTTCAACCTTGTTGTCCAGGACAAGAAGGTTGTCGGCGTCGCACCGTGGCACCGGCACCCTGTCAACGAGGGCAAGCTCTGCCCCAAGGGGAACTACGCGCATGAGTTCATCAACGCACCGGACCGGCTCACGAAGCCGCTCATCAAGAAGGACGGCAAGTTTGTCGAGGCAAGCTGGGACGAGGCATACAAGCTGATCGTTTCGAAGTTCAAGTCGTACAAGGGGGACGAGATGGCGTGTCTTTCTTCCGCACGTGTCTCCAACGAGGAGAATTACCTGATGCAGAAGTTCACCCGGGCGGTGTTAAAAAGCCCCAACATCGACCACTGCGCCCGGCTCTGCCATGCATCCACGGTCGTCGGGCTTGCCGGTGCCTTCGGGTCCGGCGCAATGACTAACTCGATCGAAGATATCGGCGAGTCCAAGTGCGTCTTTGTGATCGGCAGCAACACGTTTGAGCAGCACCCGCTGATCGGGCGGCAGATCATGCTCGCGAAAAAGCGCGGCGGCAAACTGATCGTTGCCGACCCGCGGTTTACCCCTACAGCAAAGCAGGCTGACCTGTACATGCCGTTTTACTCAGGGACCGATGTGGCAATCCTCAACTGTCTCATGCAGCAGATCATCAAAAACGGCTGGGAAGACAAGGAGTTCATCGCCAAGCGGACCAAGGACTACGAGAAGTTAAAAGAAGTCGTGATGAAGGACACGTACTCGCTTGAGAACGTCTCCAAGATCAGCGGCATTCCGGCAAAGGACCTCGCGACTGCGGCGGAGTGGATTGGAAAGGC
>CAZNIL010000144.1:0-2731 GCA_964573085.1 uncultured Methanoregula sp.
CTCTCGTAGAGCTCGACCGTGATCTCTTCCTTTGCCGAGTCGACGCGCTTGACGACAGCTTTCTCGCCCTTGAACGGCCCGGCAATGAGCTCCACGATCGTCCCTTCTTCGATACCGCTCACCACCGGCTTGGGCACGAGAAAATGCGCCACCTCGGCAAGCATCATCGAGCTCTTCTCGCCTTCGTCCTTCCCCTTCCGGACGACGGCCCGCGCATGGGGGATCTTCTCGACGAGCTGCTCGATACGGTTCAGCTTCTCGGGGGTCTCAACGAGGACGTAGCCCTTCAGCTCGTTGGGCACAATAACGGCAGTCACGTTGATATCGGTCGCCTTTGTCGTGATGGCTTTCAAGATGCTGTCGGCAACGGTGCGTTCCTGCTTGGAGGTTGTCTTGATCGCAAAAATCCGGTTATCGGACACTGGTGTATCGGGCTCAGGAACCGGTGCCGGCGATGGAGTGCCGGGAGTCTGTTCGGTCATGGTAATCAAAAGTTAGAACCCGAGCAACGTCTGGTGCTCAAAGATGACATAGAGAATAAATCCGACGAACCCGATGAGGAGGACTCCTGCGGCAGCGACGACCGCAATCTTGGAGAACTCTTCGCGGGTAGGAGTGCGCGCAAGTTTCAGGACCCGCATGTATTTCCTGAAAAACTCTTCCTGAACGTTAACTTTCAAATCCGGCTTTGATATTTCCATATTCACTCACTTGAGAAAATCGATCTCAAACTGTTTCTGGACTTTTGGGGTAAGTTTCTCGTTCCTACCATATATCTGTGGCGACCGTACTCCGGTCACCACAAGCAGCGTGCGCATCTTGTTCTGCATCGCGGGGTCGATCTGCGCACCCCAGATGATGCGTGCGTTCGGATCGACACGGTTGTACACTTCCTGTATTACGCCCTCAGCTTCTTCCATCGTCATGTCAGGACCGCCGACCACGTTGACAAGTGCTGCCGTGGCGCCGGAGATGTCCACGTCCAGCAGCGGCGAGCGGATCGCTTTTTTCACCGAGTCTGCCGCCTTGTCCTCGGAATCGCTCTCCCCCATCCCGATCATGGCAACGCCGCCCCGCTCCATAACCGTACGTACGTCGGCAAAGTCGAGGTTGACAAGGCCGGGCATCGTGATCAGCTCGGTGATCCCTTTTACCGCACGCATGAGCACTTCATCTGCCACCTTGAATGCGGCGTAGAGCGGCAGTTTCGGTACGACCTCGAGCAGCCGGTCATTGGGCACAACAATGACCGTATCTGCCACATCCCGTAACCGTTCGAGGCCGGCTTCTGCGTTCTCCATGCGGATGGCACCTTCCGCGGAGAACGGCAGGGTAACGATCGCAATGGTGAGCGCTCCCTCTTCGCGGGCAGCCTTTGCGATGACCGGTGCACAGCCGGTACCGGTGCCGCCACCGAGCCCGACGGTGATGAAGACCATGTCACAGCCGGATACTGCGCCGCGGATCTCCTGCTCATTCTCGAGAGCCGCCTCTTCCCCGATCTGGGGGATGGAGCCGGCACCAAGGCCACGGGTGCGCTGCCTGCCGATCAGGATGCGCTGGTCAGCATGGGTGCGGATGAGGTGCTGGGCGTCGGTGTTGACGGCGATCATGCGGGCGCCGTGGATGCCCTCCTCCATCATGCGGGTGATCGTGTTCGAACCGCTTCCCCCGCAGCCTATCACCGTGATCTCGGTCTTGAGCTCGGCCAGAATCTGGTCAAGGTCTTCGTTATTCTGCGCGACTGACGTCGTGTCTGTCTGCGCCTTGTTTAGTGCCTCTTCAACAATTGACCTCATGCAATGTTCTCCAAACCCGGGATGTGGATTCTTGTCTCGCTGCACAAAGACACCATTTCCGGTGTTATCACCCTCCCGCTGACCTCGATTGACCGGCCTGCTGCCAGTGCCTTATACAGTGGTCCTGCCGGAACCCCCAGCATACGCGCCTTGTGAGGGTCAAACCGGACTTTCTGTATGATCAGGTGATCGCCGTCCCGTGCAGTGATCTCTTTAATACGTATGATTTTTACGCACAATGTATTTAAATCGTTTATTATTCGGGACGTATACTTTACAGAAGTGATAAAAACGGGAAGTGGGCGATTTTCAGGCCCGGACAGGTGAATGACGCACAATCCTTCGAGACCTGCGAGAAACATCTGTTCGTCTGCCTTCAGGGTTTCGGACAAAAGGACCGGATCGATCCGTACCAGTACCGGTTCTTCCTGCTTTTCCCATGCGTGCACATGGCAACGGGCACCCTGGACGATCGTGCCCGCAAGTGCCTTTGCTGCACAGTACGTCTCCCACGGGAGCATCCCCATATCGGAAAGCTCGGTCTCGCCAAGCCGGACAATCCCGAGTGCGTCCAGCTGACCGGTGAGCAGGTGCAGCTCGCCTTTCAACAGCGCCTTTTTGTCGATATATGCAGCCACGGCCCCGGACCGTTCCTGCATCATGCGGATCATCGCGTCGTCCAGCGAACTTACCTCCCGGGAATGGGCGATGTGCCCGAACGCCCCCCGTGATGTGAGCGCGATCTCTGTCTGGCGTGCCGCGTAATGGTTGCCCCCAAACCCGATGAGCGGAATTGCATCGATCGGAGTCGCAGCAAGCACGCTCTGCGCCACCGCCTGTCCTGCAGTCTCGTCTTCCCATTCTTTCTCCGTGCTCCCGATCTCGACAAAGAATGACGGGTGCGACAGGTCAGTCGGCCCGTGGTGGGTGAC
>CAZNIL010000145.1:0-2727 GCA_964573085.1 uncultured Methanoregula sp.
ATTAATCAGTGTGCTGGACAATCGCCAGTTGGTACATCCAGTCCATGAGGGGGTGACATTGCTCGACGATACACTCGAGCTCACACCCAATGCAGGGGATGAGTTCATCACCTGCGAGCAGATCACGCGGGTTGACCGGAAGGCGTTTTACACGTAAAAGGAAGGTCTTTACCCCGTCCTTTTTGTACTCGACCCGGTCGATAAGCCCGCTTTCTACCAGCTTTTTTACAATCCGCGAGCACTTCCTGCTGTCAAGACCCAGTTCCTTCCAAAGCTCGCTCTGGAGCATGCCTTCCGGTCTGGACTGGATCAGTTTCAATCCCTCTTCTTCAGGGTCTCCCATAGGTTCCTCAGATGAGCGGGGCGATTGTTAAAATATTATTTCCCCTGATCACGACAATGCCAAGGTTCCTGCCCCGCTGGTTGTCCACAAACTCAATGGTCTCGTCCATGTGAATGTTTAAATATTCGTCTACGGCAATAAGACGTCCCTGCAGCTTGCGCCCCTCGTCCTTGATTTCAACGGAGATCTTTGAATCTACGAGGGCAAAGACCTTTTTTATCGGCAAAACAATTCCGTTAACCATCTGTCCTAATTTAGTGAGCAAGATAATTTAAGGTTTGCTTATCACAAGGATTGATCCTTTGAGTCCGGTTCCGGAATCTTCATGGCACAACCGGCGGAGAAATTGTCGAGATGAAGGTATGCAGATCACCGATAAAGCAGGTACCGCAAACCGTGATAGTATCCCAGTCATTAAAAAAATGAGATGTGTCGTCAGATTCAGGTAAGTGGGCTTTATTCCGGTATAGGTTCCCACCGTTTTGAAAGTTCCTTTTCGACTGCCGGAAGTGTTGTGTATTCCATCTCTTCAAGCGAGAGCCGGTGCGGCTCGAACGGCCCCTGTGCCCGTATCACATCGGCAAGCTCATTGCACCGCGCCCGCACCCGGTCAAATCCGGGATCATCGAACATGTCGGCCGGCCCGATGAGTCTGCCATTGCAGAGCTGGAAGCCGAAGCAGAGGACCCGGGGCGGCCCGTCAAACCGGGTGCAGTTCGCATCCGGAAGCCCGACCGGCATGAACGGCCCGTGGTGTGACCCCCGCATCCAGCCGGCGACCAGCACCGGCGTACAGAACGGTTCGACCACCTCGCCGACAGCGGGGAAACCGCTCTGGGACCTGACGATCATGACCGGGTCATCCTTCCCCACGTACTTCCCGGCAAGGAGGCTTAAGCGCTGGGTGCTCGACGACGCCGCAATCGTGCCGTCCTTTTTGAATACATGCTTGATCACGTACCGCGACGGGGCGCCGATATAGGCGAGCATATTGTAGATCTCTTCAGGACAGGTGAACATGATCCTGCGCTTTTTAAAAAGGTCGTGCACCTCGAAAACAAATCCCGCGTGCATGGACGGGTCGATGACGAGCCCCGGGGTGTTGAACGGGTCGGCAAAGATTTTGTACAGGTAGAAATTCCACGCGCCGGGCTCGGTCTTGTCGGCCATGAAGACGAGCACAGGATCAGACGCCCGTTCCTCAAACTCCATCTCGGCAACCCCGGGCCCCATGCCCTTGACGTTTCCTGAAAAGGCATCCGAAAGCATGTCCTGCCCGGCGCCGTAGAGCTTGAGGTCTTTTGCTATCTTTGTACATTCGAGGAAGACGTCCCAGGCAAGCTTGTGGACCTTTTCATTGTCCACGCCGTGGGTGTGGGTCATGATCAGCTCGAGGTCGTCGCCGCAATGGGTGACAAACGAGTCGATTAACAGTTTTCCTTCCTGCTCTTTTAACATCTTTGCGGCTTTTTCAAGGAGCGCCGGGTGGGTGCGGGAGTGTCCGGGATAACTTCCCACGTCCGCTTTGATGACGGATACGGTTGTCTTGGACATAAAAATTCACAGTATGAAATCTCCCGCTGAAACAAAAAGATTACGGTGTTGGATTATGGAAAGGTTTTCCTCACCAGGGACGCAGTCCCCTGCGAGCTGAACGCTTTGAAAAAGATGAGGCTTTCCGCGTACGCCATCGCCTGAATCGCATGTTCAGTGTCTTCCCCCACTGAATAGATCTCTTTATAAAATTCCTTGATTGCAAACTTGCAGTTGCCGTCAAAGATCTGCCGGTCTTTCTTCCCGGGATTTGCCGGGCGGTATTTCTCAAGCGTCCATTCCTGGATGTCTTTATATAACGCAGGTTCGTACACTTTCAGGGTAGAAAAGACGACATCCTGCCAGAACGTACCGACATTTCCCTTGATGATGTCGCCCTTGGGGAAATGCAGGTTTATTAAGTCCCTTGGCGTGCCGGTAATGCCGTGCTGGGCGATGCCGACCTTCAGGTTGTTCTCCCGGAGAGCTTGCGCGATCTCCTTTGTGCGGGGGATGTCAATAGACAGCTGCTCGACCACATTCCCGTTCGCGTCGTAGGTATGCCCGTGCGTGCTCCCGTTGGCGATCGCCAGCACATGGGGATACACATCATTCTCGTTGAGGGCTTTTATGAACCCGACAGCCTCTTCCGGTTTTGTCAGGATGAGCCCCCCGGTATCCTTCCTCCCGATCTCGCCTACTTCCACTTCAAGGCCGAAACTCTGTCCTTTCATCTTGTTTTTGATATAGAGCGCCAGATCAGAGGTGACCTGTATATTCTCTTTGAGCTCCTCTTTGACGCTCTTTCCTTCAAAATTGAAGAGATGGGAGGCATCGATGGCAAAGGAGGT
>CAZNIL010000146.1:0-2720 GCA_964573085.1 uncultured Methanoregula sp.
CCGTATCCTGACCATCGCAAGTATTCTTGGGATCCTGGGTGTTGTCTCAAGCTTTATCCTCCTTTGGCTTGCAAAGGAATATTTCCTCCTTGATGCCGGTGTCATACAGACTCTCATCTTCCTCAAGCTTGCTGTCGCCGGTCACATGACAATTTACCTTGCCCGCACCGGCCAGCAGCATTTCTGGGAGCGCCCGTTCCCCTCGCTGGCTCTTTTCGGCACAGCAGAAATTACACAGGTAGCCGCAACCTTCATCGCGATCTATGGTGTCTTCATGACACCAATCGGCTGGTCACTTGCGCTTATTGTCTGGGGCTACGCATTGGTGTCCTTCCTGATCAATGACCAGATCAAAGTATGGTTGTTTAAGAAGATCCACCCCTATTCATAGAATACCGGATCTATCAGACTATCGGTAAACAGGCTGGTCCCTTGTCATGAAGATGACAGTGCCGGAGAGTAGAATCAGACCGGGGAATCCGGCACAGGTTGTGCTGCAGATCTCCCTGCCATCCCGAATTTTTTAAAGACTACTGCATAGATCCTTCTGACCGGTGTCCGCTCCAGCAGGATGACGAACACCGAGCAGATCATGATACTGAAAAGGATGACCGCATAGGTCGTTGTCTCGATGAACAAACCCCCGGCAACGCCCGCCTGGAGCGGGATTGCCGCGAGTGCTGCAGCAGCAAGTCCCTTTGGGATCATGATGGCCATCACGCTTGCATCCCACACCGAGATCTTCCGTGATATGGAGAAGTACACAAGTATGATCCGGATCACGAACAGGGCAAGGACGATTGCACCGCCGATGATAAACGATTCCGTGTTGGTGAATTTGATCGAGAGCCCGATATAGATAAAGAAGAACGTTTTTAAGAGCTGGACCAGCTGGGAAAGAAATATCGTTTCCGTAGGATTGAGTTCAACCTGCGATATGTCCTGCGCACAAGGGAAAACACTGGATATCTTGAAGGAGTCGAGGTTTCCGAGCGTAATACCGAAGGCCAGTGCGGCAATTGCACCGGAGTATCCCAGCATGTCCACAATGCCGTAGATGATGAACAGAAATGCCGGGGTCAGGAAGATGCTTTTGATATTGCCCAGCCGGTGGTAGATGGCAGACCAGAAAACTCCTCCCAGTACACCGAGGATGACAGCCATGAGAAGGGATGCGATCAGTCTGCCTGCCGCGATCCGGAGGTCGACCGTCCCCATCTGGTACACATCGAGGATGGTGAGCAGGATGACGATACAGAGTACGTCCTCAATCGCGGATTCGAGGGCAAGGATCGCGCCACTGTCCTTTTGTAAGTGGAGGAAATCGATCATCGGGATGACGACTGCTGGCGATGCCCCGCCGATGATTGCCCCCAGCATCAACGCGGGCAGGAACCCGAGGAATCCCCCGTAATACAGGACGCCTGCCGCAAGCAGCATGGTGACAACAAATGATGCCAGCGTGAGAGTAATCGTCCCCCGGAATGAAGAACGGATGCTGTCGACCCGGAGGTGGAGACCGCATTCAAAGAGGATGATGGCAAGCGTAACGGTGGTGAAGATTGGTCCGACAATCCCGAATGAAGCCGGTGTTGCAAACCCCAGAACCGGCCCGATAAGAAGACCGATGCCTATTAAGAAGAGGAGGTCGGGGACCTTGGTTAAGTTAAAGAGACGGTTGAGGATGTTTCCAAGAAAGATGAGGAAGCCGAGGAAAAGAATTGTGAGTGCGACGTCCATTTCTCTAATATTCGCATTGATCTGTTTTGAGGATATTGATTTGAAGAAGAGCAAACGATCATGGTAATCACTGGCATCTGGTAAAGGAATGGAAAACCGAAAAGAGTTTTAATCGTTATTTCCCAGTTATTCCGATGGAATCCCTCTTCACCCTGCCCGAGTTCCAGATGAGCCTGCTCCTGTTTGTTGCGCTCGGTGGGTATCTTATCGCTTCGCGCATCAACCAGTCGGCGGTCATCGGGTTAATTCTCGTCGGGCTCCTTGTCGGGCCGAGTGTGCTGGGACTCATCACCTACACGGATTTTGTCCGTGGCCTTGCACATCTCGGTGCAGTCGTCCTGCTCTTTGTCATCGGCCTTGAGTTCAACGTGAAAGAGATCCTCTCTGTCCGTAACGGGGTGATTGCCGGAATAGGCGTGATCGTACCGTGGATCGGTGGTTACTGGATCTCGCTCGTGTTCGGCTTCAATACGGCAAGTGCTATCTTTATCGGCACTGCCCTGACGGCGACAAGTATCGCGATCACCGCAAACGTTTTAAAGGAACTCGGCAAACTCCAGACCGATGCAGCAAAGGCAATCATTGGTGCAGCCGTTATCGACGATGTACTGAGCCTGCTTGCACTTGCAATCAGTACGGATATCGTCAGTGGCACGATCACCGCTGGTGGAATTGCCTTGGTGGCGGCGAAAGCGATCGCATTTATCATTCTTGGCGGCGTATTCGGTATCTTTGTCATCACTAAATATATCGAACGGCTCGATGCAACCGGGTTCTGCAAAAAATTCCCGGAGTTCATCTTCATCTTCGCCATGATGGTGGCATTCCTCTACGCAATGTGCGCAGAGGCGGTCGGTCTTTCCGCCATTGTCGGGGCATTTATCGCGGGAGTCTCCTTTGAACGCGTGGAACTGAACCAGAGCAAGAACTTCAAGGAAGGTGCTGAATACCTCCAGATCATCTTTGCCTCCATCTTCTTT
>CAZNIL010000147.1:0-2709 GCA_964573085.1 uncultured Methanoregula sp.
GAACTGGCAAATATCACGCACGGGTATGTGGGTGCTGACCTTGCAGCGCTCTGCAGGGAAGCTGCGATGCACGCGCTGCGAAAGGTACTGCCGGAGATCGACTTTACCAAGCGTGAAATCCCGTTTGAAATTATATCCAGCCTGACGATCGGAAAAGAAAATTTCATGAATGCATTCAGGGAGATTGAGCCATCGGCACTGCGGGAAGTGTTTGTTGAAATACCCGATGTCAGCTGGGACGATGTGGGGGGTCTTATTGAGATCAAAAAAGAGATCCAGGAGGCAATTGAACTTCCCTTAAAGTGCGCTGACATCTATGCGTATGCGGGTGTCAAATCCCCCAAAGGCATATTATTGCACGGGCCGCCCGGGACCGGAAAAACCCTGATCGCAAAGGCGATTGCACATGTAACAGAATCAAATTTTATCTCGATAAAAGGGCCGCAGTTACTGTCCCGGTTCGTGGGCGAATCCGAGCGCGGCGTCAGGGAGATTTTTAAAAAGGCACGACAGGCGATCCCCTGTATCATCTTTTTTGATGAGATTGATGCCATCGCCCCGGTACGGGGCGGCAGGAGTGATACGGGGGTGACGGAACGGGTGATTGCCCAGTTGCTGACCGAGATTGACGGTCTTGAGGAGCTCAACGGCGTCACCGTTCTTGGCGCAACCAACCGGATCGATATGATCGATCCAGCCCTGCTCCGTGCAGGACGGTTCGACCTCCTTATCGAACTGCCGTTTCCGGATGATGCCGGGCGCCTTGAAATCTTTAAGGTACATACCATGAATAAGGTCCATGCCATGAATAAGGACCATACCATGAAGCGCCCCCTCGCAGAGGATGTGGTATTGGACGATTACGTACAAGAGACCGAGGGATTCACCGGAGCAGAGATCGAAGCAGTGTGCAACCGCGCCGCAATTCTTGCCATACGGGAATTTTCAAAAACAGGTGAGGAGATGGGACGCTTCGTGATCCATTCATCTCATTTCAGTCGTGCCATTGAAGAGGTACGGGCCAATCGTTCCAAAATCTGAGACACCCATTGGAAAATCCGGTAACCTTTATCGTTCTGCCCTGTCATCTTGTCTGCATGGGTGTGACGACCTACTGGAGGGGGGAAAAACATGGATGAGACAATGAGTGTGTCATCGAGCCTCGTAATGGTTGCCGACAGGATTCCTGACAAGGGAGTCGTTGAGGGGCGGTTACGATCATACCTTTCCCGGGACAGGACCGGGATCCGGCGCGAAGTGCTCAGGCTTTTTGTTCATAACAGATCACTCACGATCGCCGAACTTGTCGAAAAACTAAAAAAGCAGTTCACCGTTACATTCCAGGCGATCGCTTCGATGGTCGGCACCATTGCCTCACGGATTGGCATCCTTTACGCAACGCGAAATTCCGACGGAGTACATAACTACGAACTCAAAGAAAAATACTTTGGCATCGTGGTCGGGATTGTCGGGGCCGATTAAACCCACCTCAGGTCCACCGAAAGGACCAGATCCACCTGACGGTGGATCCAGCCGTCTTATTTTTTGTTGTGCCATTGAAGATGTGGGGGCAACTCCTTCCAAAATTTGACACAAGAATCGGAAATTCCGGGAATGTATATCAGCACACGGAATAACGTAGTTGCGGGCAAAAATAGCCCAAACCATAAAGGAGGAAAAGAACATGGTTGAGAAAATGAATGCATCCTCGAGCTTAGTCGAGGTTATTGACCGAATCCTGGACAAGGGAGTTGTAGTGGACGCATGGGTCAGGGTTTCACTCGTCGGTATTGAGATTCTGGCAATCGAAGCCCGCGTCGTGATCGCTTCCGTTGAGACATTCTTAAAGTATGCAGAGGCCGTCGGTCTTACGGAACATGCAGAGATTGCAGCGTAAGTACGTTAAAAAGAACAATCCCGGGATAATGGTATCACTCCATTATTCCATTATTAAAAAAAAATTAACATAAAACATGCACTGCGCCAGTAAAATCCGCCATTAAAATCATAAAATACAAACAAAAAATATGGAAATCAGACCAGTATGCACGTCCCTCGCGTGAAAATCCGATAATATTATCACTTTTACTATTTTTGCATTCTTTTATCCGGATAGTACCGGGTTTTGTACTACTGACGGGCCCACTCCATGACCCCGGGGACTGGTGTACGGTAAGCGGGGCGGCAAGGGTGGCCGGCGGCGGTTGTGGTAAACGAATCGAAAAAGACCCTGCGGGAACTTTTGTACCAAGGTCCTTTGTGCACACGAAAAAACAGTATCTGAAATGATCCCGGATATATCCCTGCCTTTTGATATCCTCAAACCGGGGATTCGAACCACCCCCTTTTGTTCCCAGCCGGCGTTTCCCTCTCGGGAACGGGAAATGTCAATGACCCGGTGCCTGTTTGTGGCAGTGCCCCGGTACATGGGGGGAGACCGGTCCAGCTTTTTTGTCCATTTTTCTGTCCATCAATGGGCAGGTTTGCTATTGTCTTTTTTTGAAACATAAAATGGAAATTCCGGGCATGTATTTATCACAGCGATTCTGAATGGAGTGTGTCGGATAAACGACAGATGAAAGGTGGGAGCCTATGTCAATAGCAGATGGAATGAAGGATATTGTAGACAACATCGAACATTCGAGAACAGAAAGGATCGCCGACGTCGGAGAAATCCGGTCCGGCACGCAGGATATGATACATTCGTTC
>CAZNIL010000148.1:0-2707 GCA_964573085.1 uncultured Methanoregula sp.
TGACCGTCAGCCTCGGCGACGGGATGCGCCCCGGCTGCCTGCAGGACTCTGAGAAGCTCGCGAAATCCGTCGAGTACGTCACCCTCGGTGGGCTTGCGAAGCGGGCGCTTGATGCCGGCGTCCAGCGGATGATAGAAGGCCCGGGACACATGCCGCTTGACCAGGTGAGCTATAACGTCCGGATGATCAAGGAGATCGCCGGTCATGCCCCGCTCTACCTGCTCGGGCCGGTTGTCACGGACATTGCGCCCGGGTACGACCATGTGGTGTCAGCAATCGGCGGTGCGGTTGCCGCCATGAACGGGGCGGACTTTCTCTGCATGGTCTCGCCGAGCGAGCACCTTGCGCTGCCCGATGTCGACGATATCATCGAGGGGACGCGGGTGGCAAAGATCGCGGCGCACGTGGGGGACCTCGTCCGGCGCCCGGAGGGGTACCGGATGGAACGCGAAGTGCGGATGGCCGAGGCACGGCACTCGCTTGACTGGGACGAACAGTTCCGGCTCGCACTCTTCGGGGAACATGCCCGGAAGATCCACTGCCGTGACGGGGACATGGAGACCTGCTCGATGTGCGGGGACCTGTGTGCGGTGAAGATGATCCGGGAATTGTTTGTGGGAGAGGAAGGTAAGAAGGGATAATGGATCTCCTGAATGCAATGGAATTTTCCCTGCAGGGGCCGTTCAAAAAAGACCTGATGAAAACCGCAGGTTCGAACATTGTGCTCGTATGCCTTGAAACCGGGCAGGTGATCCCGCCTCACCCGGAACCCTATGCCGTGGTGTTTGTGGTCCTTGCGGGGGAGGGCACGATTACTTCAGGGACCATCGAACATCCCGTCAAACCCCTGCACCTTGTCTCCGTAAAAAAAGATGAGAACCGGGGGATCCGGTGCAACCAGCGGATGGTCCTTCTCGGTATCCGTGAAGACGTATGAGGAGATGAGAACCGCTTGAATCCGGTCATTCACGCTTCGGGTCTGACAAAAGTTTTTGGTAAAAGCATCGCCGTAGACCATATATCGTTTGATGTCAGCGAGGGCGAAATCTTCGGGTTCCTCGGCCCGAATGGTGCGGGCAAGACCACAACAACCCGGATGCTGACCGGTGTCATTCCGCCGGATGCCGGGACTGCCACGATCCTCGGCTATGACATCCGGTCCGAGCCGGTGCTTGCAAAACAGGGATTCGGTGTAGTGCCGGAGACCTCGAATGCGTATACCGATCTTTCCGCATGGCAGAACCTGATGCTGATGGGCGAACTTTACGGACTTCCGCGTGCCCGGGCAGAGCAGCGTTCATCCGACCTGCTCGATATGGTGGGCCTCCTTGAGCGCAAGGACCAGAAGGTGCAGGCATACTCCAAAGGCATGAAGCAGCGGCTCATCCTTGCGATGGCGCTTATCCATGAACCGGAACTCCTTTTCCTCGATGAACCCACGAGCGGTCTCGATGTGCAAAGCACTCAGATGATCCTCTCTCTGCTCCGTGACCTCAACCGGCAGGGAACTACCATCTTTCTCACCACACACAATATGGAGGAGGCCAACCGGCTCTGCCACCGTGTCGGTATTATCCGGGGCGGGAAGATGGTCGCAATCGATGCACCGGAAAAACTCAAGACGGCAATTGACCGGGTGCACCGGATCGAAGTGAGTTTTGACCATGAGGTATCTGGTGAGGCCCTTGAAGGGCTTGCCGGTGTAACCGGTGCGAACCGGACCGGTGACAAATGGCAGATTACCACACAAAATAAAGATGCTGCTATCCGTTCCCTCGTTACTCTCAGCCAGCAGAACGGCGCAGCGATTGTTACGCTGAACACGCTCTCGCCTTCGCTCGACGATGCATTCCTCCGGTTGACACAGGAGGAAAAGCCATGAACCCGGCTGGATTTTCCGAGCAGGTGCGTCGGGCATGGGCGATTGCCAAAAAAGATATCCGCATCTATTACTTCAAGGGTCCAGTGCTCATCTTCGGGGTCTTCATGCCGCTCTTCCTGTTCCTTGCCTTCCTGATGGGCAGCAGGCAGCTTCCCTTGTCGTTTCTCATTTCAGGGTTGGTCGGGATGACTTTGTTTTTCACGGCCACTGCGGTATCTCCCGCCATCTTCCCATGGGAGGGCTCGGCAAAGACGCTTGAGCGGCTTGCGTCATGCCCGGTCACGGTCGAGGCCATTGTCTTTGGCGACATGATCGCCTCCACCCTCTTTGGCATCGGTATTACGGTTATCACGGTGATCATCGGGCTTGCACTCGGGCTTTCGCTCCTCCATGGCATCATGCTGCTGGCCGCCATCTTCCTTGCTGCGTGCTGCTTCTCGGCAATCGGGATGCTGCTCGCGGTTCCGCCCATGAATGTGCCGTCGAACATCATGATGCTCTCCTCGCTGATCAAGTTCCCCCTCGTTTTCATCTCCGGTATTTTCGTCCCGCTGGAACAGATGCCGGCATGGGGACTGGTGCTTGCGGTGTTCTCCCCGCTCACCTATTTCACGGATCTTGTTCGCTACTCATTCACTGACCCACACTATTTCCCGGTGGAGATCGATATCGCTGCGCTGGCGGTGTTCACGCTGGTGTTCACCGTTGTGACGATGTACCTGCACAAGAGGACGATGCCGAAGCGGATGTGATGTACCGGTTATAGGCAGGTGCACAAAAACAGATAAAATTGTGCATTATGATATCAGGAATGCATGAAAAAAG
>CAZNIL010000149.1:0-2697 GCA_964573085.1 uncultured Methanoregula sp.
ACGTAATTGTTCCGTGCGGACAGGTACTCTGCCGTGCCGACGTTCCCTTGAGCATCCGGTTGCCGGGACTCGTAGAGTGCCCGGAACGTGCCAAGGTCGCTCCACGTACCCGGTAACGGGACGACTGCCACGCGTTTCGAGTGTTCGAGGAGCCCGTAATCGATCGAAACGGGTTTTAAGGTTTCGTAGTCCGGCTCTCTGTTATCGAATGCGGCGAAAAGGTCAGGGGCATAGCGCTGCAGTTCTTCAAAAAAGACTTTTGTTGACAGGAGGAATATCCCGCTGTTCCACAGGTAGCCCTCCTTCACGTACTTCTCTGCAGTCTTCTCGTCGGGTTTCTCTTTGAATGCATCGACAACGGCGCCGGTGCTTAATGATTGTCCCGGTTTTATGTACCCGTACCCGGTATGGGGCGATGCCGGGGGCACCCCGAAGGTGACAAGGTAGTCTTCCGCGAGCGGCTCTGCTTTGGCAATCTTTTGGATTGCCTCGTCACCGAGGATGTGGTCGCTGGGGAAGACCGCGGCACACGCCGAGGGGTCGGCCGCCCTGATCCGGGACATCGCCCAGGTGATCGCGGGCAGGGTATTTTTCCCGGCCGGTTCTTTCAACAGGTTCTGTTCCGAAAGAGTATGGCCAAGCTCTTCGATCTGGTTCCTGGCAAGGTACTGGTGGATCTCGTTTGTGACGACAAGGATCTCATCCGGTTTTGAAAGTCTGAGCGCCCGCAGGTACGTCTGCTGGAAGAGGGAGTGCCCGTCGACCTGCATGAACTGCTTGGGATAAAACTCGCGGGAGAGCGGCCAGAGCCGCGTCCCGACGCCACCGGCAAGGATAATGGACTTCATGGGTCTCCCGTGTTATATCGTGCTTGTAAAATTTTTATTCATGGGGTGTTGTCTGTGTCCCCTCATCTCTCTTTTATGTACTAGGATTTATGTCCGGTCTCTCAAAAAGCATCCGCAGCCAGAGCTCGGCACAGGCAATCCGGAAGATCTCGGGGGAGTACGCGGATCTGCCGTCAAGGAAGGCAAGGTAGTTTTTGATTGTCGCGTCGGCGTCCCACCAGGGCCTTGAGTGGAATTTCCTGTCAGTGAATATTCCCAGCACAAACGGCCGGAGTTCGAACTTCATCCAGACCTCTTCCGGCGTGACAAACCCCATCTTGTCCATCCGGCAGCGGACCGGTTCCGGCACGAGGCCTTTGATTGCGCGGCGGAGCAGGTACTTGGTCACGCCGTTGCGGACCTTCCGGTTGAGCGGGGTACCTGCGATGTATTCTACCAACCGTACATCAAGGTAGGGGACCCGGGACTCGATCGAGAATGCCATGGAGTTCCGGTCCTCGTAGTGGAGGAGTGCGGGGAGGTTGGTGGACGTGAGTTCCCTGTACAGCACCTGATCGAGTTTCCCGCTGTACCGCAGGACTTTCGGCGCCTCTCCTTTCAGCAGCTTCCGGCGCCCGGACCGGACGAGGAGCTGCCGGAACGCATCGACAAAGAACCCGCGGTGGTGCCGCAGCGCCCCGATCTTCTCACAGAACGCCGTCCACCAGTGGAATGATGTAAAGAGCCCGAAGATATAGCTCCATTCATAGGCAAGGTAGCCGGCAAGGAGTTCGTCTGCGCCCTGCCCGTCGAGCACCACCTTCACGCGCTCCGATGCAAGCCGCATGACGCAGTACTGGGCGTAGATGGAGAGCGAGCCGAACGGCTCGTCCTGCATGTACAGGACCTTCTGCAGGTCGTCCCACACCTGTCCCGCCGAAGGCTCCGTCCGGTACGCGTCGACCCCCGATACCGCGACGACCTCGTCGATATACCGGCTCTCGTCGAACCGTTTGTCGGTGAAAACTGCAGAGAACGTCTTCTGCCGTGTACCGACACTCTCCGGCGCCTCGTCCCTGACGATCCCGTTGATCAGCATTGTGAGTGCCGAGGAGTCGATCCCGCCCGAGAGGCAGGTGCCCACGGCGACATCGCTGCGCAGGTGGATCCGGGTCGCATCCCTGAGAAGTTCCAGCAGCCGGTCAGCAGCCGGTCCGTCATCGGTACCGGATGATATTGCCGGGCTGACCGTGACGTTCCAGTACCGGAACGGCTCCCTGCGGCCGGTTGCCGTCACCACCATCGCGTGTGCCGGCCGGAGCTGGGAGACGCCCGCGACCATCGTGCGTCCCGTATGGTCGAGCACGCCCCACGCTAAGTACGTCCGGAGCATCTCGTCATCCGGCTCTTTCCCGACATCCGGGTGGGCGAGCAGCGCCTTGATCTCGGAGGCAAAGAGGAAGGACCCTTTTGCCTCGGTATAGTAGAACGGTTTGATCCCGAACCGGTCGCGGGAACAGAAGAGCTGCTGCTTTTCAGAGTCCCAGAGTGCGAATGCCCACATGCCGTTGAACCGGGAAAGGCACTCATGGCCCCACTCCTCGTACGCGTGCACGATCACCTCGCTGTCGCCCTTGGACCGGAACATGTGCCCGCATTTGACGAGCTCCTCGCGCAGCTCCACGAAGTTGTAGATCTCGCCGTTGAAGACGAGCTGGAGCGACCCGTCTTCGTTGGCCATGGGCTGGTGTGCATCTTCCGAGAGGTCGATGATTGCAAGGCGCCGGTGGGCAAGCCCGACACTCCCCTTAATCCAGGTGCCCTCGCCATCGGGACCGCGGTGGGCGATCCGCTCCGACATCGCGGCGAG
>CAZNIL010000150.1:0-2666 GCA_964573085.1 uncultured Methanoregula sp.
ATCGGCGGGATCTGGTACCGTGCCGAGAAACAGGGGCAGCAGTTCCGCATTTACACCCCATACTCCAGCGGGGCACCGAAGGGGACGACATTTGCAATCGATGTTGCCCCGGACGGCACATCCGGCGTCTATGTCTATGAAGGGCAGGTCGCGTTTTCCGATACGGCCAGTACAAAGACCGTCACGATAAGCGCCGGGCAGAACGCAACCTGCAGCAAAGGCGGCGTGCCTTCTGATCCAAAACCATTCGACCAGAACGCAGTCGACAAGTGGTGGGAGAAGAGTCCCCCCATCCCGGCGGATGACGTTGCAGCACCGGAGGCAACGACCAGAAAAACACCCGGTTTTGAGGCGGCTTTCGCTGTGCTTGCGTGTGCTGCCGTGTTCGGGGCGGCAAAAGTGCGGCGCCGGTGACCGTGTAACGGAACTCCGGGGACTGATGCATATGCAGGGCCCGGATCCGAATTAATTTTTATGTGCACGTATCGACTCAGGAAACCGACATCTGTTTTGTAAAAACAGTCCTTTCTGGACATTACCCGTTTTTTATTCAGGACGTTCTCTTCTCACGTCACCCGGCCTTTGTCCCGTTCGTCCCGTCGCTCGTAATAATAATAATGAGCAGGATACCATGCCAAAAATGTATCCCGGGTACCGGGAAGAAGTCGCAAAGAAGATTGTGGCGGAAGCCTCGTCGCTTTTCATGGAGAGGGGATTTTCCGCGACCACGATGGATGATATTGCCGCACGGCTCGGCGTGACCAAGGCCTCGATCTACCAGTACTACAAGAGCAAGACCGACCTTTTTGCAGCGGTCGCCGAATTCCAGCGGCAGGAACTCGCCGGCATCCTCGAACGGTCGTTTGAGGGGCGGGAGGTGATGGAGGGTGCGTCCGTGCTCTTTGATTCCCTGCTGGAATATATCAACCGTTCACGGGAGATATACTCGGATGTCATGGCAGTCGCCGTGCACAACGAGACCATCCGCACGGTCCTCCGGGAGGACCGGTACGGCGACTTCGCCGTGATCGGGCAGTTCATTGAGGGGCAGAAGGCAAAAGGTCTCATCCACTCGTCCATCAATTCAAGAATACTCGCTGTTACCTGCGACGCGCTCATCAACGGCCTGATGTTTGACGTGATGATCGGCATGGACCCTGCAGAGGCAAAGCGGGTCTGGCTGGGCGCGGTCGACGACCTGCTCAGGGTCCACGAATAATTTTGACCGGGGATTGTAAAGGAAAGAAGAATTTGGCAGGTGTGAGAATCACTTTGGAATTTTCATCAGCTGCCTGTGCCGGTTTCCGTGCGCTGCCTTAGGTTACCGGTGGTTGGGATGGAGACTGGAGCAGCCATTCGGGCACGGCACTTTAATTCCTTTCGGGTGGCTGACAAACCCGGTGCCATAACAAAGAGTGCATATTTTTTTCATTGATTTTTTTGTAGCGGGAGTCATAGCCTGTCAACAATAGAATGGTTCTTCCACCAATATATATTAACAGGTTTAATAATTTTGGTTAACGTCCGGAACCGCTCACCCGGCCCGCAATTTTCTGACGTCCGGGGAGCTCATCAGAACCGGGAGCGACCGGGTGCCTGAAATAAAAAAATTTATAAGCGATAGAACGATATTTCTTTTACGGTACGCAGTGCGGCCGGAACCATGTACTCTTAGGCCGTCATCGACCACCATCGATGACGGTTTCCTTTTTCTTCATTGTACGTAGTTTTTTGTCCGCCCCATTCGGTATAGATACAATTTACCGGTAGGGAACGATGGACAGTTTAAAGATGGGGGGAACTTTCTAAAAAGTGGACCGACTAGCTGCCGGCAGCGAGCCAGTCATCTGCATCAACGGGAAGTTCCGTTTCGATCTCGGCCTGGACATTCAGGAAGTCCCCGATGCGGTCGGGGGAGAGGATGACGACATCTCCTGCGCGACGGATCAGGCCTTTTGCCCGTGCACATACAAGGACCGGTATGATCTCGGCCTTGTGGGGCTCGGGATGTTCCTTGTGCACGTCGGTTGCATATGCATATGTGGCATCGACATGGGCATGGATGATCTCTTCACAGTCTGCAAATTCAAGGACAAAGACTGAACTGCCAAGGAGGACCACATCCGGGCCCCTGAGGCTGGCATGAGGGACTTCGTATTCAAAGATGACGGTATAATGTTCGAGCTCCGGTTTTACCTGCACGAGTTGTTTGAGCTCTTTTGAAAAAACATCGAACATGTTTTCCCACATTGCTTCCTGGCGGTCGTCGGCAGGACGTCCCCGGCGTGTGACATGGTGCCGGTCAAGTGCGATGCGCCATTCCTGCCGGGGGACCAAGAGGAAATCATGTATCGTCCCACGCCAGCCATACGGCTTCCTGTTCTCTCCCGTCATCGTTCAGAGACCCCGGTTTTCGTTAAAAGGTGTCTATGTAAGGGGCTGTCAATAAAGGTTGGCTTTTTATAAAAAGTGGGGGGGCGGTTTTATTTCTTTTTGGACAGTCCTTCTTCTTCTCCTCACCGCTAACCCGGATCGTGTCGCTGCCCACGCCAATCGCATTGACACCTGCCCCTGCCGCAGGGACTGTCACCCCCCATTTTCGAGATCTTCAAGGGAGCGCCCGGTCATATCGATCCGGGTCAGCCATGTCACGACAAAGGCGACTA
>CAZNIL010000151.1:0-2619 GCA_964573085.1 uncultured Methanoregula sp.
CTGACCTGCTGGCTGATGAGCGCGGAGAACTGGGCTTTCTCGCCGATATCCGCGACCTTCTGGCTCTGGGCTGAGAACCGTCGTGAAGCCTCGTCCTGCTGCCGGCAGGCGATCACCGTCTTTGCGCCCGAGATCCATTCCTCGGCAAACCCGTTTAAGTCCCCGGTCTTGTCCTGCAGCAGGACGAACGCCGGGCCGGATGTCTTTGTGATCAGCCACGAAACACCGACCAGCGCCAGTACTACGATGTAGGAGAGGATAGTCAGCGACGGGTTGACAAGCAGCATGACGATGCTCGTTATGATGATCGTCATCACCGCCTGTCCCGTCTGGAGCGACCCGATGGAAATGAACTGTTCGATCACCTGCGTGTCGTTTGTCACCCTGCTCATCAGTTCACCGATCGGGCGCCGGTCAAAGAAGTCAAGTGACATCGTCTGGATGTGGGCGACGAGATCGATGCGGAGCCGGTACAGGGCTTCCTGCGATATGTCCGAGAGCAGCTTCTGCGAGACCGCACCCGACACCCAGATGACCAGTCCGCCGGCGACCAGCCATGTGATGACCTTGAGTAACGGCTCAACCGGCCCGGGGCCGGCCGAGATGATGTTGGTCGCTGTTCCCAAAAGCAGGGAGAAGACAGCGTTTAAGAGGGCAAATACTGCCATGAGGATGATGATTACGGCAAGCTTCAGCCGGTGCGGGGCCATGTACCCCATGAACCGTTTCACGGTGGGGACCATCGGCGGCAGGGCTTCTTCGTCCAGATGAACCGGCATGCCCCTCATGCTGCACCACCCCCGACAATTCCCTTCCCCAGCTGGGAATCGTAGATCTCCCGGTACTCCGGGCTTGACCTGAGCAGGTCCTCGTGGCACCCGGTTGCGATGACCCGGCCGTTTTCCAGAAGGATTATCCGGTCGGCGGAGATCACGGTGCTGATCCGTTGCGCGACCAGCAGTTTTGTGACATGAAAAAACCGCCGGTTGATCGCGTCCTGTATCCGGGCCTCGGTTGCCACATCGCAGGCGCTCGTGCTGTCATCAAGGATCAGGATCTTCGGGTCTGCGGCAAGCGTCCGGGCAATCGCGAGACGCTGGCGCTGGCCACCCGAGAAGTTTGTCCCGTGCCGGGCGACTGCATCGTCATACTGCCGCGGGATGTTCCGGACAAAGCCGTCTGCATCCGCGTCCGCTGCAGCAGCGGTCATGTTCTCCTCCGACTGGTCTTCTGCTCCAAACAGGAGGTTGTCGCGGATCGTTCCGGAGAAGAGGTTTGGCTGCTGGAGGCAGATCCCGACAATTTTCCGGAGCGTATCCTGCGGGATCTCCCGCACGTCAGTCCCGTCAATGGTGATCTTCCCGGAGGTCACATCGTAGAAACGGGGGACAAGGTGCATGAGCGTGGATTTACCGCACCCGGTCGGGCCCAAAAAACCGATCGTCTCCCCCGGCTCAGCGGTAAAGCTGATGTCGTGCAGGACAGGCGGGCCGGCTTTTTCCTCCGTGCCTTTATACCCGAAGCTGACATGGTCGAAGACAAGCCGGCCTTTCACCGATGCCGGGTCCACGGCAGCAGGATGCCCGCTGTCGTTTACATCTGCAGGAGTGTCGAGAAGCTCGAAGATCCGGTTCAGTGACGGCCGGGCGGCAGAGACCGCCGGCAGCACCGTCCCGAGGATCATGAACGGCATGATGAGGAGGAAGAGGTACTGGATGGATGCAATCACCTCACCGGTGGAAAAACCGGTAGCCTCGAGCACCTGGATCCCGCCTATAGAGAAGATGGCAGCAAGGGAGAGGTTGACGACCAGAAGCATCGTCGGGATCAGGACTGCGATGTAGTTCTGGGCACGGGTTGACGCCGCCCGCACTTCACCGGCAACCGCGGAAAAACGCTCGTTCTCGTATTTCTGGCGCACGAACGCCTTGACCACGCGGACGCCGGTCATGTTCTCCTGCAGGGTGCTGCTCATCGCGTCGTACCTCTCCTGCCGGACGGCAAAGACCGGCAGCACGAGCCAGAGATACGCACCGAGCAGGGCGGAGAAAACGATCAGTATTATGACCATGAGCCAGAAGAGCGAGGGCGTATGCACTGCAATCATCAGGATCGTGATGATAAGCATGACGGGCACGAGCGGGAGGTTTAAAATACCCTGCTGGATGGCGATTTTGATGTTCTGGACGTCGTTTGTTAAGCGGACCAGAAGATCGCTTGGCCTGAACCGGTCGAGATTGCCAAACGACAGGTCCTGGATCCGGTCGTACGCGCTTGTCCTCAGGTAATGGGCGGTCCGCTCCGAGAATTTGACGGCGATGATCGTATTGACAACCTGGCATGCAGCAGCGGCAAGCGTTAAGATGAGCATGTACCCGCCGTACCGGATGACCATGTTCAGGTCATTGCCGCTGATGCCCTTGTCGATCAGCGTCTGCGAGAGCGCCGGTATCGCCAGCGTGCCGATCGCCCCGCCGATCGTGAGCACGATGGAAAGCAGCAGCCATTTCCGGTTTGGCTTCCACATCACCAGGAGCCGGTTTAACCCTTTTCTCATGTGTCTACCAGTCCTTGTCCCGTTATACCTGATCGGTGCGGGCAATGTTCTTAACGGTTCTG
>CAZNIL010000152.1:0-2589 GCA_964573085.1 uncultured Methanoregula sp.
GCGTTGAAAAGAGCTGCACGTTATGTGGCATCTGCGCCAAGGTCTGCCCTCTGGGAGCGCTGGAGATCGTCAATGAAAAGCCACTATGACATCCTCGTGATCGGCGGAGGCCCAGGAGGAGCGATTGCAGCACGGACAGCAGCAAAAAAAGGACTGTCTGTGTGCCTTGTCGAGAAGCGGCCGGCGATCGGGGCGCCGGTCCGGTGTGCGGAAGGGATAGGACAGGCAGCGCTTGGGGAGTTCATCGAGCCGGACAAGCGGTGGATTTCGGCGGAGATGACCGGTGCGGCGATTGTCGCTCCGGACGGCACCACGATGAAACTTGAGTCCAGCCTTGCAGGAAACAAGGTGGGATACATCCTTGACCGCAAGTTCTTTGACCGGGAGCTCGTATGGCAGGCAGCTGACGCAGGATCGGATGTCTCGGTCAAGACACGGGCAGCAGCCCCCATCATGGAGAACGGGGTTGTCAAAGGAGCAAAGCTTGAGTACTGCGGACAGGTCATGGACGTGACTGCGGATGTGGTGGTTGCCGCTGACGGTGTCGAGTCCAAGTTTGCCCGCTGGTGCAGCATCGACACCACCGTTCCGGTCCGCGAGATCATGAGCGGGGCGCAATATGTGCTGACCAATATCGATATCGACCCGTATTCAACCGTATTCTACCTGGGCAACGAGGTCGCACCCGAAGGCTACCTCTGGATCTTCCCTAAGGGCAAGCGATCGGCAAACGTCGGTATCGGGATCTCGGGGAAGAAGAGCGGCAGCGGGCACCGTGCAAAGGACTACCTCGATAAATTCATCCACAAAACATTCCCGAAGGGAAGACCGATCGAGTTCATCGTCGGCGGCGTATCGGTATGCCGCCCGCTCGAATGCACGGTGGCTGACGGGCTCATGATCGTCGGGGATGCGGCGCGGGTGGTCGACCCCCTCACCGGAGGCGGGATCTACAATGCGATGGTTACGGGACGCCTCGCTGCAGATGTCGCAGCAGACTGTATTGCAAAGAGCAACACCGGCAAAAAGGCCCTGATGGCGTATGACGCAGGGTGGCGCAGTTCAAAGATGGGCAGGTCGATTGCGCGTAACTACCATATCAAGGAATACTTAATCAGACAGCCCGACGAGAAACTCAATGCGATCATAAAGTCGGTATCAAAACTGAACCTCTCCGAGTTCTCCACAATCACCCTCATCAAAGAACTGATGAAGGTGAACCCGAAACTTATGATCGAGCTGGGAGCACTCGCCGCATCGCTACGCTGACTTCTTGAGTTGTTTGTTCAGCAGGCGCAGGCAGTCGTCCTCCGCCTCTTTTTTCGTAAATACCGTGAACGTGTCGCCTGCACGGATTATAACATTACCACTCGGGATGATGAGTTCTCCCGACTGGCGGCGGATCGCGATAAAGACAAAGTCTTTCACCTTGAGATCACGGATCTCATGGCCGACGATGGGCGCCCCGGTTTCAGCCATGATCTCAAAGATCGACCCGCCGGGGATCTGGGCGAGCTGCTGGAGCTGCGGGTTCTCCGCCCAGTAATAGAGCCGTGAAGCGACCAGTTCATCAGGGTTTTCGCTGATCCTGACCCCGACTTCCTTGAAAAATTCCGAATGGGCGGTCTGGTTGACGATCGCAACAACTGTCGGCACGTGGAACCGTTTTGCAAGCCAGCACGCCATCAGGTTCACGGAATCGTCGCTTGTCGTGGCAACGAACGCGTCCGCCCGGTCAATCCCCGCTTCCTCAAGGACCGACTTATCGGTGGCATTTCCGGTGATCGCCAGCACATCGTGGTGCTCGAGAATATCGCTGCAGCGCGACTCGTCCGTGTCGATGGCAACGACATTATTGCTGTGCCCGGCTGCCTGCCCGACAAGACATCTCCCGATCCCGCCAAGACCCACGATGATGATGTACATGCGTAACGGTTACCATCATCTCCCTTGAAATAATTTGCGCAATCAATCCTGATATGTGATCTGCGGTGTGGACGAGGCAGGCAAGGGTTCCGTGCTGGGGCCGATGGTTGTCGCAGCCGTGGGTGCCGCGTCCGAAGATCTTTTTTTGGACCTTGATGTAAAAGACTCCAAATTACTATCCCCAAAGAAACGCGGGCACCTTTTTAATGAGATAAAGAGAACGTGCAGCATCGCCACGGTCATTATTTCCGCAGAAACGATCGACGCACGGCGCAAAGAGATCTCGATGAACGCATGCGTTGCCCGAGCGCATGCTGCCGTCATCAGCCGTCTCAACCCGACAACCGCCTATGTGGATGCCTGCGATGTAAACCCGGTACGGTACGCACAGATGGTGAAAGAGCACCTCCACGATCGCTCCTGCGGGATCGTTTCGGAACACCATGCCGACCAGACCTACAAGATCGTGTCCGCAGCAAGTATCGTGGCAAAAGTCGTGCGGGACAAAGAGATCGAGCTGCTTGCAGAAACCTTTGGCACGATCGGGAGCGGGTATCCCTCGGATCCGGTAACCGTTGCGTTTTTGTCTTCCTACATGGAAAAGCACCATCGCCCGCCTCCATGTGCCCGGATGAGCTGGAAAACAATCGAACACCTGATCGC
>CAZNIL010000153.1:0-2556 GCA_964573085.1 uncultured Methanoregula sp.
CTAAGCCCAGCCCCGCTCATCCGGTACCAGTGAAGAGGGGCGCCACCAACCTTATCAGCATAACGACCAATAGCTCCCTTTTGAGGATATGCATATGGACCCGCTGAAGATCCCCCGGATAACCAAAGCAGAGTACGATGCCCTGATCGAACGCCAATATGTTTCCCGTATCGCTTTTATTGGTGCCGGCCATCCCTATATAGCACCTTTCATGTACGTCTTTGACAAAAAGTACCTCTACTTCCTTTCCACGAAATATGGCAGGAAGATGGACTATTTTCATACAAACCCGAAGGTCTCTGTCGAGATTGAGGAGTATGCCCCTGACCTTTCCGCCTTTACCTTTGTGAGCCTGCAGGGGATGCTTGAAGAGGTGCGGGATCCGGCACAGAAAAAGAAGGTCCGGGAGCAGTTCGTGGAGATGATCGCGAAAAACCGGCTTTCGCCCCATGTACTGACAGCTCTTGGTCACCGCCCGAATGACCGTCCGGACGTGATTGTCCGCGAGGAGCGTTCGTTGGTGTGGAAACTGGTCGGGGTCAGTGATATTGTCGCCCTGAAAAACGGGTAACCCCTCTCATTTTTTCCTCAACGGTACCGGTTACCCCATGCTGCTTTGTGATACAGGAAATACTGACCTTTTGTACGGGAAGTGAAAACATGTATCCCGACCGGGCCGGATGACTGCCCGGAGGGAACGGCCTCTTCCTGAACGAAACTTCCATCAGGGTCCTGAGTGATATTCCACGTACAGGAGATTACCCGTACAATGGCTGACACCATTCCCTACGAAATCACCGGCAAATCAGGAGAGATCGAGTTCCGGTACTACCCTGCGCTGATGCTTGCGACCATAGATAGTCCCGGAAATGATGCCGGCTTCAACCTGCTCTTTGCCTATATCACTGGCACCAATCATACCCATGGTTCAATACCGATGACTTCCCCGGTCATTACCTCGCAAAATATCCCGATGACAGCACCGGTTGTTTCCGATTCTGCGTCGATGTCGTTTGTTATGCCCGCAGGAAAATCCCGTGAGGAGATCCCGGAGCCGCTGGACAGCCAGGTGCGATTAACGATTCAGCCTGAACGGGAGATAGCGGTTATCCGCTTCAGGGGATATGCTTCACAGGATGATGTGAATGCGGCAATGTTAAGGCTGCAGGACGGACTGAAAAACGCCGGCATTCCTCCTGTTGGACAGCCGTTTCTGATGCGGTACAATCCCCCGTGGACGCCCGGATTTCTCAGGCCTAACAAGGTGGGGATAGAGATACGAAGATAGGGTGCGGTCGTTAAGGGCCGGGTCAGTTCTCTCCCCCGTGAGATTTCCAGCGGCGAACATCAACGCATTGCCTTTGCCCGGGCGTCACTCCCACCACCGGCCCCGGCTGCACCGCCATGCTTGGAGAGGTTTCTTAAAACCTCGACAATGAGAAGAATTGGAAAAATTCTTCGAAGTGAGACCCGGCCAGCACCCGGCACCGGAGCTGATACAGCCAAAACGAACAAAAGGGGCATGCCTTGTCCAGTAGCCTTATGCTCTGGAGAACATCATTGGATAAAAGATGGCTGATAAAAAGTATGAATCATTGAAGATTGAGAATATCGTTGCATCCGGTGTGATCGCAGAGTCCATAGATCTTGTTAAGTTTTCAGAAAATGTCGAGAACTGCGAACTCAATAAGAAACGGTTCCCCGGAGCAGTATACCGGATCCTGGATCCCAAGATTGCGTGCCTGGTCTTTTCGTCAGGCAAGATAGTACTCACCGGCATCAAGAACAATAAGGCGCTTGCAGACGGACTTGCTATCGTCATCAAATCGTTAAAAAAGATGGGTATTGAACCCCTCAAAGAACCAAAAGTTGCGATCACCAATATGGTCTGTTCATACAATCTCGGTAAATACATCAATATCAATAAGTTAACCGTCACGCTCAATCTCGAAAATATCGAGTACGAACCCGAACAGTTTCCCGGGCTGGTATACCGGATCAAAGATCCCAGGATCGTTGTTCTTATCTTCTCTTCAGGAAAGATCATTCTCACGGGTGGCAGGAACCTCAAAGACGTCAGGAAGGGACTTGAAATCCTCGAAAAGAAGCTCGAAAGCGTCCTGTAAACGAGAAAATATTTTTTTTAAATTGTTGATGCGGTAAAGATTAGAGTGGTAGTTTGCCGTTAGTGAGTGCCAGGTTGCTACAGGATCCACTCGTCTCATGTGCACACCTTCGTTTGTTTCTTTTGTAGACTGCGGGTAGTCTGACGCGATGCACAACGCCACCAGAAAAGTCATGAAGTCACGACAACTATTCAAAACTTTTATAAAAACCATTAACCATTCAGCGCACTTGTAAGAGAGTGGTGATACTCTTGGAAAGACAGCCTGTCAAGTCCCGTATTCTGCGTTCTGTTGGCTATGATGACAGCACAAAAAACCTGGAGATAGAATTTCACTCAGGACTTGTTTACCAGTATTCGGGGGTCCCTTCAAAAGTTTACACGGATCTCATGCATTCAAGCGAGGTTGGAAAATACTTTTTCGACAAGGT
>CAZNIL010000154.1:0-2471 GCA_964573085.1 uncultured Methanoregula sp.
GATCGCCGACGTCGGAGAAATCCGGTCCGGCACGCAGGATATGATACATTCGTTCGCTTCAGAACGAAAGCACAACGGGGCCGATATGCGCCGGACGTTGAGGAAAGGAAGAAAGGCACTGGGGCGCGAAACCCAGGATATGCTGGGCGGTATTCACGGGACCCGGATGGCATTGGCCCGCGAAACCCAGGATATGCTGGGCGGGTTCTCCGCAGACCGGATGGCAATGGCTAAAGATACCCGGGATACCCTGGAAGATTTTACTGCCAGGCTGAAGAAGGATGTGGCAGAAATCCGGCTTGACGCCGTCAACATGGTCCATGAGATTGCCGATGAGCGGGTTGCCCGGAACATCGAGCTGACCCTCATGCTGGCAGATTTTAAAAAGCAGCGTATTCCCTTCCAGGAAGACTTATCTGAAGCACACGGGATATGGCAGAGCCATATGGGAAATGAGCATCCGTATGCCAGACCCGGATTAAAAACCGTTCACAAGGCAACAAAAGCGCCCGGAAAAAAGAGCGAGAAACCTGACCAATCCACGGATCACGGTCTCAAAGAAAAAGTCCTCAAGGTAATCAACAACTCACCAAAGGGGATCACACTTACAAAAGCCGGCAAAAAGATCGGGGTCGAATGGAGGACCTTAATCCGTCCCGCAAAGGATCTCCTCAAAGTCGGGGACGTCCGGAAAAAGGATACGTATTACTTCCCGTCCTAAGAAAAACGCCAATGAGACCTCTGGTCACAGGGCGTATGTATGAAAATCCTCAAAAGGATTTTCATGCCAAATATACGGCATCAATACGGCATCATAAAAAACAGCAATTGCCGGAACGGGTATAGGCGTTTTGGGCCCTGCCGGTGAGCAGGGCAGATAATTTCAGGACAGCAAAAGGACAGCAGAATATGGAGCTTGTAACAGTCATCAATCCACTGCCCCAGGAGGGGTTTGTGGAATCGGAGTACGTCAGAAACATCACCGAACGGGGAGTGCGGTACCTTAGCAAAGGGTTTCCCATACATCTTTGCGGACCGACCGGGTGCGGCAAGACAACCCTTGCCCTGCACATTGCCTACCTTCGCGGAAGGCCGGTCGTCCTCATCAACGGCGATGAGGAATTCACCACCTCCTCCCTTGTCGGGGGGGAATATGGCTATCGCAAGAAAAAAGTGATAGACCGGTTCGTCTCCCGGGTCTACAAATCTGATGAATCAATGTCAAAGACCTGGATGGACGACCGGCTTACCACGGCATGCAAGAACGGCTTCACCCTGATTTACAACGAGTTCACCCGTTCGCGTCCGGAGGCGAATAACATATTCCTTTCCGTGCTTGAAGAGAGGATGCTCGAACTCCCGACTGCTGCACAGGACGGCAACTACATCAAAGTACATCCTGATTTTTCTGCGATATTCACGAGCAACCCCGAGGAATATGCCGGGGTATTCAGGTCCCAGGATGCACTCCTGGACCGGATGATTACCATTTCAATGGGCCTGTATGACGAACAGACCGAGGTTGAGATAACCCAGGCAAAATCCGGGGTTTCCCATGCAACCGCAGAAAAAATTGTCAGGCTGGTCAGGAAGCTCAGGGCATCGGATACCTGCGAGGTCAACCCGACGCTCCGGTCGTGCGTGGCTATCGCACGCGCCTTTGGAGATGATGGTGACGATGCGTGGTTTGCCCGGGTATGTACAGACGTCCTTACACCCAAGATTGGAAAGGGAAAACAGGGCGATACTGACCCCGAAGTCGTTCTCCATGACCTGCTGAGTGAGACCAGACCCCGCCCGTCCATGAGAAAAGGATCTGTACCAGCAGGGTAGGAGAGGCAGGGAAAAGATCAATCCGGGGAGTGTGGCAGATGAAAACAGCACGCGACATAAAAACGAGCACGGAATGTGGCAGGAATGTGCAACATAAAATCGAGCCCAGATGTATGCATGACATAAAAACGAGCACGGGACGTATGCACAGTAAAAAACGAGCACTGGAAACGAGGACTTAAAGACGAGCACGGGATGAGGCAAAAATGCGCAACAAGATAAAAACGAGCCTGGATGTGGCAAGAACGCAGAGGGTCTCATGCAAAACAACCCGGATCGAAGAGCAGATAAAAAAAGATCTTCTCGGTACCCGCGGGAGTTTCCTCACCGCAAATGAAGTGGGAAAGATCGTAGAGAAGGAAGACAGGCGGAAAAAAAAACAGGCACGTGCAATAGCAAAAGCCCGGGTGAATTTACTGCGGCAGAAGGAAAGGATAAAAACGATCCAGGCTGCACGAACGGGGACGTTCCAAAATAAGGGCGCCGCCCTCCACGCTGCGACCGGAAAAAGGGTGACGGGTTTGAAGAGGGGTTTCCATGCAATCGATGTCAGCTACTAAACCGCGTTCGATGTCCATGCAACCGATGTCAGCTACTAAACCGCGTTCGGTGCAGCGGTGGCGTTATGTCTATGCAAT
>CAZNIL010000155.1:0-2426 GCA_964573085.1 uncultured Methanoregula sp.
GTCATATGGGACGCGGCAAGCGCGGCTGCTCCACCGGTGAACGCAAAATACACGCCTTTTTTCTTCAGCTGCTCCCGCACAGCAGCGCCCATGCCCCCTTTCCCGATCAGGGCACGGACACCGGCATCGATGAGGAACTTCGAGAGGTTGTTCATCCGTGCTGACGTGGTCGGGCCGGCTGCGATGACACGCCCACTCCCTATCACCGGCCCGCAGTGGTAGACCGCCGCTCCTTTGGGATCGAACGGGATCCCGTCCTTCATCATCCGCAGGTGCGCCTCGTCCCGCGCTGTGAAGACGATGCCCGAGAGCTCCACGTGATCGCCGGCAGACAGGGTAAGAACCTCTTTGCCTAGAGGGGTATTGAGCTGTACCGGCTTTTTCATTCCCGCTTCACCTCAACCGTTGCCCGCCTGCATGCCCAGCACTGGACGTTGACTGCCACCGGCAGCGAAGCCGTATGACACGCGGCGGTCTTCACCTTCACCGCAAGCGCGGTTGTGCTGCCTCCCATCCCCATCGGACCGATCCCGAGCGTGTTTACTGCATCACAGAGCTGCTGTTCGAACGGCGTCATCTTATCGATCGGTTCGAGGAGCGCCTCTTTTGCGAGCGCCGCTGCGCCATCAAACGTTCCGCCGATCCCGATACCCAGAACGACGGGCGGGCAGGGTTTCCCCTCCGCAAGCAGCATAGTCTCGACAACAAACTTCCCGATCTCATCTCTCTGGGAGGGGAGGAGCATCGCGATCCGGGAAACATTCTCAGCACCAGCCCCCTTGGGCAGGACAGTAACCGTAAGCTTATCGCCCGGCTTTACATGAATGGCAGGCATGCCGATACCGGTATTGTCCTTTGAGTTGTGGCGGGTGAGTGGATCAACGACATTCGGGCGGAGCGGCACCTGGGTAGTAGCACGGCGGATGCCATCAGCCACCCCGTCATACAGGTCAGGAGTCAGGGGGATATCCGGCGGGACGGTAAGATACACCACCGGCATACCGGTGTCCTGGCAGAGCGGGACATTCAGTCGTTCTGCCTCTGCAATATTTTTGGTAATGTTGGACAATTCGCCCTTTGCCACCGGGTTTGTCTCCGTTGCTGCAGCCCGGAGAATCGCACGCTTCACGTCCGGAGGAAGGAAGATTACCGCTTCCCGGAATACTTCTGCGGTTGCTCCTGCGATCTGTTCGTACAGGATTCTCTTGGTGCTTTTCACCATCAGAACATAGTGAGAGAAAGGCGGGGATAATGATTTGGGAGGGCGGGGTTCGAGCTGCCTTCCAAGTCAGAACCGATCCGGTGCCGTCAGTGTGCAGGGTCGGGAAGAATCTGCTGAAAAAATCAAAAACCAAAAAAGACGGGGAAAAAATTACTTTTTACCCTTTCCGCCTTTAGCATGTTCTGCGCCTTTCTTATCCTCAACACCCTTTGCGTGTTCTGCGCCTTTCTTATCCTCAACACCCTTCACCGGCTCCCTGCCGCCCTTTGCTGCCTTGCCACCCTTGTGGTCATCCGCACCCTTGGCTGCAGCCTCAGCTTCCTTTGGCTCTTCCACAGCAACAACCGGTACTGCAACAACTTTCTCTTCAGAGAACTTGGGCGCAATGATCCTTCCGCTCACCTTGATAGTGCTCACTTTGAGATGGGACGGGGACGGGAGCTTGTGCGCACCGTTACGGAGCGCATTCTTGACCTTCTCTAAGTATGCCGGGGTGGAAAAGACCGTAAAGATACGCTGGTCTGACGCGACGCGTGCAGCGGTACCGACTGCCTTGCCGAATGCGAGGCGCATCCCTTCAGAGACACGGTCAGCACCAGCGCCGGTTGCCTGCTTGTTCTCGCGGAGGACATGATGGGGATAGACCCGGACCTTGAAGTGAAAGTTTGCCCTCCCCACGTCCTTCATCAGCCGGCGGTTGATGCTGATGCGTGCGGCTTCAAGCGCCGAGTGCCGGACCTGGCACGCTTCATCGATAATGAGATCGACCTGCGTCGGAAACTCCTGCGTGAGGTTGCCCATCTCAAACTGTACGATCTTGCTTCCCGGAACACCGCCCATATACTCACGGCGCGTATAGGCTTTCTTTGAAATGTTCCTGTACATCTTTCCCGGTTTTCTTACCATCGCGTCCTACTCCTTAAAGAATGTATGAGCGGGCATAAAGATCTAAAAAATGATCAGATGCTATGCCAATGCGCTGCACAAACTGCTTGTATAAAATGGAAATGAGCCGTATTAAACCTTACTGGATAGATCACTTCTGGCTGATCAGATCAAGGACACGGCGCCGGACCTGTGCGAACTCCGCGCCCGTCCTCTCCCGCGGCCGGGGTTGATCGACCGGAATGATCTCGCAGATCCCGCCGGGGCGGGGGGTGAGCACGACAATACGGTCTGCAAGATAGACCGCTTCGTCAACGCT
>CAZNIL010000156.1:0-2374 GCA_964573085.1 uncultured Methanoregula sp.
GACCTCGCCTCGATGGAGCGGGGGCACAAGGCCCGGCTGGAAGACCTCTATACCGAGATGGCATTCCCCGAAGTATGGTAACGCCGTAGTTATTGCCTGTGGTACTCCATGTGGCGTGCAGGCAATTTTTTCTTTTCTTTTTATTTTTAGGCAGAGAGATAATTCCCCGTAATTTTTTATTAATCCGATCCGTGTCGGCCACACCGCGAGCAAACGGTTACAAAACGAGCTCATCTACCATGTGCGGATTACGCTTTTGCCCGATAGCAATGCCATCAGAGATCGAGTTTGTCCCGTCATTACCCAAGACCCGGTCCGGCAAGATCATGCGCCGGGTACTGTAAGGCAAAAGAGATGGGGATCGATCCCGGGGACATCTCGACCCTTGACGATTAACGTTAATGTTGTTTATCTCACCCAATTTTTTAAATACTGTTCTGTGGCATTTATAAACATGAAGGTCAGGCCAGAAGATTCCCTCAAGATCGAAAACATCGTTGCCTCTGCAAAGGTGACCGATTATCTGGATCTCCCGGATCTCGCATCAAAGATCAAGGACGCTGAATACAATAAGAAACGCTTCCCGGGCGTTGTCCTGCGGATGCAGAACCCGAAGATCGCCGCTCTCGTCTTCGGTTCCGGGAAGGTGGTGTTGACCGGAGCAAAGAGCATCGAGAGCCTGAGCAAAGGTCTGGATATTCTGGGAAAACAGCTGCGTGACTTAAACGTCGACATCCCGAAAAAACTCACGTACAAGATCCAGAACATTGTCACATCTGCGGACCTTGCAACCGCAATCAACTTAAACAAGATTGCGGTCGGGTTCAACCTTGACCGGATCGAGTACGAACCCGAACAGTTCCCGGGACTCGTGTACCGGCTCGAGGATCCCAAGGTGGTTGTCCTTCTCTTCGGGTCCGGCAAACTGATCATCACCGGGGGCAAGGAACCGGAGGATGCAAAAAAAGCAGTCATCAAGATCCTCGCCGACCTGCGTAGCCTTGGCCTGATGTGACTACCATCCTCATTTATAGTAAAAAACCCTGCTTTTAATACAACTTGGGTTCTCTCAAATGATTGTTTCCGACATCAGGAGGAAACGGCCACAAGAAGAACCGCAAGGTTCTACGAATTGTCGAACCATGAAGTGGTGAGACACGAGAAGATTCTTACAGAATCTTCGAAATAGTGTTAACACAGCCAATTCTTAAATAGACCAATCTCCGCCCCTTTTGAGGCTGCGATTGGTCAATTATTGTTGTGTCCAACACTATAGTTTAAAATTTTCTGGTGTAAATCGCAATATATATAAATTCTAATTTTTTTACCTGCCCCATCAGAATTGTTATATTTAAATTATTCTCTCTTTGATGAACAATAACAGAGTATTTATATCGTTTGTTAGATATGGATATCTGGAATTTAAAAAATATTCCGGATGTGACGTATGCGACAGGAAAGTGTGATGTATTTTACGGAAAAAGAAGAAGAGTTTGCAAACCTCCTCATCGAGATCGGCACCAAGAGAAATGTCGCCAAAGTGCTCGTGTTTCTTGCAAATACGCCGGAGGCAACCTCCCGCGCCATTGAGCGGGGCACCGATCTCCGCCAGCCTGAAGTCAGCATTGCGATGCGGTACCTGATGGAACACGCATGGATCACAAGCAGGGAGAGCAAGGCAGAGAGCAAGGGCAGGCCGGTCAAGATCTACGAGCTTGCAAAACCCATCAACGACATCATGGATAGTATCGAGAAAGAGAAGAAGAAAGAAGCCAACCACCAGCTCCAGCTCATCCAGAAATTACGGAACTATATCAGCTGATTTTTTTTCAAAATCCTGCACTTTTTTTCATCCCCGACAATTACTCTTGTTTTTCCGGTAAATCCGGTGAAGAGCCCGCTTTCGATGACACCGGGAATCGCGGATATGGATGCTTCCAGTTCTTCTGGGTTGTCGATCACGTTAAAGGTGCAGTCAATTTCAAAATTCCCATTGTCGGTTATCACCGGCCCGTCTTTCTTTAATCCTTCGCGCACGACCGGCACGCCCCCAAAAGTTTTCAGGTGCGCCATGACCGGACAGACAGCGAACGGCAGGACTTCGACAGGGACTGGGGCATTAAGGGAGGGAGCCAGTTTTGATGCGTCAACAACAACGACAAACTGCCGGGCAGCGGCAGCCACGCACTTCTCCCGCGTCTGGGCAGCACCCCGCCCCTTGATGAGCCGGAATTGGGGATCGACCTGGTCGGCGCCGTCAATCGCAAGGTCAAGGACAGGGTGCTCGTCAAGAGTCGTGAGCGGGATACCGTAGTTGTGTGCCCGTAGGGCAGTCTGGTATGATGTGGGGACGCCCTCAATCTCAAGACCGGCC
>CAZNIL010000157.1:0-2350 GCA_964573085.1 uncultured Methanoregula sp.
TCGATGCAATGGTGCTTTAGAATTTAGGTGAGCGGGATTATTAATGATTGTCATGGGCCTGCGCCGGCAAAGATCGCAGCCGGCCGGTATGCTGACAACTACAGTACCGGTCGGGAGGGATTTTTTTAAAGAAAGGCTTTCCAGAAAATTTATCAGTTCCGGTCTCAACGTGAACTGTATGGCTGACAGCTCCCTCCTGTTCATCGTAGTATCGGTAGTTATCCTCTTTATTATTGGATTACTGCTGGTTATCGGGTGGAAAAAGAAAACAGGCCAGCCACATTCTCCCCTTTCCATGGTCGGAATGGTCCTCGTAATTCTGGGAATTGTTTTTGGTTCCGACCATCTTATCGGGTATTCATTCCTCGGGGCCGGAGTACTGGTGGCAGCGTTCGATCTTGTTAAAAACCGGAAGAAGAAATAATAAAAAATTTCACGGGATCGTTCCAGCGGTCTGTTTTTATATGCCGGGCCCTGTCATCTCTGGCAGACCCGCGGTGCTGGTATGAATTTTTAAACTGTATACCGGCAGTTCCATACCGTTTTTTTCAAAACACAAAGGATATATCAGATTTTTCCGCATCTTTAACAAATGGGTAATTCGAACAATTCTTTTTTTAAGATCATCAAATCCCTCGGGGTTGTTTTCGGGGATATCGGGACAAGCCCCATCTACACGATCGGCGCCATCCTCCTTTTCATCCTGCCGACCGTTGACAATATCCTCGGGCTCCTCTCCCTCATTGTCTGGTCGCTCGTCATCGTCATCACGGTGCAGTATGCATGGCTTGCCATGTATCTCGGAAGCAAGGGCGAGGGGGGGACAATCGTGCTCAAGGGGCTTCTTACCTCCAGTCTGAAAAACCTGCACGCGATCTCGTTTGTATCAGTCCTTACGATCATCGGGGTGGCCCTTTTCATCGGGGACGGGGTGATCACCCCGGCGATCAGTATCCTCTCAGCAGTCGAGGGTATCCGGCTGATCCCGGGATTTGGCGGGATCTGGGGCGGGTGGATTCTTTTCACCGGTATCTGCATTGCAGTTGCCCTGTTTGTCTTCCAGAAAAAGGGGACGGAGCGTGTCGCCTGGGCATTCGGGCCGATCATGCTGGTCTGGTTTCTCTCTCTCGCTATTACTGGGATCATCTCGATTGCTTCCGCCCCGCAGGTCCTGCTCGCCCTTAGTCCGGTATATGCTATCGGCTTTCTGATGCAGAACGGGATCGGCTCCTTCTTCGTCCTCTCTGCCGTCCTCCTCTGTGTTACCGGGGGTGAAGCACTCTATGCCGATATGGGGCATCTTGGGAGAGAGCCGATAATAAAGGGATGGTACTGCATATTCCCGGCACTTGTCCTCAGCTACCTCGGGCAGGGAGCCTATGTCCTCAATAATCCGGAAGCGCACACTGTCCTCTTCAGCATGGTGCAGGGGCAGGCAGCGCTGCTCTATGTCCCGTTCCTCCTCCTCAGTATCTGTGCAACCGTCATCGCATCGCAGGCGATGATCTCGGGCATGTTCTCGATCATGTACCAGGGGATGATGACCCGGATCATCCCCAAGATGAAGATCGACTTTACCTCGCCGGAACTGAGATCCCAGATTTACATCGACGCAGTGAACTGGATGCTTCTTGCTGCCGTGCTCGTTGTGATGCTGGAATTCAAAACCTCAGAAAACCTTGCATCCGCGTACGGCCTTGCCGTTGCCGGCACCATGACCATCTCGGCGATCATGATGACGATGATCTTCACGATGAGGCTGGATATTACAAAAGCTGTGATCTCATCTGTATTGGTCATTGTTGACCTGATCTTTTTACTGTCGGCGCTTCTCAAGATCCCCCATGGCGCGTACTGGTCCTTTTTAATCGCGGCAGTTCCGTTAATTATCATCGTGACCTTCATCCGGGGCCAGGATCATCTCCACGCCATGCTCAGGCCGGAAAGCTTAGAGGAATTCCTTCCGGAGTACCGAAAGAAGTATGCAGATCTCCCCAAGGTCCGGGGGACCGCACTCTTTTTCACCTCAAACAAACAGCACATCTCGCCCTACATCGCCCAGGTGATGTTCAAAAACGAGATCCTGTATGAAGAGAATATCCTGGTATCCATCCGGATCACCGATCACCCGTTCGGTGTCCAGACAGACTATGACTGTGACCTCGCACCGGGCCTCAATGCGTTTATGATCACGGCCGGCTACATGGAGATTGTTGATATCATCGGGCTCTTGCGGGCAGACGGCATCAATGAGAAGACCATCTTTTACGGCATGGAGAATATTGTCAGCGACAGGTTCTTCTGGAAACTGTACGGGATCCTCAAGAAAGTGACCCCGGCGTTTGTCCAC
>CAZNIL010000158.1:0-2279 GCA_964573085.1 uncultured Methanoregula sp.
ATATTTCCTTTGGACCGGGCCGGTTTCTGAGCGTCCCTGCATACGATATTTAATAAAAACGAGAATACGATTGTTAACATAAAACCTGACTGTACAGAAGGTATGGAGATGCTTTTACAGAACAATGATAACCTGGCACAGGTCCTGAACTCGCTGCCGGTACTGATATTTTTTACAGATCCTGACGGGATGTTACTATGGAAAAATAAGATATTCCGTAAATTTTTCATTGGCTTGAAAATATCCGGAGGAGTAAATTCCATTGGTGATCTTTTTCCGGAAGATAAAGAGGAGTTCTCCCGCGATATTCACAAAGTCGCCTCAACCGGTGAGCCGAAGTACGGGATCATCCGCCGGATCGACACCGCAAAAGCCGGTACAAAAACCCTGAAGTTCAGCATCATCCCCTTCAATGGCAGCGGCAAGAGAAATTTACAAATCCTTGTATTTGGGACAGACATCACCGAACAGGCGGATTTGGAGCGGCTGAAAAAGGATGCTTATGACCGGATCGAGAAAAATATCGAACAGTTCGCAATTTTGGGGGACCACCTGCGCAACCCCGTCACGGCTATTGTCGGGTTGTGCGATCTGCTTGACGACAAAACCATCGCCCAGAAGATCCTTGGACAGGCTAAAGAGATCGACCGCATCATCACGCAGATAGATCAGGGCTGGATCGAATCGGAAAAAGTCAGGACTGTTATTAAAAAATACTACGATGTCGGCGTCAGCGGGACCCACGAACTCGTTGCCCGTGCGATTCATGAAGAATATATCTTTCAGCAGAAGAAGTTGGGGATGACCCCGGAAACAAACCCCTCGATGCGCCCCTGGAACGAGCTGTCCCGCCACCTGCAGGATGCAAACCTCAAGCAGGCTGACGATGCGTGGAAGAAGCTGCAGATGATCCACTGTGCTATCGGTTTATCCATAAAACCGGACGAGCCGTTGTTCAGGTTCCTCCCTCAAGAGATCGAGATGCTGGCTGAACATGAACACCAGCGCTGGATGGATGAAAAGGTAAAAATGGGGTGGAAATACGGGCCCGAGACCAATGATAAAGCAAGAATTCATAATTGCATAGTGCCGTGGGAGGTCCTGCCGGACCATGAGAGGGAAAAAGACCGGGATGCGGTCCAGGCCCTGCCGCAAATCCTTGCAAAGGTACGGTTGAAAATTATCCGGTTCGAGGAAAAAGAACCGCAAGACTATATGTGATTTTTGTCATTCGTGGACAGGTAAATCCTTGAATCGTATGTTCGGATTATAGGGAAAGACTAATAATATAAAGACCACCAGAAAAGATGGATAGAGTTTTCACTTAAAACAGGAACGGTAGCGAATCAGGCATGTCACCTTCTGAAGGTTTTTTCCGGCACAGTCAAGACCACCACGATGTTTTTATCAGCTATGCCCAGGCAGATAAGCCCATCGCCGACGCAGTGTGCGTAAAACTTGAGTCCCGCCATATCCGGTGCTGGATTGCCCCGCGGGACGTTGCTGTCGGAAAAAATTTTCCCGAGGCGATCATGGATGGGATTGAGGGGTGCAAAATCATGGTTATGATTTTCTCATCCCACTCGAACAGCTCCCCCCATGTGCTCAGGGAACTAACGACTGCCGTAAACAAAGGCCGGATTATTGTCCCGTTCCGGATCGAGGACGTGCCACCCTCCAAATCAATGGAATACCTCATCAGTGTCCCGCACTGGCTGGATGCAATCAACCCGCCTCTTGAAAAGCATATTGATGACCTTGCCATCACGATTGGAAACATCCTTTCACCGGATGGCGCAGCTCCTGTCTGCACTGTCTGCAAGACGCCTCTCTCGCCCGATGCACTTTTCTGTGAAAAATGCGGGACTCCGGTCACTGCAAGTCCACCCCCCCCACCCCCATTGGCAGAACCGCAACCCGCAGAGCCTTCACCTGATAAGCCTGCCAAGAAATCCACCCCATCACCAGAAGAAGCTCCCCCTGTGGCTGCTTCACCTCCGGCAAACCTTTCACGCAACCGGAAGATGCTCATCGGTGCCTGTATCGTGGGTGTTGTGCTTGTTGCACTGGTTGTTGCCTTCACGCTCAATTTTTCATCACTGGTTCCAGCCATGGGTATTCAAACCAACGGGGGTGCAAACACTCCCGTGACGGCCGCCCCGACTCAGGTGAACTACCGGAGTGAGAACGCACAGGTAAACACTGTATCGCTTACTACTGCCCCCACACAGGCATTGCCCGAAGGAAACACGCTGACCATTGTCGCAGAAAAAGATCCC
>CAZNIL010000159.1:0-2225 GCA_964573085.1 uncultured Methanoregula sp.
TCAATCGTGCCCTGCAACTGTTCCACAAGTGTGATCACCAACCGGAGTCCAAGGGTTTGTTTACTTCCCTTCCAGTCAAGGTCTGCCGGTATCCCGATCCCCGTGTCCTTGAAGGAGAGCACAAGGGTATCGGCTCCCCGGTGTCCTGCAATGGTGATCTCTCCCGAAGTCCCTTTGGGAAACGCGTGCTTTATTGAGTTTGAGATGAGTTCGTTGATGATAAGGCTGATGGGAATTGCAGAGTCTATGGTAATCTGTAGGTCTTTCATTTCGACGTTCAACTGAATATGCTGAGGATCCACGTTATGGGACTTGAAAAGGCTCGTTCCCAGGAATGTGACGATTTCAGACAGGTCGATTCTGGAGATGTCGTCGGCACGGCACATCCTCTCGTGGACATGTGCCATCGCCATAATGCGATTCTGGAACTCCCCCATGATATCCAGTAATTTCTGGTCTTTGATATTCCGGGACTGTAAGCTGATGAGACTTAAAATAATCTGGAGGTTGTTTTTCACCCGGTGATGGACTTCGCGGAGCAGGAGCACTTTTTCTTCAAGCAAAGCATTGAGTTTCTCGGTGCGGTCCGCAATTCCTTTTTCGAGTTCTTCGTTGAAATGTTTCAGCTGCTCTTCTGCCCGCTTGCGCTCGGTGATGTCCCGAGTGGTGGCGATAAGATATCTTATGTTGCCAATGGTAATAATATCGGCATTTACCGATGCATTGAACAGTTCACCGGATTTGCGCCGCTCCACTACCTCGTACTGTATAACCCGCCCCAGTGTACTTAACTGATCGATAACAGCTTCCCGGTCCTCTTTTTTCAGCCAGATACCAAGTTCAAGTGCACTCTTCCCGTTCAACTCATCGTGGGAGTACCCGAAGATTGTGGATGCTGCATTGTTAACCTCAATGAACCGCCCGGATTCCAGCTCGCTGATCGTGATCGCATCAGGTGCTGAAAGGAACGCTTTTGTGTACTTTTCCCGGACAACCTGCAACTCCTCCTCTATCCTCTTGCGCTCGGTGATGTCAGTGAGCACATTCAGGATTGCGGGGGAACCGCCAAATTCAATCATAGTTCCGCGGACAATAACAATCCGGCGCCCGCCTGTTTTTGTCAGAAGCTCGATTTCATAAGGTTTAAAACGTTCAACGGTTATCCGTTTGCGTATTGCAACAGCAACACGTTCGTGGAATTCGGGGACTATGTAATCGGTTATTGGTTTGTTGAGAACTTCATCTGGTGTGTAACCCATTGTCTGAACCATAGCGGGGTTAACGTAGAGGATCATCCCGTTCCGGTGCACCAAAACCAAATCCGGCACATTTTCCAGAACAATACGATAACGCTCTTCGCTTTCCCGCAATGCTTCTTCTGCCCGTTTCTGTACTGTCGTGTCTCTCCCGACAGACTGGTATTCAACCACATGACCGGCCTTGTCAAAGATTGCACGGTCGCTCCATCGCTGCCACCGGACTTCCCCGGAGGACATGATGATCTGGTGTTCAATGAATGCAACTGGATTTTCCGGTGTGAGTTCAGCTATATGTTTTTTCATCCGTTGGGCGTCATCATCGGATAAAACCACAGTATGAGGTTTCCCGATACATTCCTCCCGGTTCAATCCGAAATACCGGCAGTATGCATCGTTGACAAACGTAAGCTTTCCATCCGGAGCAAAACGGCAGATGAATTCAGTCTGGTCTTCGACAACAGCCCGGTACCGATCCTCGCTCTTCCGCTGCGCATCCTCTGCACGCTTGCGTTCGGTAATATCGGTAATAATCCCATTAATTCCGATGAGTTGTCCATTCTCATCACGGATTACGACATTTCGCTGGTGAAGCCATCGGTGCTCTCCAGATTTGTGGACGATCTGATATTCATAGAATGAGGGGACATCACCATGGCACAGCCCAATCTTCATATCGTTCCAATACTGGCGGGAAAAGGGGTGGATAATATCGTCGATAAACCAGGGTTTTTGATACAATTCATCGGGACAATATCCAAGCAGGGGTTTTGATGCCGAACTGACGAACTTATACTGACCATCGGGAAGAGACAGGTGGTAGATAATGTAAGGGCAATTTTCGGCAAGAATAGAATATTTTGCCAGCGGATCGTCCGGGACGCCCTCTGTTTGTTTGTTTTTTGATCCGGCTGCCTTCTTCATGGTTCAGCAGTTCCTTTCCTTGCTGATTATTCCTTCTCCTTCACC
>CAZNIL010000160.1:0-2205 GCA_964573085.1 uncultured Methanoregula sp.
CCGGATCCAGCCCGGCGCATAGAACGCAGTGCCTGGCGTTACGGCAACATGCGCCTGCTCAAGCCAGCGGGTGCCGATCTCCATGTCGTCGCCGGCTACTTTGACGAATGCATAAAACGCCCCGTCTGCGGGAGCCGTCTCGTACCCCATCTGGTTCAGCTCGGAGATTACGTATTTTCGCCGGCGGTCGAACTCCTGCCGCATCTGCTCAATGCAGTGCTGGTCACCTTTTAATGCTGCGACAGCGCCGTACATCGCAAAACTGGCCGGGTGGCTCACCGAGTGCTGCTGCACCTTGGACATCTCCCGCAGGATCTCAACCGGTGCCGCAGCGTACCCGAGCCGCCAGCCGGTCATCGCGTATGCCTTGGAAAACCCGTTGATAGTGATCGTCCGGTACGCCATGTCCCCGATGCTTGCAAGCGAGATGTGTCGGGCATCATCATAGATGAGCTTTTCATAGATTTCATCCGACATCGCGTACAGGTCGTGGTCCTCACAGGTATCTGCCACCAGTGCAAGTGACTCCCGGGTCAGCACCGCACCTGTCGGGTTTGACGGGGTGTTGATTACGATCATCTTGGTCCTTGGCGTGATCGTTTCCTGCAGGAGTCCATCGATCTGAAACGTTTTTCCATCTACCGGGCAGTGGATAACTTTCCCACCTGCCATCCTGATGCAGGGTTCATACGAGACCCATGCCGGATCGAAAATGATGATCTCGTCACCAGGATTGATAACTGCCGCCATTGCGTCAAAAATAGCATCCTTTGCCCCACAGGTGATCATCACCTCGGCAGGTTTGCAGGGAAATTGGTTTTCTTTTGTGATCTTCTCAGCAACGGCGCTGAGCAGCTCGGGGATACCATTGCTCTGGGTGTAATGTGTGTCTCCCCGTTTGATGGCATTGATACAAGCCTGTTTGATATGCTCCGGCGTATCAAAATCGGGCTCTCCGATAGAGAGGCTGATGACATCGGTTCCCTCCCGCTGCATCTTCTGTGCCCGGGCGGCGATCTCAAGAGTGGCGGAAGGGGCAATTTCGGAAACCTTTTCCGACAACCGCCTCATTTCAATCGCTGGACAAGCTTGATGGCTGACTCGACCGCACGTTTCGCGTAATCGATCCGCTCGTTCGCCTCAAGGCGTGTCATCCCTGGCCCGGAGATGCCGAGCGTCACGGGTTTGCCGAACTCGAGCGACAGGTCGATGATCTTCCGTGCCGCGTGCTGGACGACGATGTCGTCGTGCTGCGTTGCGCCTTCGATAACACAACCGATGGTGACCACAGCATCAACCTTCCCTGCTTGCAGCATCTTCTTGATTGCAAGCGGCATGTCATATGCCCCGGGGACGTAGATGCACTCGGTCACCTGTGCACCGAGAAACGTCGCATGTTCTCTCCCCTCGATCTCCATCATGTAGGTAATGTCACGGTTGAATTCCGCAACCACAAATCCCAGTTTTATCGCCATAATCCACTGCTCACGTAATCATTGTGTAATGTAAAACCAGATAAACTCATACTCTCTTTCTCACCGCCGGGCAGGCCCGGCATCCGCAAATCCCTGGCGCTGCCCGGTTCCCGCTTCGCGTTCCAGGTCCCGCGGGTGCAAGATGAGCTTGACCGCATTGGAAACATGCTCCCTCGTGCGCTGCTCTGCAAGCCACGCTAGCTCGCGCCCGTCCTTTGCCTCATCCTCGTGGACGAATACCTCGATGATGTGGGTGTTGGTCATCAGCTGGCACATGATCAGCCCCTGCGAGGCTTCGTGGGCGCAGAGCCGGTCCTTCTCCTGTCCGCCGGGCATCCCCAGCGCCATGACAATATCACAGCGCCGCTCTTCGATCAGTTTCTTGCATGCCACCGGCAGGTCTTTTATGCCCGGCACCGTCACCCGTTCGATGGCGACACTTGCATGCTTTTTGAGCTCAGTGATAGCGATGGCTCCCATGTTGACGCGGGAGAAGGTAGTGTCGGCAACCCCCACTTTCATCCGAATACCTCTCCGGCTGCCTGCACGCCGTCACCCTTCACCATATAACCCAGTTTTTTCAATGCGGACTGTGTCGCGGCAAGGGTGGCAAGGATCTCCGGGGCACCGACCGCACCCATGCTCCCGATCCTGAAGATCTTCCCTTTCAGGTGGTCCTGCCCTCCTGCAATGATGATGCCCATCTTCCTGATGATGTCCCGCATCTCGG
>CAZNIL010000161.1:0-2166 GCA_964573085.1 uncultured Methanoregula sp.
GATCGCCGACGTCGGAGAAATCCGGTCCGGCACGCAGGATATGATACATTCGTTCACTAAAGAACGAAAGCACAACGCGGCCGATATGCGCCGGACGTTGAGGAAAGGAAGAAAGGCACTTTTGCATGAAACCCAGGATATGCTGGGCGGGTTCTCCGCAGACCGGATGGCAATGGCGGAAGATTTTACTGCCAGGCTGATGAAGGATGTGGCAGAAATCCGGCTTGACACGGTCAACATGGTCCATGGGTTTGCCGATGAGCGGGTTGCCCGGGGCATCGAGCTGACCAGCATGCTGAAAACATACAACGATGGGATCGTGCAGGACGTCCAGCAGTTGATGGACGATATTAAAAAGCAGCGTATTCCCTTCCAGGAAGACTTATCTGAAGCACACGGGATATGGCAGAGCCATATGGGAAATGAGCATCCGTATGCCAGACCCGGATTAAAAACCGTTCACAAGGCAACAAAAGCGCCCGGAAAAAAGAGCGAGAAACCTGACCAATCCACGGATCACGGTCTCAAAGAAAAAGTCCTCAAGGTAATCAACAACTCACCAAAGGGGATCACACTTACAAAAGCCGGCAAAAAGATCGGGGTCGAATGGAGGACCTTAATCCGTCCCGCAAAGGATCTCCTCAAAGTCGGGGACGTCCGGAAAAAGGATACGCATTACTTCCCGTCCTAAAGAGAACCGCAGGACAAACGGGCATTTCCCGGGGGGCATGACTCCCCGGGAAACGGGATAGCACAGCCGATGAGTAGAGCAAAAGACATCCAGAAAGGTGGATGATATGGATCTTGTAACAGTCATCAATCCAAAACCCCAGGACGATTTTGTTGAGACCCCGTATATCAACGGCATTACGGAACGGGGATTACGGTATTTAAAGAAAGGGTTTCCCCTTCATCTCTCCGGGCCCACCGGGTGCGGCAAGACAACCCTTGCATTTCATATTGCCAATTCCCTTGGCAGGCCGGTGGTGCTGATCAACGGCGACGAGGAATTCAGCACATCGTCACTGGTCGGCAGCCAGTCCGGATACCGCAAGAAAAAAGTGGTGGACCGGTTCGTGTCCCGGGTCTATAAATCGGATGAATCGTTGACCAAGACCTGGCTGGATGACCGGCTCACGACGGCGTGCAAGCACGGGTTCACCCTGATCTATAACGAGTTTACCCGCTCGCGCCCGGAAGCCAACAATATCTTCCTCTCGGTGCTTGAAGAGAGGATGCTCGAACTGCCCAGCGCATCTGATGAGGGGAACTATATCAAAGTCCATCCGGATTTTTCTGCGATATTTACGAGCAACCCCGAAGAATATGCCGGCGTCTTCAGGTCCCAGGATGCACTGATGGACCGGATGATCACCCTTCCCATGAGCCACTATGATGAAGAGACCGAGATTGCCATTACGCGGGCAAAATCCGGTGTGTCGCACGCCACAGCAAAAAAAATTGTCACGCTGGTCAGGAAGCTCCGGGAAGCGGACGTCTGTGAGTTCAGCCCTACCTTAAGGGCGAGCGTGGCGATTGCACGTGTCTTTGAAGACGGTGACGATGCATGGTTCAACCAGACCTGTATCGATATCCTGTCGCCCAAGGTTGGGAGAGGAGACAAGGGGAATGTCGACCCGGCTGGCGTCATCCGGGACCTGCTGAATAACGGGGGATCCGCATCCGGACATGCTGCCAGACCGGACAAAAAACGGGCTTCCGCGAGTTAATCATCGCATCGAAATGAGCAATTATCGCCGGTGATGTATGAAAACAACACGCAATATAAAAACCGCATTGGACCAGTCACGGAAAAAGAAAGTTCCCTGCCGGACCGTCCAGATCGAGGATGAGATAAAGAAGGAGATTGGGCAGGTGCATGGAGGTCTCTTAAGCGATTACGAAAAGGACGCAATCGTAAAAAAAGAGGAAAGACGGATAAAAAAACAGGCCCTGGCAATCACGAAAGCCCGGATAAAAATATTGAGAACAAAACAGGCGACAATGATCGTCCAGGCTGCCCGCAGGGGAGAGTGCCGGAAAAAAAGCGATACGGTCCGTACGGCACCGGAGAAGAAAATAACACGGGTAAAGAGAGATTTCCATGCAATCGATGTCAGCTACTAAACCGCGTTCGGTGCAGCGGTGGCGTTATGTCTATGCAAT
>CAZNIL010000162.1:0-2165 GCA_964573085.1 uncultured Methanoregula sp.
GCATTCTGGTCGGCATTTAACCTCGAGGTGAACCGGGACTACTTAAAACTCAGGAAAATTAAAATCTACGAGCAGTACCAGGATATGCAGAAACACCCGGTTGCAAAAGAACCCGTAAAAATTGCGGAAACCGAGGGGGAACAGGTTATAGAAGTATATCAGGGTGACTTCCGATTATTGTACCGGGTATTATCAGCTGGCACACCTCTTGCCGTGATCGATATTTTCGATAAAAATGACCGGGCTAAGATGGAGGAGATCCAGAAAGAATGGCTGGCGAATGTGGGTGGCGAGGTTTTCATCCCATAAAACGGTTTTTGCTCCCGTGAGCCCGCACCACACTCACCTTTGAGCGCCGGTGCTCATCAGGTACAAAGCCTTTTTTCCCGCGGTTGACAAAGGTATATGGGGACTAGCCCGGGTGGTTCGGCGTCACCTGTAACCTGAAACCGTCGGTATGCGGGGGGCGAAGTTTGACGAAGGCTGCAACGGCCTGCGGGAGCCTGTGCGTTCTGACTGTGAAACCTCGTCCCATGAGGTCGATGGACAAGTATCAATATTCCGGAGGGAATGGCGACCTGTTGCTGCGGGGACCGGTTCAGGCCCGGAAGGGAGCAGACTTACCGTAGACATCCGGCGCCCATGGGGTAACGGGGCAGAGGATGGATGTTCTGGTAAAAGCAGTAACGTACAGTCGACCGATAACGCGTCCCCATTTGCGATTATCATGTCCAAAGTAACCATCATCGGTGCAACCGGCAACGTCGGTAGTTATGCAGCACACGCGATATCCATCATCCCGCATGTGCAAGAGATCCTGCTGTATGGGCGGGAAGGGCGGGATGACCTGCTCAAGGGAATTACCCAGGATTTTGTTGACTCATTTGCTGCACGGGGGACTGACATAAAAATCAACTGGACGACAAATTTAAAAGATGCGACTGGTTCGGATGTTGTCGTTATTTCTGCCGGATCCCCGCGAACTCCAGGACAGGACCGCCTCGACCTTGCAATGGGAAATGCACGGATAATTGCACTACTTGCCCAGACTATTGGTGTTGTTGCACCGGAATCAAAGATCCTTGTCGTGACCAACCCTGTCGACGTGATGACCTGCGTTGCACTCAAATACTCCGGCATGAAACCGAATCAGGTGTTCGGGCTGGGGACGCATCTGGATTCGATGCGCCTGAAATCTCTTATTGCTTCGTATTTCAAAGTGCATGTCAGTGAAGTGCATACCCGCATCATTGGTGAACATGGTGATAGTATGGTGCCGCTCTGGTCTGCGACAACAATCGGGGGTATCAAGATCTCCAATTTACCTGCGTTCTCGCACCTTCCGGTAGAAGAATTCATCGCTTCCGTAAAATGCAGCGGGGAGGTTATCATCAAGAACAAAGGATCAACGGTCTATGGGCCGGGTGAAGCGATCGCCACACTCGTCAAGACCGTGCTCGGTGATGAGAACCGTATCCTGACCGTCTCGGCATATATTAAAAGCGAGGTGCATGATATCGGCGATATCTGCATCGGTGTGCCGGCACGGGTCAATCGCAACGGAGTATTCCCGGTGACAATAAGAATCGATGAATCTGAAGTCATCGCGTTCCGCGAATCAGTTGAAAAGATCCGGACAATTACCCGGCAGGTCTTTTCTGCAATGGGGCAGGACTCCGGTTAAAAAAAGTGGCTGGGTTGAACAATTCCCCTACATCAGGGTTACTTCAATAATTTCTGCCCGCTCGACGCCGGCTACTTCTGAAAGCGACTGTTCGATTGCATCCGTCTCGCCACCGGCGTCTTTGATGACCGCCGCAAGCTTCAGCGCTATTAAACCAAACCCGATCGGTTCTTCCTTGATGTCCTGGATGCCGGGCAATTTCTGTTTGAGCGCGGCTTTTAGTTTTTCAAGGTCGACGTCTGGTGATTCCGGCATCACCCGGGCAATGACTGCGACACTGCCCATAATATTATGGTCCCCGGAATCCGCATTTCGGGCAGATGTAGGGGATACTCTGCTCCCTGCACCGGTAACACCGTCTGATCTCAAAACCACACGACGGGCACCCGAATTTTGTTGCGCCCTCTTCTGCAAGCGGAGCGTTGCAGGATGTACATTTTTTATTTTCCATGGATACTCTCACCATCGGTTCCTATACTAT
>CAZNIL010000163.1:0-2162 GCA_964573085.1 uncultured Methanoregula sp.
CCCTCAATAAAAATTTCATAGTCCGGGTGCGAGAGGTCGACACGGGCACCGGCAATGTGGTCAGCTACCGCTCTGCCGATCACCTCCCCCATCTGCTGGCTGGTGTACTTCAAAACCCCCTGGCGTTTTGCCCTTATGGCAAAACTCATGCCGGATTTCAGGTTTCCTTTAGCAGTTTCAATGGCTGCGGAACAGAGGTCGTCAAGGTTGTTGGACGTCCGGGTGCAGACGCTCACATCGACCACCCCGAACACCCGTGAGACGAGAGCTGCGATCCGTTCCGGTTCATCGCCCAGCACCAGCATCCTGCCCCGGAAAAGGTCAAATTTGTGAGGGAGTCCTTCTGAGTCCAGCGCCTTTTTGATATTTCGCATCAGGAGGCCGATAAAATGGCGCTTGACCGGCTCGCTTTTTAAGAACAGCTCGCCATACCGCACCATCACGCATTTCACGGGTCAGCACACCCCGGAGCACTTCTCATGATCTCAAGGATCATTGACCGTTGTGCAAGATAACTCTTGGCGGGATTTTTTTGGCTTACACATTCTGTCAGGTTCTGGATGAGGGGGACGATGTATACCCTTGTTGGTAATAAAAGCATACCCCCCCCTGCCAAATATCGTAGCCATCTCCGACAACGAAAATGCTTTAATCAAAACAGGGGAACATGTGTACTGAAATGGCAAAAAAGGAAAGAAAAAAGGCAGCAGAACCCGAACCGCTCAGGTTATTCTATATTTTTTATAACCAGGAGCGCTGGGATAACTGGCAAAAGACGTTAAAAGATTCCAGTTTTGACGTCGATCCCAAGAGCGATGAGATGCCCGAAGGCTTTCGGGTGCTCGACGGCTTTTCGGTTGACATTACCCTCGAAGTGTTAAAGATCATCAAACTGTTCCAGAACAAGCGGTTCTCAAAAGAAGAAGCGCTGGACAAACTGGGCAAAGTTGAACTGATCGTGATGTCATCTGCGCCTGATGAAGACCTTACCGAGATCATCGAGATCCTCCAGCTCCAGAAGCTCGTCATGTTTGGTTCCTGCAGGAAATACCTGGAAGGAACGTATGAAAAAGAGATCAAATCGCTGGTCAAAAAAGGAAAAGACCTCATAGAAAAGGACATGGAGAACGCACTCGATATCGCGGCAAATATCGGCGCCAGTGTCCTTGACGGGGCGGCATGCTGCGGGAAATATGTCAAAGATGATATTGAGTCCCCGACCCTGTTTGACGAGTGGCTGATTGAGTGCGAACGGATGAGCGATGCGATGGCATCACTTAAAAACTTTGACGAGAGTGCCGGGGACGAGGATTGATCGCTGACCGGGCACGGCTCCGCGTCGCAAAAAGGATAGAAAGGCTCGCCGGGTACCGGTTGTCCGACCGCGCATTTAACGGCACGATGCTCGAAACGCTCTCCTCAGGCATCAACTATGACTCCTTTGATTTTGCAGTACGGGAACAACTGCTGGCATTTTTCAATGATTTCCTGCGCTGTGACTGCCGGGACTCCCCGCTCTGCGGTTGTCCGGAGAAGAAGTTTGCACAGAAGGTTCTGGAGCTGCGCGAGAACGGGCTTGACCACCGGCAGATCGCCTCGTTTTTGGCAGACGAATACGGCATCGAGATCTTCCCCGCAGATATTCTTTCGTTCTTGGAAGATACCGTCCATGTCCTTGAAGCGATCTCGGACATCTCCCGGCTGAAAGGACGGCAGGAACTTGCAAAAAAGACCGATGACCATATCCGGCTCATCGAACGCTAAAACGGCACCTGTTTTTTATTGTACTATCCATATGAGAGGTAATGTACCGGTTTCTGGTTCCTGCTCTGCTGGCAAGGATTTTATTATCCTTCCGGTGCAAGATCAACCATATTCATACGCATCCAGCATCGTACGCTATTGAAGGATCGCTTTCAAAAAGATTTTAGCTTCAGGAATATGGACATGAGGGGAGAATCAACAAAAACATGATGGCGATGATCGGCTGATGGTCTGGGAAAGCGTTCCTGTCGTCCTCTTGCTCGTGCTTTCAGGCGCGATGACGTCGCTCTTTGCGCTGGTCTTCTGGAGGACCCGTGCAACGATGACGGGTGCAGTCCCGCTCGTTATCATCCTTGCGGCTGCGGCGTTCTGGTCATGGAGTGATGCTGCCATGTACT
>CAZNIL010000164.1:0-2127 GCA_964573085.1 uncultured Methanoregula sp.
ATCGGTTACCAGCCAAGCACCCACCAGATGGCGGAGATCACTGCCATGGACAAGGACTGGTGGCAGCAGGACCTTGCGCCGTATGGAGTCAGGAATGTCAGCGACAAGGTCTTCCCCACCGGCGCTCCCGAGATGCAGGCCATGCTTGCCGGGGATATCGATGTCGCCTATGTCGGGGCAGCACCTGTCCTGAGTGCAATCAGCACCGGGCTTGACGCGAAGATTGTTGCCGGCGTGAACACCCAGGGCTCGGATCTCGTTGTCAGGCCTGACCTGGACTACACCGGGCCGCAGAGCCTGAAAGGAATGAAGATCGCAACGTTCCAGGCAGGCACCATACAGGACACAATCCTGCGCAACTGGCTCAAGCAGAACAATATATCTCCGGATAATGATGTGCAGATCATCGGTATGGGACCTGGTGATGCAATCACCGCAATTACCGCCGGCAAGGTGGATGCCGTATTCCTGCCCACTCCATCTCCGAGCGTCATTGTTGCACAGGGCAAGGGCAAGGTCGTTGTCCATTCCGGAGAGATGTATCCCAACCACACCTGCTGCGTGCTGGTCGTCAGCGGCAAGCTGATCCGGGAGCACCCGGAGATTGTCGCACAGATCATCAGAACGAATGACAAGGCAGTCGATTATAACCTGAAGAACCTTGACGAAGCAGCAGCAATCTATGCAAACAAGACCGGTACAAAACTGGACGATGTCAAGGCATCGTTAAAAGAATGGGACGGGAACTGGGACAGCGACCCCAATCTCATCGTTGGTCCCGTACTTGACTATGCAAAGATCCAGTACGATCTCGGGTATATCAAGACGCCGTTGACCAAGGACCAGCTCTTTGACCTGAGTTTCTATAAGAAGAACTGAAGGAATCATTACCAACTATTTTCCCTCTTAAGAATCTTTATTATAAAGGACAAAGGGAGAGGGATTCATGAATTGTGAAACAGTCCTTCGCCCGCAAAACTCTAAAAAAAAAAAGTGAGGGTCGGACAGGATATCCATGAGCACATCCGCGCAGAATCATCAGAACCGGTGGCTTGGCGTCCTTGCGATCGTTCTGGCGCTCGTTATATGGGGTTTTTATTCTGCCTTTATCGTAAAGGATTCTTTCCTTCTCCCCGGGCCGTATGACGTACTGACTGCATTCATCGCTCTGTTAAACAAAGGCATCCTGCTGACCGATTTTGAGGTAAGCTTCATTCATTTTGGCATCGGCCTCGGGGCGGCGCTTCTTATTGGCATCCCGATCGGGATTGCCATGGGATGGAGCCGGCGGTTCGATGCATTTCTCGATCCCATTATTGAACTGCTCCGGCCCATCCCCCCTCTGGCCTGGATCCCGTTTGCCATTATCTGGTTTGGTTTTACACCGTACTCAGCAGGTTTTGTCATTCTCATGGGGGCCGTCTTCCCTATCCTTATCAACACCTACAGCGGGTTCCGCAGCGTTCCACGGATATATGTGGAAGCTGGAAGGATGCTCGGGTGCATCAAGAACCGGAATCTCATCAGGTACATTGCATTTCCATCCGCTCTGCCTTCAGTTGCTGCCGGAATCCGGATCGCAACCGGCGTAGGGTGGATGTGCCTTGTTGCGGCAGAGCTCTTCGGGGTCTCCAACAATGGCCTTGGCAAGAACCTCTGGCACTATTACGACCTCCACCAGATGGATTCCGTGGTCGTGTACATGATTCTCCTTGGCATGATCGGCCTTTTGATTGACATGCTGTTCAGGTACTGGATCGACCGGCAGTTCCTGAAGTGGCGGACCGGGGAGGTGGTATGAATGGGCGATCTTGTTATCAACGACCTCCACCAGAGGTTTTCACGCGATGACGGCTCGACCCTGACGGCGATCGAGCATCTCAATCTCACCGTCCGCGACAAGGAGTTCGTCTGCGTGCTCGGCCCGTCCGGCTGCGGCAAGACCACGCTCCTCCGGATGATCGCCGGGCTGGACACTGCAACGGGCGGCGAGATCCTGCTCGACGGCGAGCGGATCACCGGACCGAACGCAAAAATCGGGATCGTCTTCCAGGAGTACTCGCTCTTCCCGTGGCGAAGCGTGATCGATAACGTCGCGTTCGGACTGGAGATGCGGGGCATGAGGAG
>CAZNIL010000165.1:0-2074 GCA_964573085.1 uncultured Methanoregula sp.
GAGAGAATCCCGGGTATGTCAGTTCCCGGTTACCGGAAAAAAAGCAGAAGATTTTTTTCAGGGTCAGCCCAAAAGAGTGTTAATTCGTATTTTAATAATGATTCATCGGTTACGAGGATTTTGGTATGAACAGGACACAGGTTTTAACCCTGGCAATCACCGTCACCATCTGCCTCCTCGCTACGGCAGGGTGTACTAGTACCTCCGGCACCGCCCAGCCCGCATGTCAGGCAGCCCAGCAACATCCGGCCGTATCGTTCAACGCAACACCCGTCCGGTATGCAACGGTCAACGGGGTTACGCTGGGATACCGGGAATTCGGGTCCGGCGAGCCGATCCTGATGATCCAGGGATTCGGCGCTACTATCAACGACTGGAACGAGACCTTTATCGCCATCCTTGCAACGAAATACCAAGTCTATGTCTACGACCACCGGGGGATGGGATACAGCAGTGACAATAATGCGACACCAACTATTTCCCGGTACGCAGACGACGCTGCCGGGCTGATGACTGCTCTCGGCTATGACAGCATGCATGTATACGGGGTCTCCATGGGGTCCTCGGTCTCCCAGCAGCTCGCAATCGACCACCCCGAACGCGTACGAAAACTGGTGCTGGACTCCAATGCCTACAGTATCCGGCTTCCCGAGACCCAAAAACTGCTCGGGACTATTGAAGCTGCTGCCGCAAGTCCTGCCACACCGGAAGGCATCCGGCGGGAAGCCCAGGCAAACCTCGCGTGGAACGGGTCTTATGACGGTCTTTCCGGTATCCATAAGGACGTCATGCTCGTTGTGGGTACCGCAGACGACCTGACACCTGATCCGGTCTCTGTCCGGATGGCCGGGCAGATCAATGGGTCGTGGCTCGTGCGGTTCAAGGATCTCCCGCATGTCGGGTCCCATTATGCACCTGTCGAGTACGGGCAGAACGCACTCGCGTTTCTCGGCATGAACGAGTCGCCGGCCTTGAGCAGGTAAATTCTTTTTTTACTGGGTTCATGCCGGCTTTGCCCTGAGGAGAAATGAACGGGGTGCTGTGGAGGAGGGGGATCACCGGCCAATACGCCCCCCAAAATTTTTCCGGACGCACCGACCCCCCACCCGCTTGGGAGAGGTCCCGCCCCGTTGTGCCCCGGGTCTCTTCATGGTTCTGGCATTATTCTCCCGTGCGTCTGGTCCTGGTCCCGGTACCTTGGAGGAACTGTCGACCTGTCCCAACAATCTTACCCTGATGGCCAGCCATCACCGGTACCATAGATAGACATATGATGCCACGAAGCAATTGTAGCCCATCACGGCATGGTGATATATTCTCCCGTGTCAGCCCGGTCGGGCTGATGACGTTCTTACCAACCGCACAAGGGTACCCGGAGTGCGTAATCTCCGGCGATGGTTGCACGATACTAAAAGGCCTGCACCTGAATCCGGAGTATCCGGACCCATGGACACGCGATGCGTAAGAAACAGGGAGTATGAACGGCTTTGCCGGAATATCGATAACGAAAATAAAAAATGAGGAAGGAAATGTCACAACAGCTTGGCGGACAGCCTATTATAATTCTGAGGGAGGGAGCGACACGGAACCGGGGGCAGGAAGCCCAGAACAGCAATATCGCCGCTGCAAAGGCGGTGGCAAATGCAGTCCGGTCGACGCTCGGGCCAAAAGGGATGGACAAGATGCTTATCGACGGCATGGGCGATATCGTCATCACCAATGATGGCGCCACCATCCTCAAGCAGATGGATATCGAGCATCCTGCAGCAAAGATGATGGTCGAGATCGCAAAGACCCAGGACGATGAGGTTGGTGACGGCACGACCACGGCAGTCGTCATTGCAGGAGAACTCTTAAGGAACGCGGAAAGCCTGCTTAACCAGCAGGTCCACCCGACCGTTATTGCCGAAGGATACCAGCAGGCTGCGGCAAAAGCGCTGGAAATCCTTTCCGCAATTGCAATCAGCGTGAAACCAACCGAGACTGCACTGTTAAAAAAAGTCGCAGAAACGGCGATCAGCGGCAAGGCCGCAGAGGCGTACAAGGTGCTGCTCTGCGATATCGTTGTACGGGC
>CAZNIL010000166.1:0-2037 GCA_964573085.1 uncultured Methanoregula sp.
GGCGTGGCGGGCGGCAAACTTAAACCCGATCGATGCGCTGCGGCACGAGTGAGTGCGATCAATAAACCATAATTTTCAGGCTCATGAGAGGCCCTCAGTTCACTCAATAGTTTATTTCACCTTATAATCTGGTTATAGCATGTGGGAGTGTCACCTGTTGCCAAAGGTGGCTTGAGTGAATTGTCAACAGACTGTTTTTAAAATGTGACAGAAGATGGGAAAATTGTCATGATATCTCACTGTGAAACATAGGAATGTCGTACCAATGCCCGCACTTCAGGATTATTGCCGGTCCTTATGATAGAGCGCAAGGAATACCAATGTATCCTTACTTCGGTCGTATAAATAGGATAACCGAAACGGGGGAATATACACTTCCCGGGTCTTCTTCCGGCAATAACGCATCGGTTTTCCCGCAGATGGGTTATTGATAATCCTGATGATCTGCTGTTTTATCCGTTCCTTGAGCCCTGCATCATTTATCTTCCGGATTGTTTTTCAAAATGCGGGTGGTACGCAACTGTTACCATGAACCCATCTCATCGATGAACTCCCTCTCTTTCTTCGTTGTGAACGTTCCTTTCTTATATTCTTCAAATGCCTGCTCTGTTTTCTCGGCAAACAGGATATCCTCCTGCAGCGCCGGCTCAAGTTCGGCGAGCGGTTTGAGAATATATCGTTCACCATTTCTGATGATGAGGATCTTTTCTCCTTCCTGAAGATCTGTTCTCATAGAGGCGGGGATAACGATCTGCCCCTTTGAACTCATTCTTGTAATGCCAACATCCATATCAGATCAGTAAGATATGTCTTACATTCTACCATATCAGCATTTGGATGCTGATAGCATCTCAAGGAATTTTATGGATCATTGCCAGATAAAAATAGTTCAAAAGGATTCCTTCCCTGACAGAAGCAGAGAAACCTATAACCGGCAGGACACCTACAGAACTCCTATGAGCGGATCATTCCCGGCAGAATACGGCGAAGCTGACTGGAACGAGATCTGGAAGGAGCGGCAGCTGCGGCATGAGGCGTCGAAACACTTCGATGATCCTTCGCATAACTGGGACAAAAAAGAGAATGCCAAGCGCTACGATTCGTCGTCCCGAAGCGAGTATGATGTGCGGGTAAAAACGACCCTTGCCGGACTGCCTCTTACACCATTCTTGCGGGTGCTGGATATCGGTGCAGGGCCGGGGACACTCGCACTCCCGCTCGCCCCGCTCGTCAGCGAGATAACCGCAGTTGAGCCCGGCAAAGCGATGGTTGATCGTCTGTACGAGAATATGAAAAAAGAGGGAATCAAAAATATCTCCTGCATACAGAAACGCTGGGAGGATGTCGATCCCGCAAGCGATCTTACCGCACCGTACGATGTGGTGATCGCATCGCTTTCGCTTACGATGGAAGATATCCGGGAATCGCTCGCCAAGATGAATGCTGCCTCGTCCGGGTATGTCTACCTCTTCTGGTTTGCTGACCCGCCATTCTGGGAACGGATGTATTTCGACCTATGGCCAAAGCTGCATGGCGAGACCTATCATACGGGGCCCAAAGTCGACTGTCTCTTTAACGTCCTGTACCAGATGGGGATTTACCCGAATGTTGAGATGCTGCCGTTGCAGAAAGAATACCGGTTCTCCACCGGTCGCGAGATGCTGGCGTTCTTCCGGAAACGGTTTGCGGTAAAGACGCCCGGGCAGAAACGGGTACTGAACAAGTACCTCGCGCCCTTGATCCGTAAAGAGGGTGACGAGGTTGTAATATCAGGGAACTCGAAGCTCGCGAAGGTGTGGTGGAAGAGAGCAGGATAAGTTCAGTTCTTGATGCAATCTCCCATGACCCCCACTCAGGGTCCGTGGGGGGTACCCCCACCTCCAAACTCATTTACAAACAATCGGGAAGACATGATAGGGTTTGAGGAGGGTCCGTGGGGGGTACCCCCACCTCCAAACTCATTTACCCCGCTCTTTTTCCCCACACCAGATCAATTTCCAGAAACCTCCCGACGACAACAGGGTGGCACCCCCCACT
>CAZNIL010000167.1:0-1983 GCA_964573085.1 uncultured Methanoregula sp.
CTCCCGCCACCCAAGGAGCCATGCGATGAGCGTACAGCCATAGAGCCCGATCCCCGGCACCCAGATGAACGGGAAGAACATCAGCATCCCGTACTTCTGAAACCCCTTTGACCGGTTCGCCCGTTCATGGACTTTTTGGATCGCCTGGTCAAACCGCTGCCACCGGTTGGTGAACATATCGCAGAGTGCCAGGATACCGATTACCGCCCCCGTGCCCACCGATGCCATCGTCACAAGGATGATCCACGGCGGAATGCCAAGAACCACCCCGATGGATGCGGCAAACGGCTGGAAAACCAGGATCGAACCGGTAAGCGAGACCATATGAAGCAGGGGAACTCCTGTAAATCCTGACAGGGCGAGTGGTGCAACCACTATCCCGAGGATCGCAACACCTGCGCTGAGAACAAATTCTGGTCGTGAGGTGTGAAGAACATCCGGCATTTGTTATTTTACCTTAGGAGACAAGCCAGATAAGCGGCTCGGTCAAAAACACGAATCCATACGCCAGTGTGGCACTGATGAGGGGGCGCGGCGCTTTTTTCAGGGTGATGGAGTGTTCTCCATCGTTCCTGCGTACGCGTGAGATTACAATAATCACAGCCGGCTTCGGGCGTCTCACCAATGAAAAGACGATTGAAATCTCTTGTGCAGAAAACAAAAAATGTGTGGGGTTTTATCCTCCCCAATTCCAGAAGAGCCGCCGGAGGGAATTGAACCCTCGACCTGCTGATTACGAATCAGCCGCTATGCCGCTAAGCCACGGCGGCGCAATACCTCACAATATCAACCCTGATCGTAATAAAATATAGGGGTTTAGGAATACCCGCGCAGCGTGGTTACGCTCTCTGCGCCCTTCGAATCGGCGGGCGGTGGGGCGATCGCGCCGAACTTTGATTCATAATCACTGACGGTCTTTGTAAGCACCGCGACGAGGTTCTTTGCGTGTGTCGGTGTGATGGAGACGATTGCCTTTGCCCGCGCCTGGTTGACCTGCGGGAGCTGGTGGAGGAACATGAACGTGAACTCGTCGTCCTTGTACGCGATCTGGATCATGTTGCTGTACACGGGGTCAAGCGTGGGGGGAATATTGACGGAAATTTCCTGTCCTGCCATGGATATACGTTTGTCCCAAAGATATGAAAACATTGGTCAGGAGTTTATCGGGCAGGTTCTGGTGCACTATACACATGATGCAATCATTTCAGCATAATCCGGTCTGCTCCCAAAACCAAGTCCATGAAATACGGGTCGGCGATAAATTTTAGAACAATAAGTATAACCTGATCTTTTCCCCACGCAGTAGTGAGGAATCGTCCTGCCTGATCATAGTGAATCCATCGCAGTTTCTGACCTTGTGCGTTGCCACGCGTGCCCGGTGCGGTTCTATTACGAGCGCAATGAGCCGCACACCGAATCCGACCGGTACGCCGTCTGCAAACAGGTTTCCTACTACCTCGGCACACCCCTTGATCCCGAAGTAATCTGGACGGAAGTCCTCGCGGTCCGCCCCGGAATCGATCCCGCACAGCGAACGTTTCTGGATACGTGCATCACGGCATGTAACCGGAGCGAATGGAGACCGGCTGACCAGACCGATGTGCGGGTTGTATCAGGGAAGTACGGGGTTGTCGGGATGGTTGACCGGATCGGGGTTGACGGTGCGTTCTCCATCGTCCGTGCCGCAGGTGCTCTCCCGTTTGGCACCTATGCAGCAGACCGGCTCCGGATCACAGGCTGTGCGATCTGTCTCCAGGAAATGACCGGAAAAGAGGTGACCGGCGGGTTCGTGGAATATATTCCCGACGGTGTATCGAGGCATCATGCGGTCCAGCCGCGTGACCGGCGACAGTTTCTTTCGACCCTGCGCAAAGTCCGGTCCATACGTGAGGGGGAAGTCCCGCACCACCCGCTCAACGCTCCCTGCAACCGGTGCAGGTATAAGGAGCGGTGCGAGAGCAGCGGCGGCCGAAGGTTGTCGGA
>CAZNIL010000168.1:0-1938 GCA_964573085.1 uncultured Methanoregula sp.
TTTCACCGCGTTCCAGCGGTTTGCATACGTCTGGGCAAAGGTGAAGTGACTGGCATTTTTAAAATGTCCGGTTGATTCCGGCTACGGGTGAAAATTCCTCGTGATCACCTACGGTCTCCTTCACAGGCAATCTTTCTGGTAAACTCCAGCGCCGCGACTGCATCCTCTCTCTTCTGGTCACAGCTGTTCTCCTCCACCCATGCGAGGAAGCGTTCCCGTGTCCTGTCATGTACGGAACTTCCCGCTGCTGATACGATCGCCGGATATGTCCGGGAAGGATAGAAGAGGGAGCGGGCTGTATTAAGAAGGGCAGCATGATCTCCGGCAGAGATGACCCCTGCCCCCTCCGCTTTTTTCAGGGTAAAGCGGATGTTGATCAAGGGCTCTGACAGGGCGCAGCCCGAAACAGGGTCAAAGACGAGCGCAACCTCGTCGTCAGAGATAAGCTCCCCGCTTTTATACATCCGGTAAATCTCACCGATGCCTTCCATACCCAGCGTGTCCATTTCAGCGGCACGGAGTGCCCCCATGCTCGATGCCCCGATCACCCGCACTCTGCTTTTCAGTGCAGAGAGGATCTCACGGTGGGCGACTGCGGATTCCTGGTGAAACACGCCATCGATCAGGCAGATGATTGTTGAACCCTCGCCGGCAGCTGCAAGAAGATCGCCGCGCTTTGCCGGCGGGAGGTACGTGGCGGAAAGGATTCTCTCTGCTACCTTGCGGTCAAGACTTGGTCCGAGAAAAACCGTGATCCTGTACATCTTTTACCCTCTCCCCCCGGCGCTCCCGGTCCATCGCGTATGATTCGAGGCCGGGGACGACCACCCGCACTACGGGGATGTCGATCTCCTCCCGGGTGAGGTCGACTACAATGACCCGGTCAAGTCCCTTCCTGCCGAGGGCGTCGGTCATAATACGGATATCTTTGAGAAAATCGTCGCTGTCGCAGGAACGTATCGTGGTGTAATCAACCGTCCCGTTATCCTTAAACCAGTACGCATTCATCCGTTTGGCCCGGTCATACCCCATCTGCTTTCGCAGCTGTGCGATCGTTGTATCTTCCCGCGCACCATGGATCTGGGTGAGCCTGCTCTGTGCCACTTCGGTGAGCGCCCGCATGACCGCGATCCTTGCGCTGGTATGCGTACCCATGCCCATGGTGAGAAGGATGGGGTCCCTGAGGAGCACATCATCGGCAACTGCCGCCATTGTGGGGATGCCGATGTCGGATGTGATGTCGCGGATGGTTACCTCGACCTGTGCATCGGAAAATTTCTTCTGCATGTCGTTGATGAGCGGATCTTTTATATTTACTACTTTTGGCCCGGTGTTTCTGGATGCCTCAACGAGCGACCACGCGTCCCGCTCGATCACTTCGGCAAGGGCGTGAAAGACCGCCTCCTCCATAGTGTTTCCCGATGCCAGTCCATTGGTGCTGGTGCGAAACAGCGAGCGGTAATGGGGGGGCACGGGGTGGAATACCGCGTGGGCAGGGATAAAGACCGGCTCATCGTTTGCAATGTCAAACCCTTCAACCCATGGAAGGATTTGATCGGGGTCTGCGTCACCCGGGAGGATCAGGTCCCGGGGATCGACAATCCGCCCTTTCCCGAACATCTCATGATAGTATCCCCGTTCAATCCTGTGGTCATGCACTTCCGCACTATACCGCTCGATCCCTTCCATGATCGCCGAGATCCGGGACTCCTCCACGGTTGCCCCCTTACCATTGTATACCGTGATCGCCCCGTCTTCTGCAGTTGGCCGGATACAGGAGAAGACCGGGATGCCGACCCGGTCAAGGCTTGTGATGTCGGCGACCCGTGTTATACCTGCTGCCGGGACTTTCGGTTCGATCCGTGCAAGGGTATCAGCAAGCGGGGAAGCCCGCTGTGTGTCGTGTTTGTAGATCTTTTTACAGGACTGGAGCTTCAT
>CAZNIL010000169.1:0-1893 GCA_964573085.1 uncultured Methanoregula sp.
CAAAACGGGATGCAGGACTTAAAAGATCCCGGCTACGAGATCTTCATCCTGGCAGTCTCCCTCCTGTCCGTCATCAACTTCATCATCATCTGGATCCCCGGTCTCGATCCCGATTCCGTCCACGTTATCCAGGTCGTTAACTTCTTTTTGACGATCCCATTCCTTGCGGATTTCCTGTACCGTCTTTTTTCGGCCGGGTCGAAGAGGTACTATTTCTTCCGCGACTGGGGATGGGCCGATCTCCTTGCATGCACCCCCGCCCTGCGTATCCTGCGGCTCTTCCGGGTCTTCAAGGCATACCGGCTCCTCAAAAAGTACGGCGGCCGCAACATCTTTGGACAACTCATACAGCACCGGGCCGAGAGCGTGCTCTTCATCGTCGCCTTCTGCGTCATGCTCGTGATCGAGAGCGGGGCGTTTCTCGTCCTCATGGCCGAGCGGTCAGCAACCAATGCCAACATCCTGACCGCTTCCGATGCAATATGGTGGGTCTACGTCACCATCACGACCGTGGGATACGGTGACCGCTACCCGGTGACCACGGCGGGACGGCTGGTCGGCATCACCGTCATGACCATGGGCGTATGCCTCTTCGGCACCCTTGCGGGGTTCATCGCCAACAAGCTCCTCGCGCCGGCCACACCCGATGCTCCTGCAGGCGGCGATGCAGCAGCCGCTAAAAGAAGCGATCTTACGGAGATAAAAGACGCCCTCAGGGAGCAGGGCCGGCAGAATGCGGAGCTGCAGGGCCGGCTGGACCGGATCGAGCAGCAGCTGAACGACCGGTAACCGGAAGGGACGCGATCCCCAAGGCACGGTTCTATCGGCCGGTCCGGGATGACGGTATGATGACAAACGTGCAACCGGATTCTCCCGGCAACGGGAACGAAATCTTTTTTGAACTGCCTGCTCATACCATACATTCCGGACAAAAAATACGGCCTGTGCAGGGCCGGTACTCCCGTTCAAATCATCGGTTCTGTGTGTTTTTACCATGATGAACCCGAAAGAGACCTTAAGCGATGACGACATAACAAAAGGGCTCTCGTATATCATCAGGGACGGGCTCGCCACACAGGCCATGGTCACGCTGACCGGCGGGATCTTCCTTGTTGCATTCGGCCTCCAGCTGGGCGCGTCCAACACGGTAATCGGGCTGCTTGCGGCAATCCCTCCGCTTACCGAGCTGATCCAGATGCCCGCCATCTCGGTTGTAGAAAAGGTCCGCAACCGGCGGCTGGTCTGCGTGAGCGCCTCGATTGTCGCACGACTCTTCTGGCTCGTTATTGCCCTCATACCGTTCCTGTTTGGCCCGGCTGCCGCCGTGCCCGTCCTGATTGCGGCACTTGTCCTGTACGGGAGCGTCTCTGCCATCTCCCACTGCAGCTGGAACTCGTGGATACGCGACCTTGTGCCCGAAGAGATCCTGGGCAGCTTCTTCTCCCGCCGCATGTCCCTGTCCCTTGCCCTCGGGATCGTCCTGTCCCTTGCCGCCGGTGTCCTCATCGATTTCGTCCAGAGGAATACGGCCTTTCCCCCGCTCACTGCCTACTCGGTCATCTTCGTTGGCGGTTTTGTCGCCGGGCTCTTTGGGATCTGGTACATGTCAAGGATCCCCGAACCGTTAATGAAGGAAGCTCCAAAAGTCCCGCTTCTTGGCCAGGTCCGGTCTGCGTTCCGCGATATAAACTTCTCCCGGCTGATCGCCTTTCTGGCAGCATGGAACTTTGCCGTCAACCTCGCCGCCCCGTTTTTTACTGTCTACCTGCTTGTCATGCTCGACTTCGATATCACGGTTGTCATTGCGCTTGCCGTCCTCAGCCAGCTCTCAAGTGTGCTCTCCTATGGCATGTGGGGCCGGATCTCCGACCGGTTCAGCAACAAGTCCGTCCT
>CAZNIL010000170.1:0-1879 GCA_964573085.1 uncultured Methanoregula sp.
CGGCATGATATCCGGGCGTTTGTCGGTCATGATATACACGTAGCCCATCACGTGCACCATATACTCGAGGTAGCCCTTTGCAACATTGGACAGCGCATCATTCCGGCTCCCGAGGATCAGGATGAAGAACCACTGGATGATAAGACAGATGCCGGCAACGAGTCCGTATACCCATGCGACAATCCCGATCAGGATCCAGTACAGGATCCGCACGAGCAGTTCCAGCCTGCCCGCATCGTGTTCGTACACAAACAACTGCTTTTTTGTGTCATTGCACATCAGTATCAACTCCGAAGAGTACTGTGAAAGCCCCCGGTGCATGAACCTGCTGGTGGAGAACAGGGGCCTGTTCACTGAATTCATTTGAGGAACAGAATTCTTTTATACTGCGTTCACCCACCTTTAAAGCGCATTCTTTTACAGGTGCGGGCCCGTGGTCTAGCTGGCTATGACGTCGCCTTGACATGGCGGAGGTCAGGAGTTCGAATCTCCTCGAGCCCATCTCTTTTATGTTTTCCTGCAGGTACTTCAGGATCTTCCTGTCCGGTTCATCAGCACCCTGTCGTTTTTTATTTTGTACAACCCTATTTCTGTGTATGAAGCGGTTGTACCGGTCAACACGGGACAGGATGCTGGGGGGTGTCTGCGCCGGACTTGGAGAACACCTCGACATCGACCTCTCGATCATCAGGCTTGTATGGGTCGCTGTCACGCTTCTCTCCCTAGGTACTGGTATCATTGTCTATATCCTTGCATGGATCATCATCCCGGAAAAGCCCGGTAATTCAGATGAAATCTCTCCCACCGGTAACCCCGAAGGGTAAAAATACGGTCTCATCATTCATCAGGACAGAGATACAAGGCAGGAACGCATGAACATCCTCTTCGTAGTCTGCGGTGAAGGGCTCGGGCATGCGTCCCGCTGCGTCCACCTTGGGCACTATTTTCAGCAGCAGGGGCACTTTGTCCATTTTGCCGCGTATGGCAAGGCATATGATTTTATCGACCAGCACGGTTGCTCTAACCTTCACCGCACGCAACGGGAAGTCTCACTTGAAGGCGAGGAGGGGTTTTTCTCCATGAAAAAAACGCTCTGGGGCTCAAAATGGATCGTATTTGATATGATCTGGTCAGCACTCCGGGTGCGGGAGCTTATCCGGGAGCACGGCATTGAGTGTGTCGTCTGCGACACCATGTACGGGGGGGTCATTGCCGGCCGGGTTTGTAACGTGCCGGTCGTTTTTATCACGAACCAGAACCATTTTAATGGCCTGAACGGCACGACAAACCCTGTCTGGAAGGTTCTCAACTTTTTGATCCGGCGCTACATCAGGCTCGCCACCCATATCATCATCCCCGACTATCCTCCCCCAGACACGGTCAGTGAATTCAACATCGTTGTCCCGGCCGGGGAAGAGCAGCGGTACAGCTTCACCGGGCCGTTCCTCGATGTGAATCCGGAGGGTTACACCTACTGCCATGAATGCGTCTTTGCCAGCTTTGGCGGTGAACCCTACAAGCTGCCAATGTACCAGATGTTACGGTCGATCGCTGACAAAAGAAAGGACCTGACCTTTGATGTGTTTTATACGGGGCAGACCCTCCCGGAATCATCGGATAATTTCATCTCGCATGGCTACGTGCCGAACCTTTATGAACATCTGGCACGAGCGCGTGTCGCAATTGTGCATGGCGGGCTCACAACCCTGCACGAGGCGCTGTTGTTTGAAAAGCCGGTGCTGATCATCATGGACCCGAACCACCCTGAACAGCAGAATAATGCGAAGAAGATCGTGGATATGGGTGCGGGAAGATCGATTGACGGAAGAAAGGTGACAAGAGAGGTGCTTGAACAGAAGCTTGCTGAAACGATGGAGAT
>CAZNIL010000171.1:0-1866 GCA_964573085.1 uncultured Methanoregula sp.
TCTATGATCAATGTTGGAGTGCTCGGTGCTACGGGCGCGGTTGGTCAGCGGTTTGTTGAACTTCTGGCAGATCATCCCTGGTTCAACCTCACCACGCTCGCCGCCTCTGAACGGAGTGCGAAAAAACCCTATGAAAACGTCGTGAACTGGCGTCTCGATACGCCATTCCCTGAGAAGATTGGGAAACTCAAAGTCACCCCTACGTCTCCAAAGAGCATGAAAGACGTTGATCTGGTCTTTTCTGCCCTTCCTGCAGAGATTGCAGCTGATGTGGAATCAGAATTTGCCGATGCAGGAATTGCTGTCTGCAGCAATGCCAGTTCCCACAGGATGGAACCGGACATTCCCCTCGTCGTTCCTGAAGTGAACCCGGATCATCTCGGGCTGATCGATGTTCAGCGCGATAAGGGGCGTGACGGGTTTATTGTGACAAACCCGAATTGTTCTACTATCGTGATGGTGATGGCACTTGCACCTTTGAGTACCTTCAGATTTACCGATGTCCGGGTGGCAACTATGCAGGCAATATCCGGTGCAGGTTTTGCCGGGGTTGCTGCAATGGCGATCTATGACAATGTGATCCCCTATATCGGCAACGAAGAAGAGAAGATGGAAACAGAGTCCTTAAAGATCATGGGGGCCCTCAAAGGAAAAAAAGTCATAAACGCCCCGTTTTCCGTCAGTGCGAGTTGTCACCGGGTTCCTGTGATCGATGGGCATACGATGGCGATCTGGGTCGACATCAAAAAACCAGTGGACGAACTCAAAAAGGCATACAATACCTATAAACCGCTGATCAAAGGACTTCCGACACAACCCGGGAAATCCGTGCTCTACCTTGAAGAGAACGACCGCCCGCAACCCCGTCTCGACCGGATGCGGGGCAAAGGTATGACGGTCTCCGTCGGAAGGTTGCGCGAGGGGGTCCGGTTTATCGCGATGGGGCACAACACGATTCGTGGTGCAGCCGGCGCGAGCGTACTGAATGCAGAACTCATATCAAAGAAAAAGTATCTCTGAAACCTGTTCGCACGAGGTGAAGTTATGGAACTGAAAGAAAATACAGTGTTCGTTGGAAACAAGCCAGTCATGAACTACGTACTTGCAGTGGTGACACAGTTTAATAATGGGGCAGACCAGGTGGCGATTAAGGCACGGGGCAAAGCCATCTCGCGGGCCGTGGATACCGCAGAGATCGCGCTGAACCGTTTTCTGGACGGTGTTTCAAAAAAGGAGATCCAGATATCGACCGAGGTCATCGATACTGAATCCGGGAAGACTAATGTGTCAAGCATTGAGATCGTGCTTGCCAAAAACAAATAATTTTTTTAAATTCACTATTCTCTTGAGAAATTCTGACTTCTCTCCTTTTTTTTAAAAGACAAAAAAGATATAAACCGAACAGGACAGATGCATTAACGCATGAGAGCACAGGCTATCGCTATTCTTGTTGTTATCCTCCTCAGTATTGCGATACCCGTGAGTGCATCCGACGAAGAGCGTTATGGTTATATTACAGTTCAGGACGTAACCGTACAGCTAAAAAATGATACTGCAGTGATCAATGTGAATTACAGCGTTGATGAAGGGACGCGGATCATCTTCTTTTTACTGGGAAAACAGGATCTGAAAAATAAACTGTATCATATCCTGAATTATGATGGTGCCCAGATGCGGCGGATCAATCTTTCCAGTGCAGAATTTTTTGTCGATGGTGCAGCATATTCCTATGGCAATGGAATTTACTGGTACCCTTCCCACTCATTCAACATCGTAATTCCCTCTCTCTCTGTTCAATCTCCTCAGATCACGAAAACTTTTTCCATGACAAATTCGTTCCCTGATGGAATGGGGTATTTCGACACA
>CAZNIL010000172.1:0-1783 GCA_964573085.1 uncultured Methanoregula sp.
ACTCTCTTCCATTCTAAACATGAACACTCTGGGAAAGAAAGTGAAAGCCCGCTGATACCAAGGATGTATTTTTTTAAAAAGCACCCCATCATAGACAGGAGGTTCAATTTTTTTGGTCGTTTGATTATTCATTTGCAAGGAACAGTTGTTATATTGCCATCATCCCATCATAAGGATCAGGGGGATTACTTATGAGACGCATAACCATCAACGCACTTGTTGATATCGGCTGCCTGATAACCTTTATCCCGTCGCTGATTTCCGGCCTTGTTCTCTATCTTGTGTTGACCTCCGGAGGGAGGCGGGGATATAGTACATCAATGTATATCGGAATCACCCGTTCCCAATGGCTGACGATGCACGATTACACGAGCCTGTTGTTCGCCGCCCTGCTCATCCTCCACCTGCTTCTGCACTGGAAATTTTTCCGGAATATCAGGAGGCACCTGAGTTCAGTGGATAACGCAAGGTGGGATGTGCCGGACAAGCAATCAGGCGCAGGAAACCGGAATCTCCATACCTGTTTTCACCCGGACGAATGAAATTGACCGGTAATTTCCGGGTTCCTGAATAAAATATATCTTGGTCCGTTCTTTTTCTGCCACTACAAAGCAGTGAAAATTAAAAAAACTTCAGGATACCGATATGCCCCGCAGGATAATCAAATATTATCTTGTCCATGAAAGATTGGTATGCCGAAAGATAAGATCCTCAATATTATCTATAAAAATCCTCCAAACCTCTGCTGGTATCCATACATTTATTAAATTATGCTCATATGAGTAATAATCAAAGGTAGAGATCATGAAGGTATGTTTTACAGCAAAAGGCGCAACCCCCGACTCCCCCTCAGAGGAGAGATTCGGGCGTGCGCCGTATTTTATCATTCTTGAAAGCGAGACCGGATCCTTTGAAGCGATCCAGAACCCATATGCTGATGGTGCGGGAGGTGTGGGTCCTAAAGCCGCTCAAATACTTATCGCGCACGACGTTAAGGCATTGATAAGCGGGCAGGTAGGCGGGAACGCGCGTGAGGTACTCGCTGCCGCAGGGATTGCGATGTACACGTACCGCGCCGGCGGATCGGTAAAGGACGCATCCGACCAGTTCACGAAAAATACCCTTGTACGCTCAGAGTAGGGAGATGCAGGCAGGTATACACGGGCGGGAAACCCTGCCGATGAGTGTACAGCGGGGCACAGTATGAGACTTGCAGTTGCAAGCGGGAAAGGCGGTACCGGCAAGAGTATGGTGGCCGCAAATCTCGCCTTCACGCTCTCCCAAGCCGAACAGGTTACGCTCATCGACTGCGATGTTGAGGAGCCCGACCTCCATCTCTTCTTTCCGGCTCCTTCCACTACAACCGAAGTTACCGTGCCGGTGCCGGTTGTCGACGAAACCGCCTGCCAACACTGCGGGCTGTGCGAGGAGTTCTGCCAGTATGGCGCGATGACCGTACTTAGCAGCCGGGTCCTCTTCTTTCCCGAGCTCTGCCACTCCTGCGGGGGGTGCACGCTGGTCTGCCCGAACGGTGCCATCCACGAAGATCCAAAACGGATAGGGACCACAACAATCTCCACACCGCTGCCCAACCTGAAGCTTATTTCAGGAATGCTGGACACAGGAAATCCCCTTGCAGTGCCGATCATCAGGACAGCAAAAAAACTGGCAGCAAGCGATCCCCTTGTGATCTGCGATACTGCGCCGGGCACTTCCTGTCCGGTCGTCGAGACACTGGACGGGTGTGATGCCTGTATCCTTGTCACGGAATCAACCCCGTTTG
>CAZNIL010000173.1:0-1759 GCA_964573085.1 uncultured Methanoregula sp.
GCAACAAACCTTGTCAAAAAGTTCGACGGATTCCTGGCACTTGACGATATCAGCTTCGGGTTTTCGGACGGCGAGATCTTCGGGATCATCGGGCACAACGGGGCGGGAAAAACCACACTGCTCAAGATCATGTCGGGGTTGATCGCACCGACGTCCGGTTCGCTCTCTGTCAACGGGATCGATGTGGTCAACGACCCGGTCTCGCTCAAAGGGATGCTCGGGTACCTCCCCGAGGAGTCCCGGCTCTACGAGACGATGACCGCCGAGAACTACCTGGCGTTCTTCGGGGAGATCTACGGGCTGTCGCCGCAGGTGATCCGTGAACGCAGCCGGCAGTTGCTCTCGGTGCTCTCGCTCGAACCCAATGGAAAGAAGATCGGGGAGTTTTCCAAAGGGATGAAGCGCAAGACCGCAATAGCACGGTCGCTCATCCACGCCCCGGCGCTGCTGGTCTATGACGAGGCGACGAGCGGGCTTGACCCGATGACGTCGCGGTTCATTGCCGATTACCTGCGCACATTAAAAAAAGAGGGCAAGACGATCGTGCTCTCCGCCCACAACCTGTACCAGGTCGAGGCGATCTGCGACAGGGTGATGATCCTCAGGCGGGGGAAGATGGTCGCGTTCGGCAGCATGTCTGAACTCCGCGAACAGTTCGGTTCACTCACGTATACGATCTTTTTCTCCATCGATAATCCCGGGAAACTGCTCGGGCATTCAAAGACCTACCGGCAGGAGGAAGGGCTCTTCATTTGCGATGCAGAGAGCATGGGGGAGCTCAACGAGTGCACCGGGCTGATCCATGACGCGGGCGGCAAGGTGGAGAAGATCGAGTCCCGATACCCCTCGCTTGAGGAGATGCTCTTAAAGATCGGGAAATAGACACAGCAGGAAAGCACGACCAACCCTTAAGAAAAGGCAATTTCTGCCCGGTCTTCTCTAAACCGAAAGGGATATCCAGATCATCTGATTATCATCCCTGTGAGGACTTCATGGAGCGGATCATCCGGTCGCTGAATAATACGATCCACTATCTCGTTACCGACTGGACTGCAAAGCGCATCATCGTGCTCCTCCTGCTTGCCGTGATCTCGGAATATATCCTGACCGATCTCCAGACCACTGCGCTCTCCATTGAAGGCATGAAAAAAATGGTGGAGTCGGCGGACTTCTCGGCCGCGATGGTTGTCCCGGGCATACTTGAGGGCACGATCTGGTTTAAGGCAGACCATGTCTCCGATCTGATTGTCTCTTTAGGTCTGCTCATCGGAATAAGTGCCGCACTGATCGTTCTTAAAAAAAAGCGCTATGTCAGGTACCTGTTCATCCTGTACAGTCTCTTTCTGCTCCTCTGGATTGTATACAACGTCATCCTGATGGTTGCGAGCCTGTGGAGCCGGCAGGGTGTTGCTGTCCTCCACCTGCTTGATGCAGCGGTGATATGGCTCTTCTGCATCGTCTCCTTTGGGATATTCTACTGGGTTATCGACGCGGAACTGCAGGAGGCGTTTCTGGCAGATCCCCGTGCGAAGATCAATTTTCTCTTTCCCCAGTCCGCAAATAAGCTCAAAGGCTGGGAATGCTGGACGCCCGCCCTTACCGATTACATCTTTCTCTCGTTTACGGTCTCGACAGTGTTCGTGCCTTCGGATACCCAGGTCCTGTCCGTAAAGAGCAAGCTGCTGGTCATGTGCCATGCCACTATCTCCCTTGTTATCATCGTAACCATCGCAGCCTTTGCGATCAGTAAAATCTGAGC
>CAZNIL010000174.1:0-1746 GCA_964573085.1 uncultured Methanoregula sp.
AAAAATCAACAATTTAAACCAGTGGTTCCGGCTGCTGGCTGCCCAGAGACGGAAGGCGGGTAGTTTTGACAAGAAACGGGTCGTCGGACTGGCGGATTTTTTCAATAATAAGACGTTTGCCCTTTTCTGTCATCGCAAATATCGGGATAGCGATCCCGGCCTGCACACGTGCTTTTGCCCCGGCAGTCTCCCGGATAGTCTTTGATGCACAGGACGTAACCAGGTCGGACGCAGACACGAGTATTTCCGCTTCTCCCTTAGAGAGCCCTGTCACGTGAACACCGAAGATTATGGTGTCGGGATGGACACGGCGGATTGTTGCTGCGGTTTCTGGCAGGGCAACCGTAACCGCAATGTTCTTGTAGCCTTTGGTATGTGCGAGTGCAACACCGGCAACCTGATTGATTGCTGCATGTTTGTGGTCGAGAACAATTCCTCCAGCTTTCTCAATTTTGTCCATGACAGAAGGATAGGGGCATGTCTTCACAAGCCCCGACATCCTGCCGCCGATTCCCTGTACCAGCGCAGGTTTTGTGACAATGACGGTACCGGCGCCATCACAGGCGAGCACGACTGCATCGATGAGGCCCGCGTGCAGCCCGAAGCTCAGGATCTCTGAAGCGCCAAACCCGACGAATTCCCGGCTGGCAAGGACTTCCCGATCGGGTGTGCACATGCCAAAAGCCTTTATCCTGTGCTCGATGTTGGCTCTGACGGAATCTTTCTTAATATCTAGGATCGGGTATGCGAACCGTTTTGCGAGTGGACAGTCTTTGATCAGCGCATCGCCGACTTCAGATACTTTTCCGTTCCGGATGATAATCCGGCACCTGCCGATCGCTTCGATAATATGTTCATCTGCACTGTTCTCATGCCCATGTGTCATGGAATATCATCCTGATACTTGGTGCTTTTCAAAGTTAAACTACCTCGTACCGGCAAAAGAGAAGAGAATATGAAGGATCTGTTCCAATCATCTGGAGTGAATAGTGCCGGAAGATTTGCAGAGCTTGATGCAGCCCGGGGCATTGCGATCCTCATGATGATCGTGTTCCATACGGTCTTTGACCTGTACTTTTTCAAAATATATCCCGTGAATGTTTCAGGAGGGTTCTGGCGATACTTTGCGTTTTCCACTGCGTCGCTTTTCCTTCTTATTGCAGGTATTTCACTCTCTGTAAGCCATTCCCGGGCAGTACGGTTGGCTGGGGAGGGAGCACCGGGCCGGCTGGCGGTAAAATTTCTTAAACGCGGTGCCGGGATTTTTGCCTGGGGGCTCGTCGTGACGCTGGCGACATGGCTGTATCTCGGTCAGGGTTTTGTAATCTTCGGTATCCTGCACGCTATCGGAGTATCGATTATGCTTTCCCCCCTGTTCTTCCGGTTCCGGTCCGGAAATATCCTGATTGGGGCGGTTGTGATTGTAACCGGTCTCGCGCTTGCATATGCAGGCATCTCCGGGCCGCTCTGGCTCTGCCCGATCGGAATCCATCCTCCATCCTTCAGTTCCGTAGATTATACACCCCTTTTTCCATGGTTCGGTCTTGTCCTGATCGGTCTTGGTACAGGCGAGAGGATTTACCCTGACGGCAGGCGTTCTTTTACGGTTCCGGCAATTCCTGGGGGTGTTCTGTCACCGCTTGCTTTCCTTGGCAGGCACTCGCTGGCTATCTATCTCGTGCACCAACCCGTGATCATAGTGTTGCTGCAGTTAGTTTCGGGAGTACCCTTGTTCTAGCAGGATTT
>CAZNIL010000175.1:0-1705 GCA_964573085.1 uncultured Methanoregula sp.
GTGCTTTAGAATTTAGGTGAGCGGGATTATTAATGATTGTCATGAGCATGTGCCGGCAAAGCCCGCCGCCGGCAGACATTCTGGAAAATACTGTAGATGTGTGTTATTTCACAAAACGGGCTGCACCCTTTGGGACAGAAATCTCGAACCGTGCCCCTTTCCCGGGCTCCCCGGTCTCTGTAATGAGGAGTCCGGTTATTGAGAGGATTTCCCGTGCAAGGAACAGACCAAGCCCGGTGTTTTTCCCAAATCCCCTCTCGAACAGGTTCCTCTTATCCATACAAGAGATCCCGTCACCGTCATCCTCAAAGACAATGACCGTGCCATCTGCGGTATCGTGAGATGAGACGCGTATGGTCGTCATTTTCTCGCCGCCGTACCTGAGCGCATTGTCAATCAGGTTATAAAACACCTTTTCAAAGAGCGGATCCCCAAACACTTCAAGGTCGGTACAACTTATGTCAATGCTGATATTTTGCATCGGGAATGCCGCCGCAGATCTCCTGATGGTTGCTGGTACGTTCTGCCACCCGGGCGCCCTCATACCCATCTCCTGGTAGTCCTTGGTAAATGTTATCTGACGTGCGATATTTGCAGATATTATTGCTTCCTTATCCAGAAGGTCCCGCATGGCAGGGTCATCTGTTATGTCCTTTGAGAGCGCGATGAACACGTCAAGTGCCGTGAGCTGGTTATTGATATCATGCCGGGTGATGCTGTTTAAGAGATTGAGCTTTTTCCAGGAGATCATAAGCGCATCCTCCGCCTGCTTGCGTTCGGTGATGTCCCGTATGGAGCCCATAAAAGCCTTGACGGACCCGTCATTTTCGCGGAGAGGTACCGTCGTCATGAGTGTGTCGATGACCGTGCCATCCTTTTTCCGGAACCGGACCGGGTAATCTTTGACATGCCCCCCCTCAACAACCCTTTTGACCAGTACTGCACGTTCCTCCGGGTGCTCGTAGAGGCCCTGTAGGGGAACGTTCATGAGTTCCTCCCGGCTGGCATACCCGAACATCTCCGGTGCAGCATCATTGAAGTCGATCCAACTGCCTGCAGGTGAAACGATGAAGACACAGTCATGGGATGTGGTAAAGAACCCGCGATACCGGGCCTCACTCTCTTTTAATTTTTTATTCAGGGCATGTTTATAGATGGCAATCTCAATCGAGGTGCGAAGTTCCTTTTCATCATAGGGTTTGAGGATGTACCCGTAAGGTTCTGTGGCCTTGGCACGTTCAACAATCTGTGCATCGGCAAATGCAGTAAGAAAGATGATCGGGATATCATACATCGGACCGATCTTTTCTGCCGCTTCGATGCCGTTCATAGGCCCGGCAAGGAAAATATCCATCAGGATCAGGTCAGGACGGTGTTCACCCGCCTCCTTGATGGCTGCTTCACCGGTAATGGCAATCGCCGGAACATCGTACCCGAAATGCAGGAGCGCCTCCCGCATATCCTCGCCAACAATCCGCTCATCCTCGACAATGAGGATCGATTGCTTTTCCATTTTGGTATCTTTCTGGTATCCTAGTCACAATAGTCCCTTGAGGGATAAAAATTTACAAGCCTCAAGCAGGATCTATTTTTAGTTTTGAGTGCCACTTACTCTTTTTCCCTGACAACAATCGTGAACGCCGTCCCCGCCGTCCGGTCCAGTTCAATTGTCCCAAAAAGCTGTTCCACGAGCGAGACTACGAGC
>CAZNIL010000176.1:0-1697 GCA_964573085.1 uncultured Methanoregula sp.
CGTCGTCACCATGAAAGAGGCAGGGTACACGGACAATGTCCAGACCGTTACGGTCGTCGGCGGCCGGAGCACCGCGGTTGCCGCAACCCTCACCGAGGTGGCGCCGACTGCCACGGCAACAAAGTCGCCGGTGACGGTTGTGCCGGTCGTTGGCGCGATTGTCCTCGTGGGTGCGGTGCTGCTGCTGAAAAGAAGGTAAATTTTTTTAATTAATTATTTTGAACTGTGTGTTTTAATTCAATCCCCTCACCAAATTTTTAACAATATTTTCGGAACAACGCCTGCCACCATCTTTTCTCCCTGTCCATTCTGAAGATAACCATTAAGGTATGGTACAGCGATGTGAACTTATTCCAGATCCAGAGCAGCTATCGTGTGTCGGAGCCCCGCATGAATATTCCGGAAGACCGGGGATCCGGATGCGATGGTGGGATCAGTGCCCAAAGAGATTAGGACGATGATCAAACCATTGGAATAACTAATGGCAGCAAAAAAGAAGAAAGTGCCGGAAAAGAAGGTCGCAGGTACTGCACGCCCCAAACGTTCCTTACGGGATGGGGCATATGAGTTGCTGCGTAAGAGCGAAGAAAAATACCGCAATATCTTTGACAATGCAATCGAAGGCATCTATCAGGTTACTCCTGAAGGAAGATTCATCAGTGCGAATCTTGCCGCTGCCCGTATTCTTGGGTATGACTCATCAGATGAACTGATGAGATCTGTTACTGATAAACGGTCTCAGGTTTATGCATACCCGGAGGACCGGGACCGGGCAGTCAGGATCATTAGGGAAACCGGCGTCCTGAAGAATTTCGAGGTACAATGCCGCCATAAAAACGGAAGTATTGTCTGGGTCTCTCTTAACGTCAAACCCATCCGGAATGAAGAAGGTACTATCCTCTACCATGAGGGCACCAGCCAGGATATTACCCTGCGCAAGCAGGCTGAGGAAGCCTTACGCGTTAGCGAAGAACGATTCCGTCATCTGTCTGAGGCAGCGTTTGAAGCCATTGCCATTCACGAAGAAGGTATCCTTCTCAATGCAAACGACCAATTTTTCAAAATGTTTGGGTACGAACCGGGCGAAGTGCTCGGGAAACAGGTAATCCCCATGACTGTTGCCCCCGAGGCCAGAGAGTTCATGATAAAACAAATAGCCACAGGAGAGGAGGGACCTTACGAATCCATTGGGCTCAGGAAAGACGGGACAAGGTTTCCGATGGAAATACGCGTTCGGCAGATGGAATATCAAGGACGCAATGTCAGGGTTGGAGCCCTCGTTGACATCACCGAGCGCAAGCGGGCGGAGGTGGAGTTTCTTATCATTAAGAAGGCAGTCGAAAGTTCCAGTGATGCAATCGGGATGTCAGACCCTCAGGGGCACCATTTCTATCAGAACAAGTCCTTTACCAATTTGTTTGAATATACTGCGGACGAACTTGAGGCTGCAGGCGGTGGTCCTGTAGCCTTTTCAAGTAGTGATATAGCCCGCGAGGTTTTCGATGCAATTTTGAACGGCAGGTCATGGAGTGGTGAGACGGATATGATATCCAAGAGCGGGCGCAGGTTCCCCGTTCTTTTGCGTGCAGATTCCATAAAGGATGATGTCGGAAAAATTATCAGCGTCTTTGGAACCTTTACCGACATCACCGAACGCAAGCGGATGGAGGATGCGCTGCGGGAGACCAACGAGTACC
>CAZNIL010000177.1:0-1553 GCA_964573085.1 uncultured Methanoregula sp.
AGGGAGCGCCCGGTCATATCGATCCGGGTCAGCCATGTCACGACAAAGGCGACTACGCAGATGACGCCCATCATGATGATGGTGGCCTGCACGCCGCAGGATGCCTTCATTACGGGGACGAAGACGATCCCGCAGGCCGCACCGACCTTGGCAAGCGCTGATGCAAACCCGTGGGCTGTGCCGCGGAGCCGGGTAGGATAGAGCTCGGCGGGGAGGAGGAACGTCGTGGCATTCGGCCCCCAGTTCATGAGGAGGTTAAAGAGGCCGAACCCGACAAAGGCAAGCGCGGTGATGGTCTGGGAACCGGACTGCGATGCGGCGAGGATGAACATACCGGCCGCCATGCCGATAAATCCCGCGAGCTGGAGCCGGATCCTGCCGATCTTTTCAATGAAGAGGATATTGAGAATGAAACCGATGACAAGGAAGATGTCGAGGAATACGGTATACTCGGTCGAGAAGAAGTCCTGTGCAATGAAATTGAACCCGGCAGCGTTTGAGCCCATGAAGGATGCGATGAGGATTGGCGTGAATATCCCGACCCCGTAAAAGGCAAAGTCCATCAAAAACCACGGGACGGTGACAAGAATGGTCCTGCGCAGGTTCTGCCGGGAGAAGAGTCCGGCATAATCGGCAAGGTGGGAATGCCATGCCCTCTTCTCCGGCTCATCTTTAACCGCATCTTTCACCGGGGGCTTTGTCTCCCCTTTTATCGTGAAATCCGGTATCAGGTGGCGGACGACTCCCATCGCGAGCTTCCATTCTCCCCGCTGGATATGCCACCGGGCGCTCTCCGGGACGGTCCGCCGCAGCACAAGGATCAGGAGCGCCGGGGCGGCGCCGGCAACAAGCATCCACCGCCAGGCCGATCCCACCGGGTGTACGGCAAGGATGAAGAGGCCGAACGCAGCAGCAGCGAAGATGCCGACAGCCTGGAAGCTGAATGCAGCGATCATCATCCGGCCCCGGATCCGTGTCGGCATGAACTCACAGACATAGGAGGCACAGATCGGGTAGTCCGCACCGATCCCGATGCCAAGGAGGAACCGGAAGAGGATGAGGGACCCTAAGTCCCAGGCAAAGGACGACAGGACGGCAAAGACAATGAAGATGATGAGATCGGCTAAAAAGACCTTCTTTCTCCCGAACTTGTCGCAGAGCCTGCCCCCGATGAGCGCCCCGAAGATCGCACCGACAACGGACGCGGCACCGACAGCGCCCTGTGCAAGGGGGCTTGCTGAGAACCGGGTAATGATGAGCGGCAGGGCAATTGACATCACGAAGAGGTCGAAACCGTCAAGGAAGATCCCCATCGAGGAGAGGAACCAGATATGGGCATGTTTTAACGTGAACGGGGCATCATCGAGGGCATCGGTAAGCGTCCTGCACGACATAAAAAACCCTGGCTGGTGTAAAGCACATTCTATCGTTAAAAGCGATGTATTTTTCCATTTTGTTGTGACGCTGAAGGCAGCCCGGCCGGGAGCCTTCTGCTGTTTTTGTATTCCTGCCGGTGCCCGGTCATGGCGGGACCTGGATGTCTGCAAAAAAAA